>NZ_JBMPQA010000001.1:0-532398 GCF_049725055.1 Pseudactinotalea sp. Z1739 | reverse complement strand
GCACCAGCATTGGCACCCTTGTCACCAGCGATACTTAACCGCTCCTGCGCCAGAACACTCAGGTCGGCTTTACGGGCCAGGGCCATCAACGGCACCAGCCCAGCGGCCGACACGAGATTGGGGTCATCGAACCTCGCCGAAACTACCGGCGACCTATGAGATAGTTGCATCTACGAGATGCCCTTCTTGCGTGGGATACGTGCCTTGAACAAGTCGTATTTTCCCAGGTCAGAGGGGCATTCTCGCTCTCACACGCCGGACCTGCGCCAGCTCACATCGGTGGATCCAGGGTAAGGGTTCGGTCACGCTGCACGACGTGCACGTGAGCAAATTGATCGTGATCGCCGGCCAGAACGCCGGCACCAACCACCCGCGGATGCTCACCGCCCTGGAGAAGGCCAAGCGGAACGGGGCCACGATCGTGTCGATCAACCCGCTGCGTGAGGCCGGCCTGGGCCGGTACAAGAACCCGCAGAGCGCCCGGGGCCTGCTCGGGCGGGGTACCCAGTTGGCCGATCTGCACCTCCCGGTCCGCCTGGCCGGTGACCTGGCGCTGTTCCAGGGGCTGGGCAAGTTCCTACTCGAGGCCCACCGGGCCGGCCGGCGCACCCCGGGCCGGGCCGGGGCGATCGATGAGGAGTTCCTGGCGCAGCACACCCACGGCTTCGAGGACTACGCCGCCGGTCTGGCAGCCTCCGACTGGGCGGACATCGAGACCGCCAGCGGCCTGAGCCGGGACCAGATCGAAGAACTGGGCGGGTTGCTGCTGGCCTCCGAGGCCACCGTCTTCGCCTGGGCGATGGGCCTGACCCAGCACCGGCACGCGGTGCCCACCATCACCGAGATCGTCAACGTAGCCCTGCTGCAGGGCAACCTGGGCAAGGCCGGGGCCGGGCTGCTGCCGGTACGCGGGCATTCCAACGTGCAGGGGGACCGCACGATGGGGATCTACGAGAAGATGCCCCAGCCCTTCCTGGACGCACTCGGCGCCGAGTTCTCCTTCACCCCACCGATCGAGCACGGGGTGGACACCGTGAACGCGGTGCGGGCGATGCGCGACGGGCGGGTCCGATTCTTCATGGCGATGGGTGGGAACTTCGTCAAGTCCGCCCCCGACACCGCCGTCACCGAGGCCGCGCTGGCCTCATGTGCGATGACGGTGCACGTAGCCACCAAGCTCAACCACACCCACCTGGTGCCGGGACGGGCCTCGCTGCTGCTGCCCTGTCTGGCGCGCTCGGACCTGGACGTCCGGGCCGGAGGGCGGCAGCGGGTCAGCGTGGAGGACTCGATGTCGATGGTGCACGCCTCCTCCGGTCACCTGCAGCCGCCGTCGAAGCAGTTGCGCTCGGAGATCGCCATCGTGTGCGGGATCGCCCGGGAGTTGTTCACCGACTTCCGGGGCCGTCCACTTCCCGGTGCGCCGGAGGCGGACTGGGAGCACCTGGCGGCTGACTACCGGCTGATCAGGCGCCACATCGAGGCCGTGGTACCCGGGTTCACCGATTTCGAGGCCAGGCTGGACCACCCCGGCGGATTCCGCCTGCCCCACGGTCCCCACGACGTGCGCACCTTCGACACCAAGACCGCCAGGGCAACATTCAGCCGCAACGACCTGTGGTGGCCGCGGGTCCCACCGGGGCGGCTGCTACTGCAGACGCTGCGCTCCCACGACCAGTTCAACACCACCGTGTACGGGATGGATGATCGCTACCGGGGGATCACCGGAGGGCGACGGGTGGTCATGGTGAACAAGGCCGACCTGACCGAACTCGGACTTGCCGACGGTGACCTGGTGGACCTGGTCTCGGAGTGGCGTGATGGTTCGGAGCGCCGGGCCCCCGGGTTCCGGGTGGTGGTCTATGACACCCCGCGCGGGTGCGCCGCAGCCTACTTCCCCGAGACGAACGTACTGGTGCCGCTGGATGACACCGCGATCGACTCGGGCACCCCGGTCTACAAGTCGGTGGTGGTCCGGCTCGAGCCGACCCGGTGAAATGCGCCCGGCCGAATGATCCGCGCCCGGCACCGGGAAGCGGTCAGTGAAGATGAACGACGAGAGTGAGGCAATCCAGCCAGACCGGCCGAACGCTCGGGACAACTCGGGGGACCTGGGCTCCAAGCGGGCGTAAGGTGGTGCGATACCCGGTTGGCTCGGGTCTGTTCGACAGCGACGATGCGACGGTCCAGGAGGAACCAGCGATGACGCAGGTACCCAGCGGCGATTCCCACGATCTGGCGGTACTGCGCCGTTGGGAGAACGCCGGCGGCGATTGGGAGGTCGTGGCTCGCGGAGAGACATCGGTGCGGATCGCGCTGTGCCGATGCGACGGGGGCGAGGAGGTGGAGCGGATCACCTCCACCGATCCAGCGCTCCTGCGCTACATCGTGGAGGCGAGCCACTGACCTCAGCCCGGGGTCGAACTCAGCCCCGGGTGATGGACCCACCCGTGCGGCCACCGGTGTTCCCGGCTGCTCCGGCAGTGGTGGCGTCCTGCCTGGCGCCGGTCGCGCGGCCGGGTTCGGGGAGCATGCGCACGCGGGTCTGTGGCAGCGCCTCGGGGTTGTGCTCCTGGAGCCACTTCACCAGGGATTCCCGGACGTCCAAGCGCAGGAACCACACCGCGTCGGGGTCGTCGGCGCTGACGCTCGCGCGCACCTGCACGTAGCCGGCGCTGGCATCGGTGATGACCAGGTTCGCCGAGCGGCCGTTGAAGTGATCGGAGGCGTTCACCACCCGGTGGAACTCCGCACGCAGGCCTTCGAGGTCGATCCGCCAATCGAGGTCGAAGAACACCGTGCCGGTGATGCGGTCATCGCGCCTGGTCCAGTTCTCGAACGGGGTGGCGGTGAAGTAGGTGGACGGCAGCACCAGACGGCGCTCGTCCCAGATCTTGACCACCACGTAGGTCAAGGTGATCTCCTCGATCGTGCCGTACTCGCCTTCGACGATGACCGTGTCATCGAGTCGGACGGCGTCACTGAAGGCCAGTTGCAGGCCGGCGAAGAGGTTGCTCAGCGTGGACTGTGCCGCCAGCGCTGCCACCACCGAGGCCAGGCCCGCGGAGGCCAGCAGGCCCGCCCCGACCGCACGCACGCCCTCGAAGGTGAGCAGGACTGCTGCCACGGTGAGGACCACCATCAGCACCAGCAGCACCCTGCGGGTCACGTGCATCTGGGTCTGCATCCGCAACGCGTCGCGGGTTCCCATCCGCTTGCCGGCCCGGTGCACGACACCGTCGACGATGAACAGGATGATCGCGGTGACCAGCCAGGCCACGTTGATGATCCACAGCACCTGCAGGACGTGGGCGACCAGGTCCCACCGTTCGGCCCCCTCCCCCCGAGGACGGTTCGCGGCTACCACGGCGTTGGTGGCGATCACCAGCGCCAGCACCAGGAACGGCACCCGGGTCCGGCGCACCAGGTACTTCACCGATGGCCATCGCCCCACCATCCGCAGCGCCAGCGCAGGTACGCCGACGCCCACGGCCAGCGCGATGGCCAGGGCAATACCGGCGTAGGTCAGGAGTTGGATCAGGTCCTCAGGCATACCCCCACTGTGGCCGCTGAACCCGGCCCACGCCAAGTGCCGGTGAGCCGGCTCACCACGGGGCGTCGATCGCGAGTTCCTCCAAGGCTGATTGTGTAAACTGTGGGTATGACGTACGTGATCGCTCAGCCATGTGTGGACGTCAAGGACCGCTCGTGTGTGGACGAGTGCCCGGTCGACTGCATCTACGAGGGTGGCCGCAGCCTGTACATCCAGCCCGACGAGTGCGTGGACTGCGGAGCCTGTGAACCGGTCTGCCCGGTGGAGGCCATCTACTACGAGGACGATCTGCCCTCCGCGTTCGCTGCCTACTTGGAGGACAACGCCGCCTTCTTCACCGAGACACTGCCGGGCCAGTCCGAGCCGCTGCACTCACCGGGTGGCGCTGCCCGGATCGGAGCGCTGGACGGCGACACCGAGTTGGTCAGGGGCCTGCCGGCAGACCCGGGGGGCCTCTCGTGACGCCCACCCAGCGGGCCCAACCGGCCACGCAGCGAACCGCCCAATCGTCTATCCGGCCCACCCAGCGGGCCCGTCCCGCTCGCCCCGGCCGGCGCGCGCAGGTGCTCCGGGCGTTGAAGAGTGCCGAGGAGCCGCTGAGCATCGCCGGGATCGCCGAGCAACTCGGCGTCCATCCCAACACCGTGCGGTTCCACCTCGAGGCATTGAGCCGAACCGGCCAGGTGGAGCAGGTCGTCGGCAAGCCCACAGGGCCGGGCCGTCCCGCGGCACTCTTCCGCGCGGTGCCGGGCATGGATCCCTCGGGCCCCACCCAGTACCGGGTACTGGCGCGCATCCTGGCCCAGGACATCGCGGCCGGCCCGGATCCCCGGGCCCGAGCGATCGCGGCCGGGCGCCGTTGGGGCGCCGCACACGCGGAGGAACTCGGAGGCCCGGTCACCTCGGATGAGGAAACTGTGGTGGGCGCTCCGCCCGGGACCGAGCGCCTGATGCACCTGATGGAGGAGATGGATTTCGATCCCGACCTGCAACCGGGACAGCCCGGCTCGGTGGGCCTCCGGCACTGCCCGTTCCTGGACCTGGTTGCGGAGTTCCCCACCGTGGTCTGCTCGCTCCACCTGGGCCTGATGCAGGGAGCCATGGGGGAGTGGAGGAGTGGCACCGAGGTCACCGACCTGGTGCCGTTCGCCCAGCCGGATCTGTGCGTGGCGCACCTGCGCCCGCTGGCACCGGATCCATCAAGCGATTAGGTGCCGACGGCGTACCTGCCCGGGCGAGGGGCTGCGGGAGCAGGCATGATGGAGCCCGAGGAGGATCCATGGACAGTGTTCCGCTGGCCGATCTGGGTGCCACGTTGCTGCAGAAGGCCCGCAGTAACAAGGCCGGGCGGGCGGCCCGGACGATCCACGGGGGACGTGAGCACGTACTGCGTCAGACTCTGATCGCTCTGGGGGCCGGGCGGCACCTGGGTGAGCATGACACTCCGGATGAGGCCACCTTGCAGGTCCTGAGCGGGCAGGTGCGCCTGCACTGCACCGACCGGCGGGTGTGGGTGGGGCGCGCCGGTGATTACGTGGTGATCCCGCCGGTACGGCACGACCTGGGCGCGCTGGAGGATGCGGTGGTGCTGCTGACCTCCACGGTCACCCCGCATCGGGCGACCTCCCGGGCCGCCAGTGAGCAGGAAGGTGAATCGTGATGGGCACACGTCACCCCGAACCGCGCCATGTCCTGGTGACCGGATCGTCCGGGCTGATCGGCACCGGGGTGCTGGCTGAACTGCGGCGGCGGGGAGTCGGCTCGACGTCCCTGAACCGGCGCGAGCACCCAGACCTGGACACCGATCGAGCGGTGGTCGGCTCGGCGGCGGACCCCGAGGTTGTCGCCGAGGCGATCGAGGGCGCCGACGCGGTGATCCACCTGGCGGCCGCGCCCACGCCGGATGTGGACGAGGACCACGTGGTGTTCTCCGGCAACGTCTCGGGCACGTACGTGGTCCTGGAAGCGGCAGCGGCGGCAGGGATCTCCCGGGTCGTGATCGCCTCCAGCATCAACGCCCTGGGGGTCCGGTTCAGCCCACATCCGGTGCAGCCGCCGTACGTGCCGGTGGACCATCTGGCGCCCACTCAGGCAGCCGACCCGTACTCGCTCTCGAAGTGGGTCGATGAGGAGACCGCCCGAGCAGCCCACCGGCGCCACGGCCTGGACATCGTGGCACTGCGATACCCGCTCACCGGCGGGTTCGGCGATCGCCTGCCCGATGCCTTCGCGGGCCAATGGGCCGATCCGGACGAGGGCACCGCGGACCTGTGGGCCTACCTGACCACCGAGGACGGCGCTCGTGCCGCCGTCGATGCCCTGCAACCCCGGGAACCCGGGGTGCACGTGGCCTATGTCGCGGCACCGACCACCTGCATGCCGCAGGACACCACCGAACTGCTCGACACCTATCTACCGGACGTCCCGCGCACGCAGGAGTTCACGGGCCGTCAGGTCCCGATGGATCTGGAACCGGCCCGGCGGGTGTTCGGCTTCAGTGCCCCGGACCTGGGTGTGGCGGAGTTGGAGGAGCGCTGCCGGGCCGGGCGGTGACCCGATCGCGCGATTGCCGTCTCGCAGAGGCCCTGGCAGGATCGGGGCATGCGCATCGGCAGGGTCTATGACCCGGTGGAGTCCGGCTGCTACCGGGTGCTGGCCGACCGGATTTGGCCACGCGGACTACGCAAGGACGATCCACGGACCGGGCGTTGGTGGCCCGCCCTCGCCCCGAGCAACGACTTGCGCCGCTGGTACGGTCACGAACCCGATCGGTTCGAGGAGTTCGCCTCCCGCTACCGGGCCGAGTTGGAGAGCGGGGAGGGCGCACAGGCCCTCACGGACCTGCGCGCGCTGGCCGCCGACGGCGAGGTCATGCTGGTCACGGCGACCAAGGACCTGGACCACAGCCACCTTGCGGTGCTGGTCGAGGTGGTGCAGGAGTGAACCGCATCCCGCCGGAGGGATCAGGTACTCAGGTCCAGTAGCACCTTGCTCGATCCGGACTGCCGGTCGGTCGCCGTCGCGAACGCCTCGGCGAGGTGTGTCAGGTCGAAGGTGTGGGTGATCAGGGCGCTCACGTCCAGGCCCTGCCCGAGCAGTTCGATGGCCTCGGTCATCTCGGTGGTGAACCGGTAGGACCCCAGCCAGGTGATCTCACGGCTCACCAGTGCCCCCAGGGCGCTCGGCGCCGGTGCCGCCGGCAGGTTGCCCACCTGCACCATGAGCCCGCCACGGGCCGTGGCTCCCAGCACCCCGCCCAGGGCAGCGGGTGCACCGGAGGCCTCGAACACCACTTCCGATTCCGGTAGCGCCTCGCCGGGCACCTGCACGCACTGGTCCGCGCCGAGGGCGCGTGCCAGGTCAAGGGCCGACGGCGTGAGGTCGGCGCCGGTGATCGGTCCGGCGCCCAGGTGCCTCGCCAGGGCGATGACCAGCAACCCGATCGGCCCGCAGCCGTTCACCAGGATCTCGCGCCCGGCAAGCCCGCCGGGCAGCACCGATTCGGCTCGCCGGATGGCATGCAGTGCCACGCCCATCGGTTCGGCCAGCGCACCGGTGCGGGTGTCCACATTCGCCGGCAGCGCCCGCACCTGATCGGTGCGCACCACCAGGAGTTGGCTGAACCCGCCGTCGGTGTGCGGGTCGGCCGAGCCGAGGTAACTCACCCGGCGATGCAGGTTGGTGCGCCCGGCCAGACGGTCCGGAAGCGGTTCACCGCTCACCGGCGTGGGCGGATAGATGGCGGCCCGGGTGCCCACCACCTGCTCGGAGACCCCCGCCCCCACTCCGACCACCTCGCCGGCGATCTCATGGCCGAGCACCAGGGGCGTGCGCAGGATCGCGGTCCCGGAGGCACCGTGGTTCACATAGGCCAGGTCCGAACCGCAGATCCCGCCCCAGTGCACGGCAACCAGCACCTGGCCGGGACCGGGTTCAGGGTCCGGCCTGTCCTCGATCCGCAGATCACCCTTGGCGTGTACCACGACTGCCTTCACGCAAGCAGCCTATCGATGAAGGGCCAAGATGATGCCGGCTATCGCTGCCTGGGAACACAGGACCGGGACCTTCGACACTGGCGCCGGCGCTGCCGTCACGATGCAATGGACGTACCGGACGTCGTCAGGACCCCGGTGAAAGGGAGGACATCATGAGTGCTGGTCAGCAGATTGTCGTCGGGACCGACGGATCACCCCACGCCGCGAGTGCGGTGACGTGGGCAGCCGGCGAGGCACACCGCCTGGGTATACCGTTGCGGATTGTCACGGTGTTCGAGCAGTGGGCGGACGTGCGCCCGCAGGACGCCCAGTTGCACACCGAGCAGGAGAAGCACGCCATGGGTGTGCTGGCCGAGGCCAAGAGCGCAGCGCGGGCACAGCATCCTGACCTGCAGGTGGAGGCGGTGCTCCGGGTGGGCGATGCGGTCGAGGAACTGACCCATCAGTCCATCGGCGCCCACCTGGTAGTGACCGGGTCGCGGGGCCGGGGCGGCTTCGCCGGTATGGTGCTCGGTTCCACCAGCCGGAGCCTGACCATCGCCTCCGGCGCCCCACTGGTGATCGTGCCCGAGCAGGGTGCGGCTTCGGGTCCGGTCGTCGTGGGGGTGGACGGCTCGGAGCAGTCCGACCGCGCCCTGGCGTTCGCAGCGTCCCAGGCCGACTCACAGGGCGTCGCGCTCAAGCCGGTGCGGGTGGTGACCGAACCGCCGTGGTTCGGACCGGTCGAGACCTACGGAACCTGGTTGGAGGGGATTGTGACCGAGGCCGAGAACGACCTGGAGAAGCAGGTGGGCCCGATCCGTACCCGGTACCCCGACCTGAAGGTCAATCGCACGGTGATGCGGGGCCACCCGGCGGATGCGCTGCGCGAGGCCGGCAAGGACGCCTCGATGCTGGTGGTGGGTTCGCGAGGCCGCTCAACCGCCCGATCGATGCTGCTCGGCTCGATCAGTCACGGGGTGTTGCACCACGCACCGTGCCCGGTGGCGGTGCTCACCTGAAGCAACCCGGCGGCCTTGATTCGTCCCGCTCACGCACTGTGCCCGAGATCACGAATCTGTAACTCTACGGCGCTAAGGGTGGAATCCGGAGCCGAAACATGGGTGCATGGGTATGCGCCTTCGGGCGCACCGGGGATTCACCCCCCGGGACGCGAGGCCGCAACCCGGCAACGGCGCCGAGTTGCGGCAACGCCCTGGGGGGGTTGTCCCGCGATCACGCCGTCTGCAGGTGCGGCTACCCGCTTGGTGCTAATGCGGCCACGCGGCACGGACCGCGCCCAGGACCTGCTCCAGGCTCAGCCCCTGCCGGTGAGCCGCGCGGGCCAACTCCTGCGCCGCCCCCTGGGTCTGCCGGTCCAGCGCCTGACCGGGGCGGACCCGCGTTCCGCGTGACCTGGATGACTCCACCAGGCCGGCCTCCTCCAATGCCGCGTAGGCCTTGGCCACGGTTCCCGGCGCGGTGCGCAGGTCGGCAGCGAGTTGGCGGATCGAGGGCAGCCGATGCCCGGCGGCGAGGTCTCCCGCCCGGATCAGATCGGCGACCTGGGCCCGGATCTGCTCGAACGGCGCCACCCCGCTGTGTGGATCGAGGGAGATCACCTCGGGGCCATCCCGCCGGTGCCGGCCGCACTGCCGGCGCGAGTGGTGCCGATGGTCGATGCGGCGTCCACCGCGCGGTTGGTCAGGTCCACCGAACGCAGCACCGCCAGCGTGAGCGCGGGCGCAGCGGTCAGCACTGCCACCGCCCCGCCGATCATCAGGCCGGCACCGGCCACCGACCACGCCGAGGCAACGTTCTGGTGCACGCCGTGAACCGCCGACCCGACGATGAACGCCACTCCACCCAGCGTCAGGTTGAGCCCGGCGAGGCTGATCAGGCACACCACGGAGGCGCTGCCACGGCGCCATGCGGCGTCGGCCCCGGCAAGTCCGGGTCCGGGCAGCGCCGCGGTGGTGTTGAGCCGCCGCATCGCCACCATGGTGACGCCCGCCAGGACTGTGACGGCGGCGATCAACGGGACCGCATAGTGCCACCCCGGGTAGGGGCCGGCGCTGACCAGCATCGTGCCACCGGCGAACTCCCGGCTCAGCACCGGGTTGCCGTGTTCATCCACCGAACTGGTCACACCGCCGACTACCAGGAGCCCGAGCGTGGCGGCCAAGGAACCGATCAGCAGCGCACGGGGCAGACGCGGACTTTGGTTCCACCAGGTGCGTGGTTCCAGGGACGCTGTCCGGGTGGGCGTGACTGCGGTGTCGGGGCCCTCGGCCCAGCGCTGCGGCAGCAGGCTGTAGACACCCACGCCGACCGCTGCGGATATCGCTGGTGCCAGTGCGATCGGCAGTGCGGTCGACCCCGGCTCGAGAGCGATCCAGAGGGCGAAGCCCGCAATGGTGGCCGCCGTGGCCACGAGTGCGGTCATGGTGCGCCGGCCCGCAGCCCGTAGCGCTTGAGCCGCTTGACCGGGAAGGGACGGGTTCGGGCGCATCATCGACCGGGCGGACCAGCCGATCGTGGTCAATGCGACCGCCGTGCCGATGATGACCATCAGGGCCGGAGCACCCATCGCCACCCTCCTTGTGTATCAACTAACTGGTACAGAAGAAGTGTGGCGATGGCGTGGCGTGTGTCAAGTCATTGATATACGCGGGGTGCGGGGCCCTGGGTCAGGACTGCTGGCCGGCCTGTTGTTCGGCAACCTTGGCCTTGACCTCATCCATGTCCAAGTCCTTGACGGCGCCGACCAGTTCGGTCAGGGACTTCTCCGGCAGCGCGCCGGCCTGGTTGAACACCAGGATGCCTTCGCGGAAGGCCATCAGGGTGGGGATGGAGGTGATCTGGGCCTGTGCCGCCAGGGCTTGCTCGGCCTCGGTGTCGACCTTGGCGAACGTCACGTCCGGGTTCGCCTCGGACACCTTGTCGTAGATGGGGGCGAACTGTTTGCACGGTCCGCACCAGTCCGCCCAGAAGTCCACGAGCACGATGTCGTTGGATTCGATGGTCTCGCTGAAGTTCTCGGTGGTGATGTCGATGGTGGACAAGAAGGCTCCTCGATCGGGAAAACAGTCGCACGTGGTACAACAGTCGCCCATCCCCTGTATTCCCCCCCGCCTGGGCGCCGGGGATGGCGGGCGGGTCAGAACAGCACCGGCTGGGCCGGCTCGGTGCCGGCCGGGGCGCCCGGGACCGGGGCCGCCCGCTCCGGTGCGCGCTGCCACCGGTCCGGTGCGTCGTCGTCGCCGGTTGATCGCTCTGGTCTGGTGAAGCCGAGCCGACGGCGTAACCGGTCCACCCGGGTGGAGAGCCATCGGCCGTAGTCCTTGGGCACGTAGGAAGACCCGGAGTACAGGCGCCGGTAGCGGCCCACCAGGTCCGGGCGCTCGGCGGCGAGCCAGCGCATGAACCATTCCCGCGCTCCCGGTCTCAGGTGCAACGGACCGGCGCTGATCCATTGCGCCCCGGAGGCGTGCACCGCGGTGAACAACTCTTCCAGGTGCTCATCGCCGTCGGTCAGCCACGGCAGGATCGGCATGGCCAGCACGTGGCAATCCAGTCCGGCTTCGCGCACCGACCGGATCAGGCCCAGGCGTGCTTTCGGCGGGGGAGTGCCCGGTTCGACCAGTTGCTGGAGGTGTGGATCGATGAACGCCAGTGACACCCCGATCTGGGTGTCGGGAGCCGCGGTCGCCAGCAGTGGTAGATCGCGGCGCAGGAGCGGACCCTTGGTCAGGATCGAGATCGGCGTGCCGGACTGCGCCAGTGCCTCGATGATCCCGGGCATCAGTTCATAACGGCCCTCGGCGCGCATGTACGGGTCGGAGTTGGTGCCCAGAGCCACGTGCTCGCGCTGCCAGGACGGCCGCGCCAGTTCGGCCCGCAGCACCTCCACGATGTTGGTCTTCACCACGATCTGGGTGTCGAAGTCCTGTCCGGAATCCAGGTCCAGGTACTCGTGGGTCTTGCGGGCGAAGCAGTTGTGACTGATCACACCGTTTGCGATGAAGTCACCGGTGCTGGTGGTGATGTCGATCAGATCCTGGTCGTCGCCGAGGAACTCGACAGACTCTACGCGCAGGTCGCTGGAGGTCTTCACGGCGTCCCCTACGACGTTCAACTTCCGGGTGATGCTGGGGCCGATGTGATGGAAGAAGCGGTGATGTGTGGCCCGACCACCTGGGATTCGAATGGTCGAGGCTCTCCCAGCACCCCTTCGTTCCAGAACCCCTGGGATTCCGACGCGCTCAAGGCCTTCAAGTCCCATTGTCAGTATCTCCTCATCGCTGTTGGAGAAGCGCAGGGTCCCACCGGAGTAGGAGCCTTCCGCGTCGAAGAAGCCCGCTAGGTAGCCCTTCCACCAATCCAGTCCAGGAGCCGCGGGCCACTCGATCATGCTCTTGATGGCCGCATAGTTCGTCCGCGTGGAGGTGTACAAGGCGTTCAAAGGTCGACGGTTGACGGTCGCGGGGGTGTAGGGCTTCAGGGCTGTGCCAATGCCCGCCTGCGCCAAATATCGGCGACTGCGCTCAAGAGCCTCGGGATCCGCGAGAGCCAGGCGGAATATCGTGACCCGGTATGGACGCCCCGTGCTGCGGCGGGAGTATGTGCGGTCGATCATCATGCCGTCGCCCCGGATCATTCCGGTCAGGTATCCACGCTGGTAGTCAGCGGAGCCTTCACGGGCAGGTGTTGCGTACCGCGCGTCTCCCGCGCCGAACCCCATCAGGCGGTCGTTGCTCGTGAGGTAAGGGCGCTGCCCGCCACCAGGCTCAGCTGGGACCACGTGCTTCCAGCCACGCTCGGTCAAGAAGCGGTGGTCGCCGCTCGCGGACAGTTGGGTGCCATCTCGGAGCGTGACCCGGTAGGCGGGCTTCACCGTGCTCCATACCGCCTGGATCTCGGCCTCGACGTATCGGCGGTACTTGCCCTGGGGTGATGTGCCGACCACCCTGTCGCCTACCTTCACGTCGCGAAGAAACTTCTGACGCCCGTCCGCCATGAGAATCAGGGTGTCGGGGCTGAGGCAGTAGGTGCACCGGTGCAGGCAGCCCCGGGTGGGGTTGATCGTCCAACCGAACGGCATCTGCGAGGTGCTCGGCACTTTGTTCAGCGCCGACTTGCAGGCCACCTCGTGGAATGTGACGCCGTCGAATTCCGGGGTGCGGACGCTGCGGATCAGGCCCCGCATCGGGAGGAGGGCGCGGGAGTCGTCGATCTGCTGTGCTGACCATCGCATCACCCCATTCGAACAGCAGTTCGAGCCGATGTCACGTCATGACACTCGGAGGTGCGGCTTCGATTCAGCGGCACCCGGTGCGCGGCTGAGGCGATGCCGAGCCAGGTGTGCCGGTTGCGCCACCAGCACCAGCCGACCTTGGGCGCGTTCTTGCGCTCCGCCCCATCGCGCCCGGTGCCGCCGGAGATCCATAGTGCGGGGGTGCGGGCGTCGAAGCGACCATTGGGCTTGCGCAACCGGGAGGCGATCGTCATGAAGCAGTGGTTCGGCTCCAGTGCCTCGGTCTGGGCGAGTACCCAGAAGATGCCCTCGGTCACGGTCAGTGCAGTGCGACCTTCGGCGGTGAAGCTCTCATGAGCCTCCGCCGGGCTGGCGTTGCGCAGGTGGTCCCCGCGGTCCGGGTCGGTGAGCAGGTAGGGGGTCTCGGGCACCTCGACACCGGTGGGGGTGAAGTCATCCACGTCGGTCATGTCCTGCACCACGAACCCGGGCTTGGTGCCGCGGCGCATCAGCGCTGCCAGTTTCGGGACCGGTGCGCCGGGTAGAACCAGAAGTGGTGGGCCGGTCTCTGCCTCGGGAAGGGCATCCGCAGCGAGTCCGCGCACCTGTTCGGCGTCGAGACGGAGAAGTTCGGGCACTCCCAACGCGATCAGATTCTCGGCCTGCGCAGCCGTGCTCGGTAAGGGCGGCAGTCGGCGGCCGGTCGCAGGCTGGGCGGCGGCGTCGTCGGTGGTGTCTGTGTTGGCGGCGGCGGTATCGGTGGTGGCGCGGGCGTGCGTCATCGAACCTCACAGGAGCGTCGGGCCTGCCGGCAGCTGGTCAGCGGCCGCCAGAAGCACAGGGGGTGGGATCGGGGTAACGCCACCGATCGTGGGATTGTTCCGGTCAGGCCGCGCCGGTAGCCAGCGAACGCGAAGCCCAGGCCCACGCGGTGCGGTAGCCCAAGCGGTGGTAGGTACGCCGGGCGATCGGGTTGTCGGAGTACATGCTCAGTGCGCACACCCCGGCATCATCCAGACCAACCCGGGTCAACGCGGCTGTCACCGCGGCCCCCAGCCCCCGGCCGCGGTGCGCAGTATCCACCACGATCCCGGCCAGGTAGGGCACACCGGAGGGCAGTCGCTGCATCGCCCCGACGGCGATCAGGGCGCCCTGGGGGTCCCGCGCGCCGATCCAGACCTCGCTGAGCCCGGTACCCGGCTCGCCCTCGGCGGTGGGGGAGTGGGCGGTGGCGAGTCGGAGGATCTCGGCCGCATCGTCCGCGTCATCCAGGTGCAGTAGCCCTGCCTCGGCCGCAAACGGCGCGGGTGCGGCCAGGGTCCACATCCACTCCCAGTCCCCGCCGCCATCCACCCGAACCTGTCGCTCGAGCGCCCCGACATAGGGCTGGGGGACGGATACGCCCAGCACCCCTAGTTCGCCGATGAGGCCGGTGTCGACCGCCCGGGCGATCATTGCCTCGACCGCGGCTTCCGGGTCCGGAGCGCCCGGCAGCGGGATCACGGTCAGACTGTGACGGCGCCCGCCCTCGCGCTCCACCGCGAGTGCGAACTCACTGCGCCACATCCGGGGCGCCGGATCGGTCGGCAGCGGCCAGCGAACCCACGGGTCGCAACCGGAGATCGCCAGTGCGCACGCGTGGGAGTGGACCGGTTCGAGGACAGCACTATCGAGCACGGCACTATTCTGCCCCGGGATCACGGGTTTGCCGGGCCTGCTCCGGTCTCGGCCAGATGGTCCAGATAGGTCTGGAGCACCGAGTCGTCGGTGAAGAAGCCGTGGCTGTACAACTCCAGCGCGGGAACCATGAACTCGGCGCTCCAGCGCTGCAGCAGTGCCGCGTAATCGGCGTCCGGGCCGGGCTGCTCCAGTCGCATCATCAGCAGCAGCGAACCCACGCCGGTACTGGTCAGGAACTTGGCGCGGGCAGCCGGATCCACGCTCTCCCGCGCCGTCCCCAGGCGCACCGCCTCGGCGATGTACTCCTGGGCATCGGCGACCATGATGTCGAACAGGTGGCTGGCCAGGGCGCCGCCGCCGGCGAACGACTGCATGATGTACCCCACCAACCAGGCGTAGGAATCCATCATCGCGAGTTGGCTGAGCAGAGTGCCGCCGGGGTCCGCGCCGACCGAGTCCTGCTTGGCCTCTGCCACCAGGGCGGCCACGTGCTGATCGCACACCGCCCGCAACTTCTCCTTGGATCCGAAGTGGTGGATCACCAGCGCCGCCGAGACCCCGGCGCGGGCGGCGATCGCACGCACCGAAGCGTCGAAGCCGACGTCACCGAACACTTCGATCGCCGCATCGCGTAGCCGTGCCCGGGCGGTCAGGTCCGCGGCGGCGCGCTCGGACCGGGAGCCGGTCGTGGTCGATGACCGGGGCGGCTGTGGGGCTGAACGCATGTTTATCAGGCTATTCGAGCGTTCAGACCGGTGGCAAGGCGTGTTGGATCAGGGGTACGGGGACGATCAGGGGCGCGAAGCCGTCGGGCCGCTGTCGCCGTCGTGTGCCGTGGTCGGGCCGTGCCCGTGCGCGGTGCCCGGCTGCGCGGTGCCCGGCTGTCCGGGGCCGGTCTGCGCGGTGCCCGGCTGTCCAGAGCCCGCCGCCACGACGTCGGTCACCTCCTCGGACGGGCCCACCTGCCCCGCCGACAGACCGGCGTCGGCTGCCACCACGGCCGGGTTGGGCCGCAGCCGGAACTTGCCGGCGCCCACGATCAGCGCCAGCAGCAGCGCCGGCGCGATCCAGCCCGACCAGCCCAGAATGCTCGCGTGCACCGTGTCCACGGTCTCGCCGGCCATAGCGAAGATCACGAAGGATCCCGCAGCGGCGTTGAAGGCACCGTGGGCCAGCGCGGCCGGCCAGACCGAGTCGCTGCGCAGCCGCAACCAGCCGAACACCCCGCCGATCAGGATGCACATCCCGGTCATCATCGCCACGCCCAGCCACCCGGGCGCGAGCGGGTAGTTGTAGCCGAGCAGGATCAGCGGAGCGTGCCACACCCCCCAGATCACACCGGATACCGCGATCGCCCCGAGTGGGCCGAGCGGCATCAGTTTCGGAAGCAACCAGCCCCGCCAGCCGATCTCCTCGCCCAGGGCGGGGATCAGGTTGAGGAAGGCGGCGACGACGATATTGATCAGTTGCAGGGCCGCCAGCGCCTGGATCGGGATCCCCATATCCGGCACGCCCTGCTGCTCGAGCACCTGCGCGAAAGCGGAGAGGTTCGCGAAATCCGCCGGATACACGCCCAGCCAGGCGCCGACCGGCAAGGCCACCAGGCACAGTGCCGTCGGCACCACGATGGCGAGGGCGAGATAGCCGATGAACCGGCCCGGCCTGCCCAGCGGCCAGATGCCCAGGGCGTAGAGGATGCGGGTGGGCCGGCCGATCAGGAGCACCACCACCAGCGCGGCCACGGTGGGGGTGAACATCATGGCCATGGCGATCAGCCCGAACCGGCGATCTGCCAGGCCGTCGCCGAGCCACAGCGGCGCAGCCACCGCCCAGGCGAGCGCGAATGACAGCACGACGAACAGGGCGATCTGACCGCTGGGTCGGCGCATGGATTTCCTCCGGCCCCCTGGCGGGCCATGGTTGTGCGGTGTGCCTCAACATCGTAGTGCGATGCCCCGGCGGATTCGTGGCGATCGGTCCCCGGCGTTGGCTGCACGGCCGCCCTTAGTGGTAGTAAAGTTCGGCACCCCGAACTTTTATGTGAGCCCTCTCATGACCTTCGCTCCTCGTCGTCGCACGCTACCCGGTCCCAGCATCGGCACCAGCATCGGCCTTTGGGCTGCGGTGGCACTGTTGGCGGCGGGGTGCCTGGGCGGGGGCACGCCGAACGGCGGGGGCGGGCCCGACGCCGGTGGCGGACGTGGAGACGATGGCCGCCCGGTGGTACTCACCACCTTCACGATCATCGCGGACATCGCCCAGAACGTCGCCGGCGAGCACCTGCAGGTGCGCTCGCTGATCCCGGTGGGTGCCGAGGTGCACTCCTATGAGCCCACCCCCGCTGACCTGCGCCAGGCCGCTGACGCCGACCTGATCCTGGACAACGGACTAGGCCTGGAGGCGTGGTTCGACCAGTTCATCGCCGACGTGCAGGCCCCGCACGTCGTGGTCAGCGACGGGGTGCAGCCCCTGGAGGTCGGTGCCCCGGCCGGCGGCGCCACCGAGTCCGAGGGGGCCCCAGCCGAATCCCGCCCCAACCCCCACGCCTGGATGTCGCCCCGGCAGACGCAGGTGTACGTGGACAACATGGTGACGGCCTTCAGCGAACTGGACCCGGATCGCGCGCAGGATTACCGCGCGAACGGGCAGGCCTATGCCGAGGAGTTGGAGGCGGTGCACACTGAACTCGTGGATGACCTCGCCGCGCTGCCACAGGACAGGAGAGCGTTGGTGACCTGCGAGGGCGCGTTCTCCTACCTGGCCCGTGATGCCGCCCTGAGCGAGCACTACCTGTGGCCCGTGAATGCCGAGAGCGAGGCCACGCCCCGACGTATCGCCGACACGATCACGTTCGTGAACGCCCAGCAGGTGCCGGCGGTGTTCTGTGAGTCCACGGTGTCCGACGCCGCGATGCAGCAGGTGGTCGAGGCCACCGACGCCACCTTCGGCGGCGTGCTGTATGTGGATTCCCTGTCCGAGCCGGACGGACCGGTCCCGACCTACCTGGACCTGATCCGCCATGACGTGCACCTGATCCGCACCGGGCTCACCGGTGCGCAGCACTAGGCGGCACCCGATGGCGAGGACCGACGAAGCCGACGACGGCGAAGCCGACGACGGCGAACGTGCCGTGCGTCGTGCCGTGCACCGGGCGAGCAGCGACCGTGCCGACGACGCCCGGGAGCGCTCGTCCAGCGATGCGGCTGGGTCGAAAAGGTTACGGCCCGGCGACGAGGACCCGGTGATCGAGGTGCGCGGCGCCTCGGTGCGCTATGGGCAGGTCCGCGCGCTGGCCGCGGCCACGCTCAGTGTGGGGCAGGGGAGGATCTGCGCCCTGGTGGGGATGAACGGATCGGGCAAGTCCACGCTGATGAAGGTGATGCTCGGCCTGGTGCGCCCCCACCCGGGTCAGGTGCTGATCAACGGCGCACCGCCGTCGTCGGCCCGTCGTCGCGGACTGATCGCCTACGTGCCCCAGCGCGAGGACGTCGACTGGACCTTCCCCACCACGGTGCGTGAGGTGGTGATGACCGGCCGTTACGCCCACCTGGGCCCCACCCGCAGGGCGCGAACGGGCGATCACCGGATCGTCGATGAGGCCCTGGACCGGGTGGACCTGACCGAACTGGCCGGCCGGCAGATAGGGCGCCTGTCCGGGGGGCAACGAAAACGGGCGTTCGTGGCCCGAGCGATCGCTCAACAGGCCCAGGTGCTGCTGCTCGACGAGCCCTTCGCCGGGGTGGACGACCTCTCCCGAGGCGCGGTGAGCACACTGCTGCGCAGCCTCGCCGATGACGGCGCCACAATCGTCATCGCCACCCATGACCTGCCGGCCCTGCCCAGTCTGGCCGATGAAGCCGCCCTGTTGGCCGGAACCGTGGTGATGCATGACTCGGTGCACGAGGTGATCCGCCCGGAGAACCTGGCCCGGGCCTTCGGATTGGGGGAGCCGTGATCGAGGCGCTGACCGAGTTCCTCATCGAACCGCTGCAGTACCCGTTCATGATGCGGGCGATGCTGACCGCCCTGATCGCCGGGGTGGTGTGCGCCATGCTGTCCTGCTGGCTGGTGCTGGTGGGATGGTCGCTGATGGGCGATGCCGTCTCCCACGCGGTCCTTCCCGGGGTGGTGCTGGCCTACATCGCCGGCGCGCCCTTCGCCCTGGGCGCCCTGATCTTCGGCTTCACCGCCGTGGCCCTGATCGGATTGATCCGCGACACCTCGCGGATCAAGGAGGACGCCGCGATCGGGATCGTCTTCACCACCCTCTTCGCCTTCGGCCTGGTGCTCATCTCGGTCACACCGAGCCAGGTGGATCTGCACCACATCGTCTTCGGCAACCTCCTGGGGGTGTCCTGGGTGGACCTGGCCCAGATCGCGGGCCTGGGGCTGATGGTGTTCGCGGTGCTGCTGTTCAAGCGCCGGGACCTGACGCTGTACGCCTTCGATGCCACCCACGCCTTCGCCATCGGGTTGAACCCGCGGGTACTGGGCGCGCTGCTGTTGGGGTTGATGGCGGTCACCACGGTGGTGGCGCTGCAGGCGGTGGGGGTCATCCTGGTGGTGGCGATGCTGATCATCCCCGGCGCCACCGCCTACCTGCTCACCGACAGGATGGGTGTGATGCTGCTGATTGCCCCGACCGTGGCGGTGGCGTGTGCGGTGGGCGGGGTCTACGCGAGTTTCCACGCGGACGTGGCCACCGGCGGGGCGATCGTGCTCGCCCAGGGTGGGCTGTTCGTGCTTGCCTACCTGTTCGGGCCGCGGCAGGGTCTGCTCGTCTCCCGGGTCCGACGGCGCGTGGCTACGTAGGCGGGCCGTGCGCCCGCGCCAATGGTCGCCGGTAGATTACGACCGAGACGTGGCCAGAACGTGACGAGTGAGCCAGGAGTAGCGACGCTGATGACGACGGCACTGCCCATCCCGATCGAGTTCGAGCTGCCCACGGGCTGGTCCGCGGTATCGCCGGAGGATGTCGGTGCCACACCGCTGGCGTACGTCGCCCTGCACGACCGCACGCACGGCCGGTTCCGGGCAAACATCACGATCGCCGGGGCCCTCCGGGCTGATAGCCAGACGAGACCGGCAAGGCCGGCGGGACCGGCCGAGTTGGAGGAGTTGGGCGAGGCGGCCTTCGCCCGCCTCGCCCGGGGAGCCGGCGTCACCATGGTCCAGCGCCGGGCGATCAGTTCCCACGGTGCGCCGGGCCTGGCGCAGGTGGTGCAGGTCTCGACGTCGATCGAGGACGGACCGATCGACCTGACTCAGGGCCAGGCCTACCTGCACCTCACCGATCCGCAGGAGCCGGGGAGGCAGATGATGGTCGAGGTCGTCCTGACCTGCCTCGCGGAGGACTCCGGGCAACTGGTGCCTCAGTTCGAGGAGTTCGTGGCATCGGTGCGTCCCACCCGGTAGCTCCACGAGTAGGGTCGTGGGGACGGTGACGACCAGGACAGGAGCGATGGTGGGCGACGAGGCGAGGACGACCGTGGATTCGATAGCGCAGGGGCGCTCGGGGGCCGTGCCGGGCAAGGTGCGGTTGGGCATCATCGGGCTGGGGGTGCAGGGCACCGCCTACGCGCGGATGATCGCCGAGGGGATGGCCGGGGATCTGGTTGTCGGCGCGGTCGCCGACATCGACGAGGCCGTGCGGACTCACGCGCAGGAGGTGTGCCCGGGGGCCCCCTTCTACACCGACTACCGCGAGATGATCGCCGGCGGAGACGTGGACGCGGTGGTCACCACGGTGCCGCACTACCTGCACCCGCAGATGGGTATCGACGCGATCAAGGCAGGGGTGCACGTGCTGGTGGACAAACCCGCCGGGGTCTACACCGCCCAGGTTCGCGAACTCAACGAGGTGGCCGCGGCCCACCCGGACGTGACCTTCGCGATCATGTTCAACCAGCGCAACAACCCGCTGTACCAGCGGATCAAGGAGATCGTCGACGGGGGCGAGATCGGCGCGATCCGGCGGTCCAACTGGATCATCACCACCTGGTGGCGTCCCGACGCCTACTACGGCGCCAGCGAGTGGCGGGCGACCTGGGGCGGTGAGGGCGGGGGAGTCCTGGTGAACCAGGCCCCGCACCAACTCGACCTGTGGCAGTGGATCTGCGGGATACCCACCTCCCTGGTAGCCAAGGCTGCGTTCGGGTTCCGGCGTGACATCGTGGTGGAGGACGAGGTGACGGTGCTGGCCGATTACGGCGACGGCGTCACCGGGGTGTTCGTGACCGCGACCCATGACCCGGCCGGCACCGACCGGCTGGAGATCCTGGGGGATCGGGGCAAGATCGTGGTGGAGGGGTCCAAGACGGCGACCCTCACCCGGTTCGCGGCCGACGAGCGGGAGTTGTCGGCCCGTCTCAGCGTCGCCGAAGGGTTCAAACTCGCCGGCGGGGGCGATACCGAGGGCTTCTACACCACCGAGCAGATCGAGACCGAGTCGGCCTGGGGATCCCAGCACGCCGGCGTCCTGGCCAACTTCGCCTCCGCCGTCCTGCACGGCACCGAACTGCTCGCCCCGGGCGCCGATGGTATCAACGGTGTGCGGCTGGCCAACGCCGTGCACCTGTCGGCCTGGCTCGGCCAGGAGGTAGCCCTGGACTTCGACGAAGCGGCCTACCTGCGCGAACTCAACGCCCGGATCCGCGAGGAGGGGCTGTTCCCGGAACGGCCCGATCCCGGCGCATGAGGCCGCTCGGTGCGTCCGACGGGGGTGGAGAGATGAGCCTGTGTCCGAGCCGACGCCAGGTGCTCGCAACAGCTGGCCTGGGTGCCGGTGGCGCGATGTTGTTGAGCGCGTGCGGTGCCGAGGAGCAGGACGAAAGCACGGTGTCGGTGGGGGAGACCCTGATCGGACTGGAGGAGATCGGGGTCGGCGATTCGGTCTCGGTGCAGACTCCCGCCGGCGCCACGGTGCTCCTGACTCGCACGGATGAGGCCGACGTCGTCGCCCTCTCCGCGGTCTGTACTCACCAGGGCTGCACCGTCGACGTCGAGGAGGAGGAGGGGCGCTGCCCCTGCCACGGCTCCCGGTTCGACCTGCGTTCGGGAGAGGTCACTGCGGGCCCGGCGAAGGAGCCGCTGGAACGAATCGCCGTCGAGGTCATCGACGGGCGGATCGTCACGGCCTGACCTGACCGGGCGTCCCGGGTTGCCCATTTCCCTCCATGATGCGCCGTTCCTCCAGGGTTCTAAGGTGGTGCTGACGTGATTGACACACCGGTCACCGACATCAGCGTGACAGCACCAGGAGGGGGCAGACCATGAATCCACCCGAACCGCAGGAACCATCCGGCGCCGGTAGCGCCGACGACGGCCGCAGCCAGGCCCCGGCGCACCCCGGCGACACCCCTCAGAACACTGAAGGTGGGACTGCCCCGCAGGGGGCAGAGGCCGGCGGGGAGGGGGTTGCGTACGCACAAGGACCCTCCGGCCCGGTGCCCCAGGCAGGGCCGCCGACCGAGCCGCCGTCCCAGTCCGGGAGCGCCGCAGCGCCGGACGTTCCAGGTTGCGCCGACGTTCAGGACGCCCGGGCCCAAAGCAGCCAGGGGGGTTATGCCGCCCCGCCGGGTGGCTACGCCCAGGGTGGTGACGCCACGCCTCACGGTGGCCAGGGCGGGTACGGCCAGCCACAGGGCGGTTATGGCGCGCCCCAGGGTGGCTATGCCGGACAGCAGGGTGGTCACGAGCACGGTGGCTACGGTGCACCGCAGGGTGGCTACGGAACACCTCAGCGTGGATACGGCGCACCCCAGGGTGGTCCGCCGCAACCCGGATCAGGCGCCCCCCACGGGGCCCCGGGCTACCCGCAGCCCGGCACCCCGCTGACGGGTTCAGCATCCGGTCCGGGCCTGTTCGATCTCACTTTCGCAACCCCGCTCGCACCGCGCATCGCCCGACTCGGATTCATCTCGTTGTGCATCCTCGGCGGCCTGATCGCACTGTCGGGTCTGGTCGAGTTCATCCAGGTAGCGGTGGCCACGAGCATGTACGGAGGCGGCTGGACCGTGGCCGTCTACTTCGTGAACCTGCTGGTCACGATCGCCATCGCGGTGGCGCTGGTCGTGCTCGGCCGGATGGGTATCGAACTGGTCCTCGCGGTGGTCGCAGGCCACGAACGGGACAAGGGTTCGCAGGAGGGGCGGTCCTAACCGCGCGGAAGCAGCGCGAGTAGGTCTCCACCTCAGGATTGCTCGGATTCACGCTGCGCAGGATCGATGTCGCTCGGATCCTTATCGACCCGCCAACCGCGCCAGACCGGATGACGCAGCCTGCCCTCCGTGGTCCAGTTCGAGAAGGACACCTCAGCCACGCGTACCGGTTCGACCCAGTGCGCATCCCGGGCATCGGTGGCAGGAACGCCGATGAGTGCCGGCGTGGGCCTGGCATCCTCGCGCAGTTGCGCAACCCAGGAGCGGGCCTCCCGCTCCGTGAAGCCGGTGCCGACCCGGCCGATGTAACGCCAGCGGCCCTCCTGCGTCGGGATCCCGAGCAGCAGCGATCCCACCGCTCCCGAGCGCCCGCCCCGACCGGGCCGCCATCCGCCGACCACAACCTCCTGGGTACGGCTGTGCCGGATCTTGATCCACGCCGAACTCCGTTGGCCGGCCCGGTAGCTGCTGTCCACCCGTTTGGCCACGATCCCCTCCAAACCCTGATCGGCACTGGTGGACAGGGCCCCGGGGATGTCGCCCTCGAACGCGGGAGGGACCTGCACGGTGCGGGAAGGGGAGATGACCTCCTCCAGCAGGCTGCGGCGCTGGTGGTAGGTGAAGCCAGTGAGTTCGTGCCCGTCCATGGCCAGCAGATCGAAAAGCATCAGGTGCACACTCTGGCGCCGTGCCGCCGCGGCCACCTGATGACCCGTGGCCTGCATCCGCGGCTGCAACAGTCCGAAGTTCGGCCGCCCTTGCCCATCCAGGGCCACCACCTCCCCATCGAGCACCACCGAGCTCGCATGCACCACGTCCAGCACCTCAGCGACCTCGGGATACTGCTCGGTGGTCTCCAGACCCGAACGGCCGAACACCCGGACCCATCCGGGGCCCACATGCACCAGCGCACGGACGCCGTCCCACTTCATCTCCGCGGCCCAGCCCTCGGCACCGATGTCCGCGAGGGTGCCCGCGGTGGCCAACATCGGCGGGATCGTGGTCACCGGCGCAGGATCGGTGGCTGGCGCGCCGGCGTTCGCTGGTGCGTCCGGCGCCGCTTGCGCGACTGCGGTGAGCGGGGCGTCCGGTGGGCTCGGCGCGGCCGGCGGGTTCGCGGCGTCTGCTGGTTCCCGGGTCGCGAGTTCCGGCCCTCCTGCCTCAGTTGATCGGTCAGGTGCGCTGCGGGAATCCGATGGCTCACCGGTGCTGGACGAGTCGTGGACCTCGGGCTGCTTCTTCATCAGATGGATCAGCCACTGCTCGCGCTCCCCGCCGGTGCGGATCAATGCGAAACTACTGATCCGTCCGGGCCCGGACTGCTCCAGGCCGCCGCCTTCGGCGCCGGTGAGCGTGGCAATGACCTCGGCACCCTCGCGCCACTTCTCGATCTCGTACGTACCGTGATCCCAGATCGTGACCTCACCGGCGCCGTACTCGCCCTTGGGGATGGTGCCGGCGAACGTGGCGTACTCCAGTGGGTGGTCCTCGGTCGGGACAGCCAGGTGATTGCGGTCCGGTGAGGTGGGAACGCCGCGCGGCAGTGCCCAACTGACCAGCACGCCGTCGCGCTCCAGCCGGAAATCCCAGTGCAACCGGGAGGCATGATGCTCCTGGATCACGAAGCGGGGCGGGGCAGGGCTCTCGCCGTCGGCACCTCCATCACCCGGGTCGTCTTCGGGCACCGCCGGGGCGGTGGGCGGGAACGATGGTGATGACGGCACCGGAGCCGGAACCGGCTCGGGTGTGCGTGCCCCATCGCGCTTGGCGCGATAGCGCGCGAGCCGGTCCGGCACCGGCGTCGTGCCTGGTGAGGCCCCCAGCGGCGCCATCGGATCCCCGCGCTCGGCCAGCAGGTCCAGGACCTCCTCGGGTGAGAGTTGACGCAGGTCCGGATCGGCCAGTTCCTCCCACGTGCGCGGCGCGGCAACACGGGGCAGCGCGGTGCCGCGGAGGGAGTAGGGCGCCACAGTGGTCTTCTTGGCGTTGTTCTGCGACCAGTCCAGGAACACCTTGCCCGCTCGGGCCGCCCGGGCCATCCGGGACAGCACCAGATCCGGGTGATCGGCCTCCAGGCTCCGGGCCAGTTCCCGCGCGAGCGCACTGGCCTGTTCCGAGGTCACCGTGCCCGGTAGCGGGGCGTACAGGTGGATGCCCTTGGAGCCGCTTGTGACCGGGTAGGACTCCATTCCCATCCCGGTCAGGATCTCCCGCACCAGTTCGGCCACGTGGGCGACGGTGGTCAACTCCACCCCCGGACCGGGATCCAGGTCCAGGACCAGCCGGTCCGGGTTGGCGGCGGCGCCATCGGCATCGAGTCGCCACTGCGGCACATGGACCTCCAGGGCCGCGATCTGGGCGAACCAGGTCAGCGTGGCGCGGGAGTCCACCACTGGATAGGTGGAGACGTGATCGGAGTGCTGCACATCGGCTCGGACCACCCACGAGGGGGTCCCGGCGTCCAGGTCCTTGCTGAAGAAGGAGTCCAGCGGGCGGCGTGCGGTGCCGACCCCCTCCACCCAGCGTTTGCGAGTGGCCGGGCGGCCCAGGCAGTGCGGCACCATGACGTCGGCGACCTGGGCGTAGTAGTGCGCCACCTCGGCCTTGGTGGTGCCGGTCTGGGGATAGAGCACCTTGTCCAGGTTGGTCATGCGCAGCCGGCGACCATCGACGTTCACGATCGTCTCCGCGCGAGCCATGCTGCCTATCGTGCTGGGTGCGCGCCCTCGTTGCTAGCCGTGCCGACCTGCGGCGCGCCCCCGGACCACGGCGCCGACCCCGGGCCCGGGGGCCCGCAGGTAGGCGCTGGCGACCCTCCGCCGGCGGACGCTACGCGCTCGGGTGTCTCCCGGCGTCGTCCATCCCGGTCCCTTGCTGCCCTTTGCGCGTGGTGACCCCTCGCCTGCGGGCACCGAGTGGTGTTGACTGGCTGGCGGAAGAAGGGAGCAGCATCATGCGGTCCATCTGGAAAGGGTCCCTGACGTTCGGGCTGGTGAACGTGCCGGTCTCGGTCTACAGCGCTACGGAGTCCCACGATGTTCGTCTGCGCCAGGTGCATGACGCCGACGGCGGGCGCATCCGGTATCAGCGCAAGTGCGAGGTATGCGAGCAGGTGGTGCCGTTCGAGAACATCGATAAGGCCTACACCGACGGTGAGAGCATGGTGGTCCTCACCGACGAGGACTTCGCCTCGCTCCCGGCGGAACGCTCGAAGGAGATCACCATCCTGGAGTTCGTGCCCAGTGACCAGGTCGACCCGATCATGTTCTCCAGTGCCTACTATCTGGCCCCGCCGGGGGAGATGAGCAAGGCGTATGCGCTGCTGCGGCGCACGCTGGCCGAGACCGACCGCACGGCCATCGTGTCCTTCACCTTGAGGCAGAAGACCAGGCTCGCCGCCCTGCGGGTGCGCGACAACGTGCTGATGCTGCAGACCCTGCTCTGGGCCGACGAGATCCGTCAGGCTGATTTCGCCGCCACCACCGAGGAGGTCAAGATTACGAAGAAGGAACTCGACATGGCGGCCAACCTGGTGGGCTCCTATGAGTCCGACTTCGATCCGGAGTCCTTCACCGACGATTATCAGAAAGAATTGCGCACCCTGATCGAGGCGAAACTCGAACGCGGTGAAGGCTTCGAAACCACTGAAATTGCACAGGAAGAGGGTGCTGAGGTGGTCGACCTGATGGAGGCCCTGCGCCGGAGCGTGGCCCAATCGAAGGAGCGCAAGGGCAAGGCCGAACGCGGCAAGTCCGCCTGAAACGGCTAGACTGCTGCGGCAGCCCCACCAGTTACGGCCTGGAGGTCGACTCCTTTCCCATGCTGTCCGTGCCTACGCATGCGCGCGTTAACAAATGAGTGGCAAACCCACCCCGAGCCCAGCACCTGCCACTCGCGATCCCGGATCACGCAGTAATCCCGCGAATACCGAATCCCCGGTGTTGGCCACGCTTGCGCGCCTGTTCCCCTTCCTCAAGCCTGCCCTCCCGCGCCTGATCGCCGGGATGATCTGCGCCCTCGGCGCCAGCCTCGCCGCGCTGGCGGTGCCGCAGGTGCTGGAGTGGGCGGTGAACGAGCCGCTGCTCGGCTCGGTCTCCACCGGGGAGACCTCCGGACTGTGGATCGCGGTGGCGATGGTGGCCGGCCTGGGTCTGCTGGAAGCGGTGCTGATCGCGTTGCGACGCTGGTTCATCCTGGTGCCCGGGACCCGGGTCGAGGCGAATCTGCGGATGTCGATGTTCACCCACCTGCAGGACCTTCAAGTCGCCTTCCACGACCAGTGGCCCGGCGGTCAGTTGCTGTCCCGGTCCATGTCCGATCTGAGCACGCTGCGCCGGTTCCTGAGTTTCGGCATCGTGATGCTGGTGGTCAACGCCTCCACGATCGCAGTAGGCACCTACCTGATGATCCAGCTCGGTGGCGTGCTCGGCGTGGTGTTCCTGATCGGTGCACTCCCGGTGATCTACCTGTCCTTCCGGTTCTCTTCCCGGTTCCGCCACATCGCCCGGCTCTCCCAGGACCAGGCCGGTGACCTGGCCACCACGGTGGAGGAGTCGGTGCACGGCATCCGGGTGCTCAAGGCCTTCGGACGGGGCCGGGAGGCCTACTACTCCTTCTCCGCACAGGCCGATGAATTGCGCGGCACCGAGATCCGCAAGGCGCGGGCGATGTCGGCGTTCTCCTTTGCGATCACCACCATTCCGGAGGTGGTGCTGGGCATCACCGTGCTGGCCGGCATCTACCTGTACACACAGGGTGATATCACCGTGGGCGCGCTGGTGGCCTTCTTCGCCACCGCCGCGGTGATGGCCGGTCCGGTGGAGCAGATCGGTGAGTTGATGGCGATGAGCCTGACCGCCAAGACCGCGGTGGATCGCTACTTCGAAGTGCAGGACAGTCCGAATCTGGTGACCGACCCGGCTGATCCCAAGGAGGTCACCGATCCGCGCGGAGAGGTCACCTTCGACGGCGCCCGGTTCCACTTCGCCGACGCCCCGCTGGTTGAGCCGGTTCCACAGGGCCGGCCGGACCAGCCGGTGGAGGCCGCCCGGGCCGAGGTACTCACCGGGGTGGACCTGACGGTCCGCCCGGGTGAGACGATGGCCCTGGTTGGTCTGACCGGCTCGGGCAAGACCACGTTGGCTTCCCTGGTTCCGCGCCTGTACGACGTCACCGGGGGCGCGGTGCGCATCGACGGGCTGGATGTGCGGGAGATGACCCGGCGCCACCTGCGCACCATGGTCTCGATCGCGTTCGAGGATGCCACGCTGTTCTCGGCCGCGGTGCGCGAGAACGTGCTGCTCGGCGCCCCACCCGGGCAGGACGGTGAGGAGGACCTGCAACGCGCACTGACCATCGCCCAGGCTCGCTTCGTGCACGACTTGCCCGAGGGTGTGGACACTGTGATCGGGGAGGAGGGGATGAGTCTGTCCGGTGGGCAACGCCAGCGCCTCGCGCTCGCCCGCGCCGTGGCCGCACGCCCCACCGTGCTGGTGCTTGACGATCCGCTCTCCGCCCTGGACGTGACCACCGAGGAAGCGGTCACCGACCACCTGCGCAAGGAACTGGCGCAGACCACCACCCTGATCGTGGCCCACCGTCCCTCCACAGTGGCGCTCGCGGACCGGGTCGCGGTGCTGCAGGAGGGCAAGATCGTCGGCATCGGGACCCACTCCGAACTACTGGCCGGCAACGAGCACTACCGGTTCGTCATCTCCTCCCTGGTCGCCGATGAGCAATACCAGCGCGAGCAGGAGGAGTATGACAGCCAGCAGTTGAGGTTCGACCGCAGAGCCGACGACGAGGTCGACGATGGTTTCGAGGACGACGGCGCCTACCGCGCCACCCAGGAGCAGCACCGATGAGCCGCGCAACTCCGGCCCCCGCCCGCGAGAGCGACGCCCCCCGCGGCACCGAGGATGCTCCCCGGGGTACCGAAGGGGAAGAGGACTACAACCTCGATAGACGGCGCTCCAAGGCGGTGCGGTCCCGGTCATTACGCCTGCTCACCGACTTACTACGTCCGATGTGGGGGCTGTTCGCTCTCACCGTGGTCGTAGTCGTGATTTCCCAGGCCGCCCGGGTGGCCGGGCCGGCGCTGGTGGCGTTGGCAATCGACCATGGGCTCCCGGCAGCGGCCGAGGGTGACTGGCTCATCCCCTCGGTGATCGGAGCGACCTACATCCTCACCGCGATCGTGGCCGGGGTGTGTACTGCCGCCTTCATCAGGCTGGCCGCGAAGGTCTCCCAGGCGGTACTGCTGGACCTGCGCCAGCGGGTGTTCCGCCACACCCAGCGCCTGAGCCTGGAGTTCCACGAGAACTACACCTCCGGGCGCATCATCGCCCGGCAGACCTCGGACCTGGACGCGCTGAAGCAACTGCTGGACTCCGGCATCGTGTCCTTGGCCCAGTCCATTCTGTTCATGACGTTCACCGCCCTGTCGCTGTTCCTATTGGACTGGCGCTCGGGACTGGTGCTGGCGGTGGCGATCGTGCCGGTGTGGGGAGTGACCCGCTGGTTCCAGTTGCGCTCCCAGGTGCTCTACCGCCACCAGCGGGTGGCCTCGGCGCGACTCATCATCAGTTTCGTGGAGAACATGACCGGCATCCGGGCGGTGCAGGCCTTCCGCCGGGAGCGGACGAACAACGACGCCTACGGCGAACTGACCGAGGTCTACCGTGACAACACCGCCCGCACGATGGGCTTGAACGGGATCTATGACCCGGCGCTGAAACTCATCGGGAACCTCACCGTCGCCACCGCGCTGGCTGTCGGTGGCTTCCGCGTGCTGGACGGCTCGATGGAGGTGGGCGTGCTGGTAGCCACGTTGCTGTACACCAACCGTTTCTTCCAGCCGATCACCCGGATGGCGATGTTCTACAACTCCTTCCAGTCCGCGGCGGCGGCACTGGAGAAGATCTCCGGGCTGTTGGAGGAGGTGCCCACCGTGCGTCAGGCGGCGCATCCGGTGCCACTTCCACGGGCTCGTGGGGAACTGCGGTTCGACAAGGTCACCTTCGGCTACGGCGACGGGCCGGTGGTGCTTCCGGAGTTCGACCTGCACTTCCCACCGGGGCAGACCGTGGCCCTAGTCGGGGCCACCGGTGCGGGCAAGTCCACCGTGGCCAAACTCATCGCACGCTTCTACGACGTGACCTCCGGTTCGCTCACCCTCGACGGCCTGGACATCCGCGAGATCTCCACGCGGGACCTGCGCCGCGCGGTGGTGATGGTGACCCAGGAGGCTTATCTCTTCTCCGGGTCGGTCCGCGACAACATCGCCCTGGCTCGCCCCGACGCCACCGATGAGGAGGTGGAGGCCGCGGCCCGGGCTGTGGGGGCGCATGAGTTCATCACCGCGATGCCCGACGGGTACGACACCGATGTGAACAAACGCGGTGGACGGGTCAGCGCCGGGCAGCGCCAACTGATCTCCTTCGCCCGGGCGTTCCTGGCCGACCCGGCGGTGCTCATCCTCGATGAGGCCACCAGTTCCCTCGACATCCCGGGGGAACGGCTGGTGCAGCGTGGACTGCAGACGCTGCTGGCTGACCGCACCTCGCTCATCATCGCCCACCGGCTCTCCACCGTGGAGATCGCCGACCGGGTGCTGGTGATGGAGAGTGGCCGTGTGATCGAGGACGGGTCCCCGGCGGATCTGATTTCCGGGACCGGGCAGTTCGCGGCGCTGCATACCGCGTGGCGGGATTCGCTGGTCTGAGTGACGCCCGCGGCAGGTCCTGCCAAGATGGGCACATGACATCGCACACCGAGCCAGCCGACGGCGACCGGGACGCTGGCGGGCCGGCAGGCCCGAGAGCGCAGGCCGCGGAAGTGCACGATCGAGACCCGGACGGTGCGGGGCGAGCGGGCTCCGAACGCCCCAAGGACCCTGGTGCGCGCAAGGACCCCGGTTCGCCCAAGGACTCCGGTGCGCGTAAGGAGCGCAGCGATGTTCCGCCGGCCTGGCTGCGCACGTCGGCGTTGGTGACCGCCAGCGCCGTGCTCATCATCCTGCTCGTGGCGGTGGCCGCTGCCACCCTGCCGTCCTGGTGGACTTCGACGGTAGGACGCCAGATCGACGGCGTCTCCGCGGCCGGCATCCTGTGGGGACTGTTCTATGGGGTCGTGTTCACCCTGGTGCCGATGGTGTTGATCCTGGTGGCGATCCGGGTGCGCTGGCACTGGAAGGTTCGCCTGGGTGTGGGCGCGGGCGCACTGCTGCTCCTGCTGCCAAACCTACTCACCCTCGCGGTTTCGCTCGGACTCTCCGACAGCACCCGGACGGCGCGGACCGTGCTGACCGTGCAGGCCCCCAACTTCGGTGTCGCGACGCTGATCGGGGTCCTGACGACCTTGCTGCTGGGTGGCGGAGCCGCGCTGTTCATCTACCGGATGGGAGCCTCCCGGCGGGAGTTGCGCGAACTGCGTAAGCAAGCCGGCCACGACTGAGTTCGGGTACGGACCCTGCTACCGCTCTCCGGGGGTGCGTACAGTGGACTCCGGTGCACTCTGTGAGCAGATCGGCGATCCAAGGAGTAGGTGCGTGCATAGGGCGGTCCGGAACCTCTCGGTAGCGGTCGCGGCCGCCGTCCTGGTGCTGGCCGGCTGCACCGGTGGTCGAGAACTCGACCCCGAGCCCACCGGTCCGGTACCGCCGCCACCCCCGATCGCCACGACCCACACTCCGGACGAGGTCCCGGTGTTGCTTGCCTCGCAACGACCCGAGGAGATGGCCCTGGCCGTGAGCGAACGCTACTTCGCCTCCGCGCACATAGTGGTGATGGCCCCTGTGGACGATCAGGCCGCAATCGCCCGGGCAGCGTCGATCTCGATGGCCGCGGGAACCCCGCTGCTGCTCACCGGCACCCCAGGTGGCGGTCTGGCCGTGGAGGCCGAACTGGTTCGGTTGAGCACCCACTCCGTCATCACCGTCGGGGCTGTGGACGTGGCCGATTTCGACGTGACTGCGCTGGACATCGTGCCCGCGCCGGCCGACGCCGCTGACCTGGGTGAGATCCTCGGCTTGGACCTGACCGCCGTGGACGGGTCCCACCTGGGGCCCGAGCCCGCCGAGCCTCCGGACGAGCTGGCTCAGGACCCGGAGGACACCGACGGTGACGGCGCGGGTGAGGATGAGACGGGAACGGAGGACGACGCCGCATCCGGAGACGATGCAGCGGGCTCCGGCTCCGATGGCACCGGCGCCGATGCCGACGACGGCGACGGCGACAACAGCGGCTCCGGTGGCGACGGTTCCGGCACGACTGACTCCTCCGGCACGGATGAGAGTTCGGCCACCGGTGCGGACGAGGCATCCGGGGATCAGACCTCCGGGGACGAAGCACGCGAGAACGGCGACGGCGACGGCAGCGGTGAGGGCGAGAACGGCGACGGCGATGGCAGCGGTGAGAGCGAGAACGGCAACGGTGAGGAGGGTACCGATGCGGACGGGGGCGCTGTGGGTGCGGGCAGTTACGTCGAGGCGCTGATCTACATGAGTGTGGGTGAGGTGCTCGACGTCGAACCGGCCGATGACACGACGCCGGAGCCGGTCGGTGAGATCAGCCCCACCGAACCCACCGAGCGCCTGGACGGGCCGATCGTGCTGGCCGATGGTGAACCCGAGCAGGCCGCCGCGATCGGGATCGCCCGCGCCGCCGGTGCCACGGTGGTCCTCACCGAGCAGATCAACTCCGGGGTGATGAGTGAGATCTCCGGGGCCGACTCCATCCTGGGACTGGGCACCAGTTTCGGGGACGATGCCGAGTTCAGCTGGCGGGTCCTGACTGCCGCCACCGGGACCGAACTGCCCGGCGGCGGTCAGGAGGTGTTCGGGGGCAAGCGCTACATCGCGTTGTACGGGCACCCCGTGACGCCGGTCCTGGGCGTCCTGGGGGAACAGGGCACCGAGGAGACAATCGATCTGGCCGCGGAGTACGCCGAGCCGTATACCGAGTTGACCGAGGATCAAGTGATCCCGGCGCTGGAGATCATCGTGACCGTGGCCACCACGGGTGCTGGTGAGGACGGCATGTATTCCAATGCCTGGCCCTCGGAGACGTTCATCCCGTTGATCGAGGCTGCCGAGGAGGCCGGCCAGTACGTGGTGCTGGACTTCCAGCCCGGACGCAACCATTTCGTGGACCAGATCGAGATGTATGAGGACCTGCTCGCCTACCCGCACGTGGGCGTGGCACTGGACCCGGAGTGGCGGCTGCGCCCGGATCAGGTGCATCTGAGCCAGATCGGGCACGTGGAGGCCGAGGAGGTCAACGAGGTGGTCGACTACCTCGCGGAATTCGTCATCGAACACGACCTTCCGCAGAAGATGCTGGTCCTGCACCAATTCCAGATCCAGATGATCCGGGACCGGGACCAGGTGGACACTTCGCGCCCCCAGGTGGCGGTGCTCATCCACGCCGATGGTCAGGGGCCGGTGCCCAGCAAGTTCGATACGTGGAACGTGCTGCACCGGGACGCGCCCGAAGGAATCGCCTGGGGATGGAAGAATTTCATCGATGAGGACGATCCGATGATGACCCCGGAGGAGACCTACGATGTCGAGCCCGTCCCGGAGTTCGTGAGTTACCAGTAGCCGATGACCGATCAGACCCACGAGCCGCAGCATGACGGCGATCGCACCGCGGCTGGCCCGGACACCGATGCGCGGCCGGCATCCGGAGCGCCGCCGGCCGAGCCCTCGGCGCGCCGGTTCGCGTGGTGGCACGGGCTGCGGCCGCTGACGCGCCGTGCGATCCGGGTGGGCGCAGCGGTTCTGATGGCGCTGCTCGTCTCGATCGGATTCGCGGTCTCCACCGCCTCCTACACGGGGTCGCTCGGACCGCACGTCGCCGAGTACAGCACCCGCCTGAACGGGGAGATCCGCGTGGACATGGGGCCGCTCGGGTCGCTGGTGATCTCCTCGCCGTTACCGGTCAACCTGGGCGTGGACGTGCTGGTGCGGGAGATCCCCGATCAACTCACCAGTGACGACGCCGACCCGATCGCCGGGTTGATGACGGACCTGAACTCCTACAACCAGTTCCTGGCCAATCCCCAAGCAACGATCGACGACGCCGCCCGTGGCCTCCTCGGTGACGTCGTGGGCCGGGCCGTGGTCACGCTCGCCGTGCTCCTGATGGGGATCGCCCTGGGCAGACTCGTGGCCCACGGTGTGCTGCGGGAGGCGCTCAAGAGTGCCTGGCGACAGCCAGGAGTGCCGTTCGTGGCGCCCACCCTGGCGGTGGTGCTGGTGATCCTGCCGCTGACAGACCTGACCCGCAGTTTCGGTCTGGAGGGGCGTAGTTCACCGGTACTGGCCGGGACACCACTGGAGGATGCCCGGATCACCGGACGGTTGGCCACGATCGTCGACCACTACGGCGGCATGGTGGTACGCGCGGTAGAGGACAACACACGCTTCTACGCCGATGTGGAGGCGAACCTCGTCGCGGCCTACGAGGCCGACCCGGCGGCGTTGGCGCCACCGGTCCGGCCGGTCCTGCTGACGGAGGATGACGAGGGGGCTGACGAAGGCACCGAGGGTGGTGAGGATGCCGGCGGCACTGGGGACACTGACGACGGCGAGGCCACTGACGGTGCTGAGGGCACCCAGGGCGCCGCCGGGACCAATGACGACGCTGGCACCGAGCGCGACGATGGCACCGAGCGCGACGATGGCACCGAGCGCGACGATGTTACCGAGGCCGCCAACGGCGCTGACGGTGATGCCGGCGCAGCGGGTACTGACGGCAGTGGCGGAACTGACGGTTCCGCGGGCGATGCCACCACCACTCCGGGCGACTTGGGCGAGGCCGTCGGGCTGGACGAGGATGAGGGCGAGGCTCCCGCGGATACCGATGCGCAGGTGCCCCAGCCCGACCGCACACAGTCTTTGGCTTTCACCGACCCCGATGCCGAGTACGCCACCTTCCTGATGGTCGCGGACCTGCACTGCAACGTCGGGATGGGCCCGGTGATCGGCACCGCCGCCACGCTCGGCGAGGTCGATGCCATCCTGAACGCCGGCGACACGGTGATGAGCGGCACGTCGGTGGAGTCGTTCTGCGTGAATGCCTTCGCCGACGAGATTCCGTCCGGACTTCCGGTGATCGTCGCGGACGGCAACCATGACTCAGTGCTCACCGGCGAGCAGGAGCGCGCCCGGGGATGGACGGTCCTGGACGGTGACGTGGTCGAGGTGGCCGGGGTGCGAATCCTGGGCGACGCCGACCCCACCCTGACCGAGATCGGCACGGGAACCCGACCGGAGCGCGATGAGACGGTGGTGGAAATGGGCGAGCGGTTGCGCGCTCAGGCGTGTGAGTTGCAGGAGGAGGAGTCCGGTGCGGACATCCTCCTGGTGCACTCCCCGCACGCGGGCCGGCAAGCCCTCGACGCCGGCTGTGTGCCGATGAACCTGTCGGGCCACATGCACACCCAGCGCGGGCCGCTGCAGTTGGGCTGGGGCGTGCAGTATGTCTCCGGGTCGACCGCCGGCGCCACGCTGGGCCGGCCCACGGTCGGCCCACTGCAGGGCACCGCGGCGATGACCATGATCCGGTGGAACCTCACCGAGGGGATCCCGGACCACTACCGACTGATCCATGCCGAGCCCGATACGTCGGTGAGCCTGGGACCCTGGTTGAACTTCCCGGCCCTGCCGACCGAGCACGTCGACCCCAGCGCCCCGACCCCGGACCCGGACCTGGAGATTCCAGACGACGTCGAGGATCTCGAGGACATCGAGGAGGGTGACCCCAGCGCACCCGATCAGAACCTGCCCGAGGACGATGAGGCGATCCGCGAGGAGGGCTGAGGTCAACCGAGCAGTGATCGTTCATACTTGGCAGCAGGTCGCACCGAGAGGATCCCAGGTGAGCGCGAGCGGAATCGACGAAGAGCAGGTGGACGTTGCCGATGCGCACGCCGCCACGACGCACCAGCGTGCCGGCGGGGCCAACCCCGGGTTTGGTCTGCTCCTGGTGATCACCGGGGTGATCGGCGCCCTCGCCTCCATCGCGCTGACCCTGGACTACATCAACCTGCTGCGCGATCCGACCTATGTCCCCACCTGTGACCTCAACCCACTGGTGGGTTGCGGGGACTTCCTCGGCAGCCCGCAGGCGTCGGCGTTCGGGTTCCCCAACGTGGTGATCGGGATGCTCACCTTCCCGGTGCTGGTCACGATCGGGGTGATGCTGCTCGCCGGCGGACGGGCACCGCGCTGGTTCTGGCGCGCCATCGTGGTCGGCACCGCCTTCGGCGTCGGCTTCGTCAGCTGGCTGCAGTATGTGTCTTTCAGCGTGATCGGGGCCCTGTGCCCGTACTGCATGGTGGTCTGGGTGGTGATGATCCCACTGTTCGTGCACACGGTGGCCAGGGCAGCCCAGAACGGCGCCATCCCGGCAAGCACCGCGATGGCGGCGTTCCTGGTGCGCTACCGCTGGGCCCTGACGGGGCTGTGGTACCTGCTGGTGGTCGCCGGGGCGATGTTCGGGCTGGGGGACCGGCTGCTGCTGATCTTCTGACGATCAGCCGTGCTGCTGGCGCCGGGAGTCGTCCCGGATCACCCCGACCAGTTCCTCGATCACATCCTCCAGGGTGACCAGGCCCAGCACCGGGGCGCGGTGGGCAGGGCCCTCGCTGTCGTGCACCAGCGCCAGGTGTGCGGAGGAGGCCTGCATCACCCCGAGCACGTGCTGCAGGGAGTCGGTGACGGTCACCGAGGGCAGTTCCCGCACGATGGCCGGATCGATCGGCTGCCGGCGTTTCTCGGCGTCGTTCTGCAGCAGGTCCTTCAGGTGCACGTACCCACGCATGGTGCCATCGGGCATCCGGATCGGGAAGCGGGAGAAACTCTCGGCGCTGACCTCCTCCGCCTGGGCCGGGGTGACGTCGGGCGGGAGCGTGCGGACCGTGTCGATCGGTAGCAGCACCGAGCGTGTGGAGCGTTCCGCGAACTGCAGCGCGCCCTGGAGCAGGCGTTCGTCGCTGAGTTCGATCATCCCGCCGCTGCGCGATTCGGCCACCAGTTCCGAGACCTCGTTCCGGGTGAAGGCGGAGGTGACCTCCTCCTTCGGCTGGACCCGGATCGCCCGCAGCACCAGGTTGGCCAGTTCGTTCAGGCTCCACAGCACCGGATAGGCGAGCCAGACGATCCCGGACAGGATCGGCGCCAGGATCAGCGCCGACTTCTCCGGGCCGGCCAGCGCGATGTTCTTGGGCACCATCTCCCCGAGCACCACGTGCAGGAACGTGATGAGGACCAGGGAGATCACGAAGGCGATCGGATGCGTCAGCGCGGCTGGTACACCGATCTGCTCCAGTGGTCCGGCGATCGCTCGCTCGATGGCCGGCTCGGAGATCACCAGCAGCAGCAGTGAGCACACCGTGATGCCCATCTGCGCACCGGCCATCATCAACGAGACCCGCTCCATCGCCCGCAGGGTGATCTTGGCGCGCCGGTTACCGGCCTCCACCATGGGTTCGACCTTGGTCCGCCGGGCGGCCACCAGGGCGAACTCGGCGCCGACGAAGAAGGCATTGAACAACAACAGGAACGCCGTGATGGCGATGGCCCAGCCTCCGCTCATGACCGTGTCCCCTCGTCCTCGTCTGCGTGGCTCGGCTCCCCATCGCCTTCGGGCTCGGGCGGCTCGTAGGGACCCAGAGTGCGCAGGCGCAGCCGGTCCACCCGGTGGCCGTCCATCTGCAGCACGGTCATCGCGATCAGCACCCGCTGCTGACCGGGTGTCTCGGCACTGGCGAAGGTGACTTCGTCCCCGGCCTCGGCGAGCCGGTCGAGCAGATCGGCGATCAGGCCGCCGAGGGTGTCGTATGCCTCGTCCTCGGGTAGTTCGATGCCGATCACCTCGCTGGCCTCATCCACCCGCAACAACCCGGACAGGTCCCACGAACCGTCCGGGCTGTGCACCGGGTCGGACTCGTCGGCGTCGTGCTCGTCGCGGACCTCACCGACGATCTCCTCGACCAGGTCCTCCAGGGTCACGAGCCCATCCAGGTCGCCGAACTCATCGATCACCAGGGCCATCTGCAGACCACCGGAGCGTAGATCGTCCATCAGTTGGTCGAGTTCGAGGGATTCCGGGACCAGGGTGGCCTCGGTCAGGATGGCGCTGACCGGGGTGGTGGCACGCTGTTCGAACGGCACCTTGAGGGTCCCGCGCACGTGCACCAACCCGTCCACCCGGGTCTGGGTGTGCCCGTTGTCCTGGATGGTCTGCAGCACCGGGAAGCGGGAGTAGCCGCTGGTCTTGACGGCGTTGACGAGGTCCGCCAGGGTGTCGTCGGGGCTGAGGCTGACGATCTGGGACCGGGGTTTCATCGCGTCGCTGGCGCGAAGGTCGCCGAACTCCAGGGAGCGCGCCACCAGTTCCGCGGTGTGCTCGGCCAGGGTGCCCGAGCGGGCGGAGTGGCGCACCAGCGCAGACAGTTCCTCGGCGCTGCGTGCGGAGGCGAGTTCCTCCTGGGGTTCCATGCCCAGCAGGCGCACGATCCTGTTCGCGGTGCCGTTGAAGAACCGGATCGGCCAGGCGTTGATCGTGGTCCACACCCGCTGGAAGCCGGCGATGAACCGGGCGGTCTGCAGCGGGCGGGCGATAGCCAGGTTCTTCGGTACCAGTTCACCGAAGATCATCGTGGTCCCGGTGGCCAGGACCAGCGCCAGGGTCAGGGAGAGTGGTCGTGCCCGGGAGGGGTCGATGCCCGCGTCCTCCAGCACCGGCTGGAGCAACCGGCCGATCGCAGGCTCGGAGACCCACCCCAGTAGCAGGTTGGTCACGGTGATGCCCAGTTGGGCGCCGGAGAGTTGGGTGGACAGGGTCCGAAGTGCCGCGAGTACACCCTTGGCGCGGCGATCGCCGGCGGCGGCTTGCTTCTCCACGGTCGATCGGGGAACGGTGATGAGCGCGAATTCCGCGGCCACGAACCCGGCGCCGCAGGCGATCAGGACCAGCGCCAGGAGAATGAGGAGGACGTCCATCTACGGCACGTCCGGGAAGGTCAGGGAGGGGCTATGCCCCTCGGTACTGTCAGGGTCCGCGTCGGGATCTGCGGTCTCGCTCGATGCGGATGTGACGTCGGTACTGTCAGAGTCGCCGGTGGCGCCCATGATCTCCATTCCTCGGATGCGGCGGCGGGCCGGTTCGGCCCGACTGAGCAGACATGCTACACAAACGTCCGCGTGCACCGCACGCATGGTGGGGATTGTGTGTGCGTACCCTCACCTGCCCTGCCCTGCCCTGCCCTGCCCGCATCCGGGCCGGAGGGGACCCGAGCGGCCGTGCCGGTGACCGAGCGGCCGGGCTGGTGATCGAGCGGCCGGCCAGGGCCCGGTGGGGTCCTCGTCGCTGCACCTGGCCGCTACGCGACGCAGCGCACCCGAACCCGGGTGCGCTGCGTCGTCGTCGGCTATCTGCCGGCCGGGCACGCCGAGGTGCTCAGGACATCCGCTGCTCGGCGCGGTCACCGGACCAGTCGGTGTGGTAGGTGCCCTCATCGTCGATGCGCTCGTAGGTGTGGGCGCCGAAGTAGTCGCGCAGCCCCTGCACCAGCGATGCGGGCAGGCGGGAGGCACGGGCGGAGTCGTAGTAGGCCAGCGCTGAGGCGAACCCGGGGATCGGCACTCCGGCCGTCCCGGCCTTGGCCACCACCGAGCGCCAGCCGTCCTGGGCCTCGGCCAGACCGGCGTTGATACTCGGTGCGGCCAGCAGCGTGGGCAGGTTCTGGCCCGCGTACTCAGACCGGATCCGTTCCAGCAGCCGGGCCCGGATGATGCATCCGGCGCGCCAGATCTTGGCCACCTCGGCCACGTCCACGTTCCAGTCGTACTGCAACGACGCCGAGCGGATCAGGTCCAGGCCCTGGGCGTAGGCGATCACTTTGGCCGACCACAGCGCCTGCCGCACCGACTCCACGAACGTGGCCCGGTCACTCACATCGATCCCGCCGGTGGGCCCGGCCAGGGACTCCCCGGCGGCGGCACGCAGGTCGGAGTGCCCGGAGACGGAGCGGGCGAAGACCGACTCGGCGATCGTGTTCACCGGCACACCGAGTTCGAGGGCGATCTGAACCGTCCAGCGTCCGGTTCCCTTCTGGCCGGCGGAGTCAGCGATCACGTCCACCAGCCCCTGTCCGGTGCGGGCATCGATCTGGTCCAGCACCTCGGCGGTGATCTCCACCAGGTAGGAGTCCAGGTCGCCGGAGTTCCAGGTGCGGAACACCTCGGCGATCTCGGCGTTGGACAGCCCTGCCACGCGCAGGATGTCGTAGGCCTCGGAGATGAACTGCATGTCGGCGTACTCGATGCCGTTGTGCACCATCTTGACGAAGTGCCCCGACCCGTCCGGGCCGATGTAGGTGCAGCACGGTTCACCGTCGTAGACCGCGGCGATGTCCTCCAGGATCGGACCCAGGGCCTCGTAGGCCTCCGGGGAGCCGCCCGGCATGATCGAGGGGCCCTCCAGGGCACCCTCCTCACCACCGGAGATCCCGGCCCCGACGAAGTGCAACTTGTGCTCGCGCAGGGCCGCTTCCCGGCGCCGGGTGTCCTCGTAGTGGGCGTTGCCGCCGTCGACCACGATGTCGCCCTCTTCCAGCAGCGGGATGAGGGAGTCGATGGTGGCATCGGTCGGGCCGCCGGCCATCACCATGAGGATGATCCGGCGCGGACGCTCCAGGCTGGCGACGAAGTCAGCCAACTCGGTGGCGGGCACGAAGGTGCCCTCGTGGCCGTGGTTGTCGATCAGGTCGTGGGTGCGTCCGGGGCTGCGGTTGAAGACCGCGACAACGTGGCCGCGACGGGCGATGTTGCGCGCGAGGTTGCTGCCCATCACAGCCATGCCGATAACGCCGATGCGGGCGGAGGCCTCAGTGCTGGTCATAGTGCTCTTTCCTGGTTGTGGCCTGGGACCCGGAGGTCAGGCGTAGGGGATGGACTCTTGCTCGAGGAGATCGGTGAACGCCTTCCACGCGGTCCGGAACAGATCCGCGCCGGTGACGTCCGCCGAGGTGGTGTGTGACTCCAGGTGGGGCTCGAGGGAGAAGAATCCCTCGAAGTCATGGGCCCGTAGGGAACGGATGGTCTCCAGGACCTCCCCGTCGCCCTCTCCGGCGGGTACCACCACGCCGTCGGAGGCGCGGGCGTCCTTGATCTGCACGTACTCCAGATGCGGTCGCAGTTGTGCGTACCCGTCGGTGTGCGGACGTACGCCTGCCTGGACGAAGTTTGCCGCGTCCCAGGCGAGCCGGAATCGATGGGAATCCACGGTGGTGACCAGGTCCAGGCAACGCTCGGGGATGTCACCGTAGATCTCTTTCTCGTTCTCGTGCAGCAGGGTCACCCCCGCGGGCTCGGCGAGTTCGACCAGGGCGCGCAGGCGGCGGATGACCTCGTCGCGGGCTTCGTCTGGGTCGATCTCGGGGCGCTGGAAGAAGGAGAAGATGCGGATGTAGGGGGCCCGGAAGTGGTGGGCGACCTCGATCGCTCGGTGCATCCGGTCCAGGTGCGGGGGGAAGTCGTCGTCGATGAAGATCTTCCCGATCGGCGAGCCGATCGCCGAGACCCCGAGGCTGTGGTCGGTGAGGATGTCGCGGGCCTGGCGCAGTTGATCGTCGGTCAGGTCCAGGACGCCGGTGTCCCAGGCACTGCGGATCTCGATGAAGTTCAGCCCGAGTTCTCGGGCGACCGTGCACTGCCGGGTGAAGTCGGAATCGATCTCGTCGGCGAATCCAGACAAGGTCCACATAAGGCGATGGGCTCCCGCGATGGGGTTGGTCGAGTATTCCTGTCGTGCCGTTGGCAGCCTACCGGCTGCCAACGGGTGCACGTGGCAAACGGTTGCCATCATGGTCGTCGGGATCGTAGGCTCGGTGATCGTGCACAGGACCGGCGGACGACGGTCGACGACGATCTACGACGTGGCCGAGGCCGCGGGCGTGGCGCCGTCGACGGTGTCGCGGGCGTTCTCCCGACCGGGCCGGGTCAATGCCGAGACCGCGGAGCGCATCCGCACGATCGCCGCCGAGTTGGGGTACCGGGCGAACCCGCAGGCACGGGCGCTGTCCACCACCCGCACGATGATGCTCGCGGTGGTGCTGGCGGACGTGACCAACCCAGGGTTCTTCGACCTGGTGCGCGGGGCCGGCTCGGCGGCGCGGGAGGCGGGTTACACGATGATGCTCGCCGAGTCCCAGGAATCGCCCGAGCGTGAACGCGAGATCCTCGAGGCGATGGCCGCGAGCGCGGACGGGATCGTACTGGCCGGGGCGCGGATGTCCGACGCCGGGATCCGCCAGATCGCGAAGGTCACCCCGATCGTGATGGTGAACCGTGACGTGACCGGGGTGCCGAGTGTGGTGGTGGACCTGGCCCGCGGGGCACACGCCTCGGCCGAGTACCTGCACCGCCTGGGTCATACGGAGGTGACCTATCTGTCCGGTCCGGAGGCGTCCTGGCCGGATGGGATGCGCTGGCACGCGCTGCGCGAGGCCGGCGTGCAGTTGGGGATGCGGATCCGCCGGTCCGGGCCCTACCGGCCCACCGTGGCCGGGGGAGTGCGCGCGGGGATGAGTTGGTGGGAGGCGTCGCGGGCGGGATCGGCAGGCACCGCGGTGGTGGCCTACAACGATCTGCTGGCGATCGGGTTCATCCGAGCGGTGAGCAAATCCGGTGGGAGGATTCCCGACGACGTCAGCGTGGTGGGGTTCGACAACACCTCCTCCGCCGAACTCATCACGCCCGAACTCACCACCGTGGCGGCACCGATGCATGAGGTGGGCGTGACCGCGGCCACCAATGTGATCGCGCTGGCGCGGGGGGCGACCTCGACGCGGTCCGAGCCGGTGGTGGTACCGACCAGGCTGGTGCAACGCGACTCCTGCGCGGTGCCGGGGCGGTGAGACTGGCTCTTCGGGCGTCGCAACCGTGGTTGTGCTGGTTGTCCACAGATTGCGCTCGAGGGCTGGTCGAGTAGGCGTGGTTGTGGAACTGTGTCCGGTATGGCCAGGGGGCACACGCACAGTAGCGGGGTGGAATCAGGGCTGCCCGGCGATGGGCGAAGCCACGGGTGGGGTCGCGGATGGGGCCGCGGGTCGGGCCCAAGGGGCCGACGACGGTGGTGGCGCGCCGTAGCGGTGGTGGCAGGTGCGGTTCTTGCCGGCGCGGGATTGGTCGGGTGTGACGGTGCGAACGCCGAGCCAGAGCCGGACCCGGAGCCGACGACCACGCAACCCGAGGAGCCGGCGACGCCGGATCCGGAGGAAACCGACTCCGAGCCCGGTGATGACGAGCCGGGACCCCAGGATTATCCCCACCCCGAGCCCGGTCCGGACATCGACGATGAGGGTCAGGCCGGTGCGGAAGCCGCGGCGGTGTATTTCGTGGAGTTGTATTCCTACATCCACGCCACCGGTGACTTCGAAGCATGGGACAGGTTGTCGGCTGACGCTTGCGGCTTCTGTTCGGGTGTCCGCGAGAGCGTCGCCGAAATCTATGGGTCCGGTGGATACGTCGTGACATCTCCTGCCAACGTCCTCGACGTCAGGAGTCAAGTGTGGCCCGAAGATTCCGCTGACTTCGCGGTCGCTGTGGTCAGCGAAGATCCTGGATTCCAGGACTACGACTCCGACGGTGAACTTGTTGAGGAGTTTCCTCCAGAGACAGTTCGGTCGTGGGTCTTACTCGAATATTCTGCCGACGGTTGGAAGGTGACAGGTAGCGAAGTCGAGGCAGTCGAGTGAGCCGGTTCCTCACGGCCTCGGTTCTTCTTGCTCTCGTAGCGATGCCAGTCGCCAGTGCCGGAGCGATCACAGATGAAATGGAGTCAAGCGGTGATGGCCGGCGGTCGTCGTCATCGCGGAGCGTGGGTGATGAGTACATCCTCGAGATGCTCCTGGAGCAGTCGGGACTTCTAAATCCTTCGGCCATCGACGTCACCGATCGATCGCAACCGGCCACGGCACCGCATACACCACCGGTCGGCTCGGGGCCGATGGTGGAGCAGGTGGCGTGGCCGGAGTTCGGTGATGTGCCCGATTGTGGGGTGACGGAGGTGCGCACGTGTTACGACCCCAGCACGGGGGAGGTCACGATCGTGTGGCCCGTGGTCGACGGGGTCGACGAGGCTGACGGGGCTGAGGACGGTGAGGGTGAACCGGACTTCGTGGTGACCGCGACGCAGCTGGTCACGGCGGTGCGGGAGTATGCGCGGGTGCGAATCGCCCCGGCGCCGTTGATCCTGGAACCCGATCAGGACTGGCACCTGGTGAATCTGCCGGTGATTGCCCGTACCGAGCCGGTGGTGCAGGAGTTCTCGGTGGTGCTGCTGGGGCTACCGGTGCAGATCCGGGCGGAGCCGGTGTCGTATTCGTGGGACTTCGGGGACGGCTCGGCGGTGTTGAACACGACTGATCCCGGGGCGGGGTACCCGGATCAGACGATCGAGCATGCCTATGAGGCCGCGGGAGAGTACCAGATCACGTTGATCACATACTGGTCCGGCTCATTCCGGGTGGGTGATGGGGCCTGGATCGACATCGACGGTCTTGGCGTCACGGCCTCGACCTCCCCGGTATTGGATCTGCAGACCCGCACCACCCGCCTGGTCGGCTGACCCCGCGGGTTGACCTCGGATCGGTCCAACCCGGCCGGAGTTGCCTGCATGATCGGGTCGGCGAAGCCGGCCAGACCGGCCCCGACCGAACCAACCCCGACCGAACCAACCCCGACCGGACCGACCCGGCCGGGGCGACCTGCTCGCTACTCGAGTTCCGCCAGCACCGCGCCGACCCGTTCCAGCAGATCAGACTGCGCCTGCTCGGTCAGGGTGTCAGGCCGCTTGGGGTTCTCCAGATGCCGCACGAACCGGTCCAGGGCGGAGGTGGCCGGGTTGGTCCGGTCCGCCTCCAGGTGGCGCAGCGCCTGGTCGAGCGCATTCGTCAACTGGTGAGCGATCGGCCCGGCGATCTGGCCCTCATCCACGTAGGACTGGGTGCGCGACCGCAACTCGCGCACCTGCTCCACCGGGATCCCGCCGTCGTCCTCACCCACCGGGGGCAGCAGTTCGATCACCGTCGGGTCCGGGTTCGGGCCCAGACGCGCGCCGGTGTCGGCCGGTGCGGCGTCGGTCAACTCCAGCAGCCCGCCCATGTCGATACTGCCATCCGCGGCGATCTGCGGGCGGACAGCATCGAAGTCAAGGCTCACGAACCAACTTTCGTCCACCGCCGTACCGTCGACGTTGCGACCGTCGAAGTAGTTGCTCGGATCCGGCCGCAGTGTGTCCTCCTGGTTCACCAGCACGATGTCATCGACCTGCTGACCCCGGTAGGACAGCACCCCGGTGGCCTCGAAGTCGGTCTGCGATGCCGTGTTGGTGGTGAGTTGGACATTCATCCGGCCCAGGGAGTCCACCACGTGCCCGTTGTAGTAACTCGTCACATCGGCCACCCGTGGATCCGGCCCGGAGTTGGACGTGATGCCCTTGGCCAGGTTGTTGTAGGAGATCGAGTTGCGCAGCACGTGCGCGCCGGGCATGGACTCTCCGCCCAGTTTGAACCCGTTCCCTTCGCCCACCAGGGCGATCTCGTCGTCGTTCTCCAGCCACCCGTTGTTGAAAGTGACCGAGTCCTCGATGGTCACCACCCCGATCGAGCCAGTGGTGGAACGGGCATACAGATCCCAGCCGTCATCGATGTTGTGATAGGCGATGTTGTACCGGAACACGTTGCCCTCACCCACGGTCAGTTTCGCGGCGAACCCGTCGGCATCGTTGGCCAGCGGGTCGACGTTGTTGTGCGAGACGCTCGAGAGCACCAGGTTGTGCGAGGGCCACAGTTGCGGCGACTCCACCGAACTCCCCGAGATCTGGACCCCGGTATCTCCGTTGTGATGTGACTCGATCCGCTCGATGACGTTGTGGTGACCCGAGATCAGCAGCGGCTTCTGGTACCCCTGCGAACCGGTGATCTCCAGGTTGTACAGGTGCCAATGGTCCCCGCGCAGGTTGATCCCTCCCGAGGGTGACTCGGACAGGTCCAGCACCGCCCGGGCCCCGGGCTGGGACATCAGGGTGATCGGAGCGCCGGCCGTGCCGTTGTTTCCCCGGTCGATCACGATTGCACGGTCCGGGGTGTAGGTGCCCTCGGCCAGCACGATCTGCTGACCGGGCTGGGCGAAGCCGACCGCGGTGTGGATGTCCAGCGGGTCAGCGGGGCTCCCGGTGCCCTGTGCGGAACCGTTCGGGGCCACGTGGATCGCCTGACCGGGCTCGCCGTAGGAGGCCACGGTGAACCGCAGGTCCACATCGAGACGGTCGTAGGAACTCAACTCCTCGTACTCGGCCAACTGTGGCTGCTCGGCGGCCGGGGTGAGGTGTGCGACGAAGTCGTTCACACCGGCGGCCAGGTCCAGTTCCAGTATCTCGCGCTGCCCCGGTGCCACCTCGGTCACCTCGGTCACCGGCGCGCCCGCGGCATCGGTGATGACCACCTCGCCGGCCACGTTCGCCGTCACGGGCACCGCCACCTGGTGGTGCGGAGTGGTGCGGGTGCCATCGACGTTCAGCGACGGCGTGATGTACTCGATCGGCCGCTCCAGCGGGTCCTCATCGTCGTCGGGGTGGATCGTGGTGAGTTCGATGTCGCTGGCCCTCACCTGGATCCCACGGGTGCCGAACACCCCCACGTAGAAGGAGTCCTCGGACTGGGTCAGGACCAGGTCACGGTCGTAGTAGATGATCTCCTCGTACTCCTGCGCGGGTTCGTCGGTCTCGGGGTTGCCCACGAACGTGGCGCTGGCATGGAAGCCGGTGTTGGAGTAGCGCAGGGTGTACTCGAAGGTGTCCCCGGTGATGAACTTCGGCGGATTGACGTTGCTGCCCTCGGTCATGGCCTCCCGGAAGTCCCAGTCGAAGGGCTCCGAGGCGGTCATGTCCCGGTCCGCCGAGGCCACGGAGGGACCGTCGGTGTAGCCGGTCACGAACTTCCCGCCGGAGAGGCCGTAGCGGGACTGCACCGAGCCGCCGACGATGTCGTTGTACTTCGCCGCCATGGTCCCGGCGGAGTTGAAATACCGGGCCGAGGGGTTGTTCGGGACGAAGTCGTCGATGGCGATGATGCCGAATCCGGACTGGTTGTCCTTGCCCTCGGCGGCCTCGACGGTGAAGGTGACGCTCAGGGTGAAGTTCTCCGTCGCCGGGTCGACTTCGGTGTAGTGGTACCAGAACCCGTCCTCGGAGTCGGCGATCTTGCCGTTGTTGCCGATGGCGTCGAAGAACACCGAGCCGTCCTCGGCCACGATCGCCTCACCACCGGAGCCGACCCCGGCGTGCGCGGTCAACCAGCGCTCGACGACGTCAGCCACCGTCACCTCGTAGGGGTCGGAGACGGTGGAGTCATCGCCGCGGACGGTCCTCACCTGCACCTCGTAGGCTGCCCCGGGTGTCAGGCCGGGGATCTCGGCCTCCGGTTCGGTGAGGCCGGCGGACGTCTCGGTGAAGTCGGTCTCACCACTGGCCCGGTAGGCCACGTCGTAATGCTCGGCCTCCGCCACCGGAGCCCACTCCACGGTCACCGTGGCAAGGCCATCGGTGATGTCGGTAGTCAGCGCCGAGTGGACCTGCGCGGTACCCAGCGGCAGCACGAACTCCGGTGCCGTGACCGGCTCCGAAACCTTGTCCTCCTCTCCGTCCCGGGACAGCACCACCTCTGCGGTGAAGGTGCCCGACGCCGGCGGGGTCAGCGCGATCTGCCCGCTCGCCCCCTCGGTGGCGCTCATCTCCTGCGCCACCACCGTTCCGCCGGCCTCGCTCAGCCTCGCAGTGGCAACGTCAGCGCCGTCTATGCCCACCTCGCCGTCGAAGGAGATCACCAAGTGCGTCGGGTCGTCGGTATCCGGGCCGACGTCGGTGATCACCGGGTCGGCCACCTCGGCCCAGGGGAGGCGTTCGGGCAGCTCGCCCTCGAGCACCTGCATCCGGTAGACATTGATGCCCGATCCGGTGGAGGCCAGGTAGTAGGAACCCGCGTCCGGGACGACGACGGCGGCGGCCGGGATCTGCGCCCCCGGGTCTCCGTAAGCGGGTACCTGGGCAACCACTGCGTCCCCCGCGCCGTCTAAGCGGTGCAGGGCCAGGGTGCGGTCGGCGCTGGCGGAACCGGACAGGGCGTGCACGATCAGGGTGGACTCCTCGGCCACCTCGAAATGCACCGAGCGGGCCTGTGCACTACCTCCGCCGCGCAGTTCGAGCCGCTGGGTGAACTCGTGCCCGCCTGCCCCGGTGCGCGCGTGCGCGGTGACCTGCACGTTGGACCCCGGGGCGGCGGTCACGGTGAAGTCACCGACGGGGAGGTTCTCCTCGAAGGAGCCGGGTTCCATGTCGGAGGCGTTCAACACGAAGTCATCGGACTGGGTGGGCGCGGGATCGGTGTTGGCCGATGCGCCGAGGGCAAGGCCGGTCACCGCCAGTGCGGTGGCAGCCACCGTGGCGATGGCCGAGCGGATCGGGGTTCTCATCGGTCTCCTCGTTGAGTTCGGTGTGGCCGGCGAGCGGGGTGGACGACGACGGCGCCGTCCACTCGAGGCGTGGTGATACGTGGCCGCGACGCGACGCGAGCCGACCGGTTTCCTGGGCATCCGCATCGGTGCGGAAACGTTTACATTACGATGTTCACACAGTAGTCAGGTCCGCGTAGGGCTGTCAATGCGTCGTGTTCCGGCCGGCCCCGGGCATTGCGGCGTCGTGATCGCCGATGGTGGAACAGGTGGTGGCAACAGGTGGTGGCAACAGGTGGTGGCAATAGGTGGCAACGGGTTGCCATCCATCGCTCGGCCCAGCAGCATGGCACGCATGAGTGCCCCTGCCATGGAACTGCATCCAGACCGGCTCCTCCCCGCTGACGCCGGAGTCCGCCAGATCGCCCGGGAACTGTACGAGTCGGTCGCCGGCGCCCCGATCATCTCCCCGCACGGTCACGTGCCTCCGCAGTGGTTGAGCGAGGACACCCCCTTCTCCGACCCCACCTCGCTGCTGATCACCCCGGACCACTACATCAACCGGATGCTGCACGCCCGTGGTGTGTCGCTGGCCGATCTCGGTGTGGGCCGCGGGCCGTTGTCGGAGCAGGATGCCCGGGCGGCCTTCCGGGCCTTCTGCTCGCACTGGCCGGCCTACCGCGGCACCCCGGTGCGCTACTGGCTCGAGGAAGAGCTGATCGGGATCTTCGGCATCACCCAGCGCCCCAGCGCCGAGACCGCCGATGCGATCTATGACCAGATCGCGGCCAAACTCGCCACCGATGCCTTCCGTCCCCGGGCACTCTTCGATGCGTTCAACATCTCGGTACTGGCCACTACCGACGACCCCTGCGATGACCTCGGTGCGCACCGCGCGCTGGCCGACGATCCCGGGTTCAGCGGCCGTGTGATCCCCACCTTCCGGCCGGACAAGTACCTGGACCCCTCGCTGGCCACCTGGAACGACAGCATCGACGCGCTGGCCCGGGCAAGCGGGATCGATACCGGCGACTATGCCGGCTACATCGAGGCGTTGGAGAACCGCCGAGCCCACTTCAAGGCCCACGGAGCGGTCTCCTCCGACCATGGGCACCTGGACGCCGGCACCGCGATCCTGCCCGAAGCCGAGGTGAGCCGGATCTACGCCGCCGCCCGCGCCGGGCAGGTCAGCGATGAGGACGCGCGTGCCTTCCGGTGGCACATGACCTCGGAGATGGCGCGGATGGCCTGCGACGACGGCCTGGTGATGACGCTGCACCCCGGTGTCCGCCGCAACCATCACACCCCGACCTTCGAGACCTACGGGGCCGATGTTGGCTGTGACATCCCTATCGCGATGGAGTTCACCGACTCCCTGCGTCCGCTGCTGAACGCCTACGGCACCCATCCGAACCTGAACCTGGTGCTGTTCACCATCGATGAGACCGTCTTCTCGCGCGAACTCGCCCCGCTGGCCGGGTTCTACCCCTCGGTCTACGTGGGCGTGCCCTGGTGGTTCATCGACGCCCCGGAGGCGATCCAGCGTTTCCGCAGCGCCGTCACCGAGACCGCCGGGTTCTCCCGGGTCTCCGGCTTCATCGACGACACGCGCGCATTCTGCTCCATCCCGGCCCGGCACGACATGTCCCGCCGCCTGGACGCGGGGTACCTGGCCGGACTGGTAGCCCAACACCGCCTGGCTTTGGACGAGGCCCACGAGACGATCACCGAGTTGGTCGTCGACAACCCGACGAGGATCTTCAAACTGTGAACGAGGCAACCCCGCGGCTCACCCGCGCCCTGCTGGACGCACCCAGTGCGCCGGTCCGGATCGTGCACCTGGGACTGGGTAACTTCCACCGCGCCCATCAGGCCTGGCACACCCACAAGGCCCCCGACGCGCATGACTGGGGAATCGCGGCCTTCACCGGCCGGCGCCCCGAGATGGCGCGTGCCCTGGCCCCACAGGACGGGCTGTACACCCTGATCACCCGGGACTCCGGGGGCGACACCTTCGACGTGGTCCGCTCCATCGTGGCGGTCCACGCCTCCGATGAGCACGAGGCGTTCCTGGGCTACCTGCGCCGGGCCGAGGTGGCGATCGTGACCATGACGCTCACCGAGCACGCCTACCTGCGTAACGGGGACGGTGGCCTGGACACCGGCCGCGCGGAGGTCACCGCCGACGTGGAGGCCCTCGCCAGCGGCCGGCCCGTGCAGACCCTGCCCGGGCGGTTGCTCGCCGGCCTGCTGGCCCGCCGCTCGGCCGAAGCCGGCCCGATCACGCTGCTGTCCTGTGACAACCTGCCCGATAACGGTGACGTGACCCGCCGCATCGTCACCGACCTGGCTCGCATCGCCGCGCCCGAGGCGCTGGACTGGATCGAGCGGAACGTGGACTTCGCCACCTCGATGGTGGACCGGATCACGCCGGCCACCACCGATGAGGACATGGCGCTGGTCGCGCGGGAACAGGGGTACGACGACGTCAGCCCGGTTCCGACCGAGCCGTTCAGTGAGTGGGTGGTCTCCGGGACCTTCCCGGCCGGGCGACCCACCTGGGAGGCCGCCGGAGTGCAGTTGGCCCCGGACGTGGCACCGCACGAGCGCCGCAAACTGTGGTTGCTGAACGGTTCGCACTCACTGCTGGCCTATACCGCCCCGCTGCTGGGGCATCGGACCATCGATGAGGCGATCGCGGACGCGCGTTGCCTGGAGTGGGTGAACACGTTCTGGGACGAGGCGCAGCGCAACCTCGGGCTCTCCGATGATCTGGTGGGCCAGTACCGCCAGGACCTGCTGGATCGCTACGGCAACACCGGTGTGCGTCACCACCTGGCCCAGATCGCCTACGACGGCTCACAGAAACTGCCCGTGCGTACGCTGCCCACCGCGCTGGCCGAGCGTGCGGCGGGACGGCTGCCCGCCGGAGCGGCGACGACGTTGGCCGGGTGGGTGCTGCACCTGCGCGGGCAGGGCGCACCGGTGCAGGACGCCGGTGCCGGCCCGGCCCAGGAGGCCGCCGGAGCCGAGGACCTGACCGAGGCCGCGATCGGGGTGCTCAACACCCTGCGGGCCGGTCTCGGCCAGGACGCCGAGTTGGTGAACGTGGTGGTCGAGCGGGTGCAGTACCTGCAGGGGCTGGTGGCCTAGCGCCTCGGTAGCCCCATGCCCGCGTGGCTCAACTGGCCAGCGCGTCCAGTCCCAGTTCGGCTGCCAGGTCGGTGGCGCTGATCGCTCCCGGCCGGGTGCCCGTCCGTGCGGCCTGGCGAGCCAGCGCCGCGATGGTGGTGTTCAAGGGCGCGGCGAGCCCGTGCTCGCGGGCGATCAGCGCGATCTGCCCGTTGAGGTAGTCGGTCTCGATCGAGCCGGTGCCCCGGGCCAGTGACTGCCAGGAGGACCCGCCCAGTTGATCGGGGTGGGTGCCGGGCACCTCACCCACGCCGAAGGAGGCCTGCCGCACGGCTGTCTCGTCGTCGTCGGACGCCACCTCGATGCCCGCGCCCGCGAGCACGGCGCGGGCCTCGGCCCGGGCCGCGTCGATGAGATCGCCACCATCGGCCGCCGGGCCCAGCACGGCCTGGAAAGCGTTGCCGATGTTGGACAGGAGTTTGTGGTACTTCCACGGCATCACGTCCGCGGGCAGTTCCACCCCCAGGCCCGATTCGCTCCAGTGCGTGCGGACCTGCTCCAGCAGGGCGCGGTCGGCGGGCTCGGACCTGCTGGCCGGGTATCGGGAGATGTGCAGGATCCCCGACTGCGGGGTGCCGCGGGCGATGACCTCGCCCGGATGCAGGTGCACCGCGGGCAGCCAGACGCACACGCCGAAAACCCGTTCGAAGTACCGCAGCGCCATCCGTTCGCTGCTCACCCCGTTCAGGGCGGTCAGGATCGGCAGTCGCATACCCGCCGGGGCCGTGTGCCCGCCGTCACGGACCGGGGCATCGGCCCAGTGGGACAGCGCAGCCAACGCCTGGTGCGTCTTGGTGGACAGCACCAGCACGTCATCGGGACGCAACTCGATGTCCTCGGGCCCACCGATCGCGGTGACCGCTAGGCGGGTATCCAGGTCCGGGGTGCGCAGCCGCAACCCGTCCCGGCGCAGGGCCGCCAGATGCTCACCCCGGGCCACCAGCACCACCTGGTGCCCGCGATGGGCCAGCCGTCCTGCGATCGTCCCACCAACGGCTCCGGCGCCGATCACTACGTAACGCGTCATAGCCGGCGAGCCTACCGGTGCGCCACGGCGGTCCCGTTCCCGCGGATGGGGACGGCGGGATGAGATAGGCATTCGATCGGCCGGATAGACGTTCAGAGTATAAATACATACGCATATACTTTGTTATGATGGGTGGCACTCAACAGCACGGGAGGGTCCGCGCCTACGTCTGGTCGGTGATGCGATGACGATCGCCTCATGAAGGGAGGGTGGTGACGATGAGTATCCGCACTGCTGCAGCGGCGTGGGAGGCCCTCTTTCGTGCTCAGGTGAGCATGATGCAGCGATTCGAGGAGTCCAAGGACTTCCAGCCACTGCGCTCCCGGGAGTACGACGTGCTGTTCAACCTGGCCAGGTTGGGTGGGCGGGCCCGGCAGTGGGAACTCAACGCGAACCTGCTGATCTCCCAACCCAGTCTGTCCCGGATGGTGGGCCGGCTGCAGTCCGCCGGGTACGTCCGGCGGGAGGAGTCGCCGTCGGACGGCCGCGAGGTGCTCGTGGTGCTCACCGAGGCCGGTGCCGCCCTGCAGGCCGACATCGGTCGGCGGCACGTGCGCCATATCGCCGAGATCGTCGATTCGGTCCTGTCCGAGTCAGATCAGGCCGAACTGGCCAGGCTCGCCGACGCGATCCAGGAGGCCGCCGCCAGTGGCTCCTACTTGGAGGCCGAGGAGTAGTCCCGCGCGCGGCCCGCCCCCGGCGGGCTGAGCCTGCCTATCGGTGCGGGTGCGCGCTGCGTTAGACTGATGGCCATGTTCGGTACGGAGTTGCTTACCCAGCCGCGCTGACTTCAGCGGGCGCCTCCGATGGCGCCGCATCAGCGCGGCCGACCTCCCATGCTCGGGAGGTCGTTTCATGTCAGCCCCCGATGCCGCCCACGGCGGCCCCGACAAGGAATCACCGATGTCGCAGACGCACACCCAACCCCCTCCCAGCGCCGATGAGGTGCCGCCGCACCGGTACACCGCCGCGCTGGCCGATGCCATCGAGAACCGCTGGCAGGACTACTGGGAGCGCGAGGGCACCTTCCAGGCGCCCAACCCCACCGGCGCCCTGGCCACCGGTGAGCCGGTCCCGGCCGAGAAGTTCTACGTGCTGGACATGTTCCCCTACCCCTCGGGCAAGGGCCTGCACGTGGGTCACCCGCTGGGATATATCGCCACCGATGTACTGGCGCGCTACCGGCGGATGAACGGGGACAACGTCCTGCACGCCCTGGCCTACGATGCCTTCGGCCTGCCCGCGGAGCAGTACGCGGTCCAGACCGGCCAGCACCCCCGGATCACCACCGAGGAGAACATCGCCACCATGGGCCGCCAGTTGCGGCGCCTGGGCCTGGGGCACGACCCCCGCCGTACCTTCGCCACCACCGACCCGGGCTATGTGCGCTGGACCCAGTGGATCTTCCTGCAGATCTTCAACTCCTGGTTCGACGCCGGAGCCACCAACCCCGACGGCACCAAGGGTGCGGCCCGCCCGATCGAGGAGCTGCGCGCCCAGTTCGCCGACGGGAGCCGGGCAACCCCGGGGGGCGGGGACTGGAACCGGATGAGCCCGGCCGAGCAGGAGCAGGTGCTGGCCGGCTTCCGTCTGGCTTACGTCGATGATGTTCCGGTGAACTGGTGCCCGGGGCTGGGCACCGTGCTGGCGAACGAGGAGGTCACCGCCGAGGGTCGCTCCGAGCGCGGCAACTTCCCGGTCTTCACTCGCAACCTGCGCCAGTGGATGATGCGGATCAGCGCCTACTCCGACCGGTTGATCGATGATCTGGACCGGCTGGACTGGCCCGAGAAGATCAAGGCGATGCAACGCAACTGGATCGGGCGCTCCACCGGGGCGAACGTGCGGTTCGCGCTGCCGTCGGGGCACGTGGAGGTCTTCACCACCCGGCCCGACACCCTGTTCGGGGCGACCTTCATGGTGCTGGCCCCGGAGCACCCGGCGCTGACGGACCTGATCCCGGCGCAGTGGCCGGAGGGAACCCGGAACTCCTGGACGGGCCGGGCGCCCACCCCGGCAGCCGCCGTCGAGCAGTACCGCGCCGCTGCCGCGGCCAAGACCGACGCCGAACGACAGGACGAGGGCCGGGTCAAGACCGGGGTGTTCACCGGTGTGTACGCCACGAACCCGGTGAACGGTGCCCAGATCCCGGTCTTCATCGCCGACTACGTGCTGATGGGGTACGGCACCGGGGCGATCATGGCGGTCCCCGGGGGGGACCAGCGCGACTACGAGTTCGCCGAGGCTTACGACCTGCCCGTGATTCCCACGGTGACCGCGCCGGAGGGCTTCGAGGGCGGTGCCTGGTCGGGGGAGGGGACGGTGATCAACTCCGCTGCCGAGGGCATCGACCTGAACGGCATGGACGTGGCCACCGCCAAGGAGACCATCATCGCCTGGCTGCAGAACCAGGGGATGGGCGCGGCGGCCACGACCTACCGGCTGCGGGACTGGCTGTTCTCCCGGCAGCGCTACTGGGGCGAGCCGTTCCCGGTGGTCTACGACGCCGACGGGCGGGTGATCGATCTGCCCGAATCGGCCCTGCCGGTGGAGTTGCCGGAGGTGCCGGACTTCTCCCCGCGCACCTATGCCGACGACGACGCCGACTCCGAGCCGGAGGCCCCGCTGAGCCGGGCCACCGACTGGGTCGAGGTGGAGTTGGACCTGGGCGATGGGCCGCGCACCTACCGGCGCGATACGAACACGATGCCGAACTGGGCGGGTTCGTGCTGGTACGAGTTGCGCTACCTGGATCCGGACAACACCGAGGCCTTCGCGGACCCGGCCAACGAGGCCTACTGGATGGGCCCGCGCACCGGCGCCGACGGCGGCCGCACCACCGGAGGGGCCGACCTGTACGTCGGGGGCGTGGAGCACGCCGTCCTGCACCTGCTGTACGCCCGGTTCTGGCACAAGGTGCTGTACGACCTGGGCCATGTGTCCTCGGCCGAGCCGTTCCACAAACTGTTCAACCAGGGCTACATCCAGGCCTACGCCTACACCGATGCACGCGGGGTGTACGTCCCGGCCGAGGACGTCACCGAACACGTCGACGCCCAGGGGGAGACGTACTGGACCTACGAGGGCGAGACGGTGCGGCGCGAGTACGGCAAGATGGGCAAGTCCCTGAAGAACATGGTCAGCCCCGATGAGATGTACGCCGAGTACGGCGCGGACACCTTCCGGGTGTATGAGATGTCGATGGGGCCGCTGGACCTCTCCCGCCCCTGGGAGACCCGCGCCGTGGTGGGCGCCCAGCGGTTCCTGCAGCGGCTGTGGCGCAACATCGTGGATGAGCACACCGGGGAGGTCACCGTCTCCGATGCCGAGCCCGATGAGGCCACGCGCCGACTGGTGGCCCGCACCATCGCCGATGTCCGCACCGAGATGGACGCGATGCGCCCCAACACCGCGATCGCGCGGATGATCGTGCTGAACAACCACCTGACCGCCCTGGACCCGGTGCCGCGTGCCGCGGTGGAACCGTTGGTGCTGATGGTGGCCCCGGTGGCACCGCACCTGGCCGAGGAGCTGTGGCAGCGCATGGGGCACACCGGATCGGTGGCCCACCACCCCTTCCCGGTGGCCGATGAGGCGCTGCTGGTGGAGGAGCAGGTGACCTGTGTGGTGCAGGTGGCCGGTAAGGTGCGTGATCGGTTGCAGGTCTCACCCGAGATCAGCGAGGAGGACCTGAAGGCCGCAGCGCTGGCCTCCGAGGCGGTGCAGCAGCACTTGGACGGGCGCGGGGTCCGCAAGGTGATCGTGCGCGCGCCCAAACTGGTCAACGTCGTCCCGGGCTGACCGGCGCCGGCTGCGAGGCCACCACCGGTGGGTCAACGCGGACTGGCTGCGGTGCGAGCGGATCGACGGTGAACGTGTGCCATCGGGGGAGCCGACGACGACGGCCCGGCCATGCGGGGCAGCCTGCACCGCGATGCTCACCCCGGGCGGAGTTGCGCCGGCCGCGGCGGCGGCACAGGCGTCCAGGTCATTGGTCTCGAACCCGATCGTGGTCAGCCCGGCGGGGTAGGTCTCATCGGCGGTATGGAGGGCGATGCGGCCGTGGTCGAAACCGTAGACCGCCCGGTCTCCGTGATCGGACAGGCACTGTGCCCCGAGCGCCTCGAACAGGCGTCGGTGGGCAGCCATCGAACCGGTGAATCGCACCGGTCGGGTGACGATCATCCGTCCTCCTCCCTCTGCTCGGTGCGCACGTAGGCGGTCAGTACCTGCTCCACCAGGGCGGACAGGCTCAACCCCTCGTCGATAGCCCGGTGCTTGACCGCCCGGACCAGGTCCGGCGGCAGGTAGACGTTGAACTGAGTCTTGGTCATATCAATAGGATGCTAGCAACGCCTGCGGAAGACGGTCAAGCGGTGGCTGTTCACGGGATGGTGATGTGTCGGTGGGTGGCCGAGCGCTGTTGGCCGCGGAGTTCGGTGTCAGGACCAGAGCAATGGGCAGGTCCACAGGAACGCGGCCTGATCGGTGATGTCCACAGGGTCGTTGGGCTCGTGGATGGTGCGCCGGCCGGTCGTCCTAGCCTCGGTCCATGACCGATGCCAGCCGGCGGCTGCGTCTGGTGACGGAGGCCGCGCACGCCACTGGTGGTGCCATGACGCCGCACGAGCCCGGGGCGGTGGCCCCTCCGGAGGCGGCGCCGGCCGGCGCGGGTGCCGGCCAGATCGGCGCTGAAATGCCGGACGAGCAACCAGGCCGCACGGCCTGGTCCACGCGCACCCAAGGCGCCCGCGGGAACAGATGGGGTACCCCGGTGCTGTTGTCGGTGCGGATCGGAGTGGTGGTTCTGCTGCTCGCCGTGGCCGCCACCGTCACTATCGTCCTCACCCGGCCGAGCGCGCCCGCGCATCAACCGGAGTGGGCCCGGCCGGAGCCGCCGGCGGACTGGACGGGCGCAGGGGCGCCGGGCGATGACGTCGGCGCCGGAGGGCCCGCGTCCGACGGGGCAGACTCCGCCGGCCCGGCTCCCGGGGAACCCGAGCCGAGCGGGACCGACGCGACGAGCCCGGACGCCGGAGACCCGGGGTTGGCTGTGGTCATCGTGCACGTGGCCGGCGCCGTGCGCGAGCCCGGCATCGTCGAGCTGCCCGACACGGCCCGTGTCCACGATGCGCTCACCGCGGCCGGTGGTTCCACAGCGGAGGCGGACCTGGCTGCGCTGAACCTGGCCGCGGCCGTGGTGGATGGCCAACAGGTGTACGTGCCGGTGGTCGGGGAGGAGGTCAGTGCGGGTGCCGGGGGTCGTGATGCGCCACCTGCTCCAGCCGGAAGCGGTGAGCACGGTGGTGGCGAGGCGGCTGCGGTGGTGAACCTGAACTCGGCCGGCTCGACCGAGTTGCAGACGCTCCCGGGCATCGGGCCGGCGATGGCCGAACGCATCCTGGCCCACCGTGACGAGCACGGCCCGTTCGGCAGCGTCGAGGAGTTGCGGGCGGTGTCCGGGATCGGCCCGGCCACCATGGAGCGCCTGCGGGACCTGGTCATCGTGTGAGCGAGCGATGAGCAGTGCGTCCTCGGCGTGGATGGACCGGGCGCCGGTCGACCTGCGGCTGCTGCCCGGTGCCCTGGTGACCTGGGTCGGCTGCTGGTGGGTGCTCGGCCAACAGCCCCTTGCTGGTGCCGTCCTGTCCGGCCTCCTGCTGCTCATGTCCCTGCTGTGCGGCGTGCGGCTGTCGCGGTCGCGACCGGGTCGGCACCGCCGGGAACGACGTGACCGGGTGACCGCCACGGTCCTACTCACCGGCGTCGTGGCCGGGTCGGTGCTGGGGGTGGCGACGGTCCGGGCCACCGAGCGCAGCGCCGTCATCACCGGCCATCCCGCGGAGGTCACGGCGATCGTGCAACCGACCGCCGAGCCACAACGCCTGGCCTCGGAGCGGTCCGAGCGGTACCGGGTGCCCGCACGCCTGTTCGGCGTGCTCCACGATGCCGAACGTGCACGTGACCTGCCGGTGCTGCTGCTCACCGACGCCGGGTGGCGCGACGTCCCGGTGGGCACCACCTGGTGGGTACGGGCGAGGGTGGTTCCGACCGGCGCGGGCGACTCGGCTGCGGCACTGCTCGTCGTGACCGCCGGCGCCCATCAGCACGGTCCCGCGGCCTGGCATCACCGTGCCGTGAACCGGCTGCGCAGCGGCCTGGTCTCGGTCAGCGACGGCCTGGCCCCGCAGGCCCGCGGCCTGGTGCCGGGGATCGCTCTGGGGGACACCAGGGCGATGCCGCCGGTGCTGGGGGAGGACCTGCGCACGGTGTCCCTCACCCACATCACCGCGGTCTCCGGCATGCACGTGGCGATCGTGCTCGGGTCGGTGGTGTTGTGCCTGTGGTGGGCGCCGGTCTGGGTGCGCGCGGGCGTGGGCGGGGTAGTCCTGCTCGGCTTCGTCGCCCTGGTCTACCCCTCCGGCAGTGTGCTGCGCGCCGGCACGATGGGCGCGGTGCTGCTGCTCGGACTCGCCACCGGACGACCACGTGCGAGCATCCCGGCGCTGCTGGCCACCGTGATCGTGCTTCTCGGCCTGGATCCCTGGCTGTCCCGGGACTTCGGATTCACCCTGTCCGTGGTGGCCACCTCCGGGCTGCTCGCCCTGGCAGCCCCGATCGCCCGCAGGCTGGGCGGGGTGTGCCCGCCCCAGGTCGCCATGGCCGCCGCGGTGCCGGCCGCTGCGCAATTGGTGTGCGCCCCGGTGATCCTGTTCCTCGCACCCGGACTGCCCACCCACGGGGTGCTGGCGAACGTGCTGGCCACCCCGGCGGTGCCCCCGGCCACCTTGCTGGGGGTGCTGGCTACGCTCTGTCAGCCGTTCTGGCCCGCCGGGGCGCAATCCCTGGCCCAGGCGGCGGCGTGGTTCACCGCATGGATCGCGACCGTGGCGACCACCACGGCGGGTCTTCCGTTGGCCACCCTGCCCTGGCCGGAGGGCACCGGCGGTGCGGTGCTGGTGAGCGCCGGACTCCTGGCCGCGACGCTGTGGTGGCGTACCCGGGGCCGGTAGTCAGCAGTCGCGCACCGTGACCCTGCGACAAGTCGTGGCTGAGCCGGACCGGTGCTCAGCCGTGGCGCGCCTGCGCCACGGTCAGGACGGCCCGCTCGACGGCGAACTCGGGATCCCGGCCGGCCCCCTTGACCTGCGCGTCGGCGTCGGCGACAGCCGCGATCGCCGTCGCCAGGCCCTCCGGGGTCCAGCCGCGCAACTCCCGGCGGGCCCGGTCCAGTTGCCAGGGCGCCAGCCCCAGTTCCGCCGCGGTGGCGCCCCGGCTCCGGCCGGCGGCCACCTTGGCCAGCGTGCGGACCTTCATCGCCAACGCGGCCACCAGCAGCACCGGGTCCACCCCCGTGGACAGGGCGTGGCGTAACAGGGTCACCGCAGCGGTGCCATCGCCGGCGATCGCGGTATCGGCCACCCGGAAGCCGGTCGCCTCCACCCGCCCCCCGTAGTAACGGTCCACGACATCCGGCGTGATCGAACCGGCGGTGTCCGCGATCAGTTGACGTGCCGCCGCAGCAAGCTCCCGAAGATCGGACCCGACCGCCTCCACCAACGTCTGTACGGCCGCAGAGGTCGCCCGGCGGCCGGCATCACGGAACTCCTCGGCCACGAAGGCGGCCTTGTCCGCATCGCGCTTGATCGGATCACACTGCACCACCGGGTAGCGCGCGGCGACGGCGTCCAGCAGTTTCTTGCCACGGTTCCCCTTGGCGTGCCGCAGCACCAGGGTGACGTCTTCGACCTGGTCACCGGCTCGGTCCAGATAGGCCAGCCCATCGGTGATGAAGGCGTCGCTGGCCGATTCCACAGCGGTGACGACGATGTGGCGCGGTTCGGCGAACAAGGAGGGTGAGGCCACCATGTCCAGTTGCCCGGACTCGTAGGTGTCCGCCTCCAGCACAGTCTGCTCCACCTGCGGGCTGCCACCGGCGGCGGCGTGCTCACGGACCAGACCGGCGATGCGCTCCAGGGCCCGGTCGGCCAGAACCGACTCCGCGCCACGCACCAGCACCACCGGGGCCAACGGCGCCTGCTTCCAGGTGAGTGCTTCGGATGCGGATCGACGACGGGGAGGGGCCACGGCACAAGCCTGCCATGAAGCGCTGACGCCGCCGAACCGGGCGGTCACCGACCCGAGACCGACGCGACCGATACGGTCGGACGATGACGACGATCTGGCACCTGGCCGAGCCCGAGTACTGGCAAGCCGCGCAGGAGTCGGGCTGGTACGACCGATCGACCCGCGGCGCCACGCTGGACCAGGTCGGCTTCGTGCACTGCTCGTCGCCGGACCAACTCGCCCGCGTGGCCGAGGCCGGGTACGCCGACGTCAGCGGGGACCTCCTGGTGCTGGAAGTGGACCGGGCAGGGCTGGACCGGGCCGGGTCACCGGTGCGCTATGAGCCCGGGGACCCCGACGATCCGGCGTCGGAGTTGTTTCCGCACGTCTACGGCCCGATCCCGGTCACGGCGGTGGTCCGCATGATTCCGGCGCGCATCGATCGCGGCCGGCTGCACCTGGCCCCGGCCGGGTCGGGGGAGTCAGCCGGGCCCGTTGCCGGGTGAGGGCATGCCAACGGCGCCGCCGGCGAAGAGCCGGGCGGCGCCGTGGTTCGTTGGTGCTTGGTGGCGCCGCGTCAGAGCGCGGCGACCTGCTTGGCCAGCGCCGACTTGCGGTTCGCGGCCTGGTTGGCGTGAATGACGCCCTTGCTGGCGGCCTTGTCCAACTTCCGGCTCGCGGACTTCAGCGCGTCACCGGCAGCGTTCTTGTCGCCGTCGCTGATGGCCTGACGAACCCGACGCACGTGCGTCTTCAGTTCGGACTTGACGGCCTTGTTGCGCAGCCGCGCCTTCTCGTTGGTGCGGTTGCGCTTGATCTGGGACTTGATGTTTGCCACGTGTTGACTCTCTTGTGCGTTCGCTCGCGCGATCTCAATCTGGTCTGTGAGGGCTTTTCATGTGCCGGCACGTCGGCGTAGGGATGCCGTGCCGTACCTGCCTGGAGTGGCGCTGCGCTGCGAGGTGTGACCACGCCACCGCTGAACCTCAGCGATCGACCGCGCCGAACTCAAGGAACCAGGTTACCGCATCGGGAGCCGATCGCACGATCCGCCCGCCTGTGCGGTGCCTCACCGCTCGGGCCGGTGCCGGTCAGGTCCTCGCTCAGTCGTCCTCCACGCGCAGGATCTCGCCATCAGCGACGTTGATGTACACCTCCACGTCGTCGGTGAAGGTCACCTCCCACGCGAACATGCCGCCGTCCTCATCATCGAGTTTCACGTCGTCGATCGATCCGGTGCCGTGCTCGGCTGCGATCTCGATGGCCTCGGAGATCGTGATGGTCGCCGCGTCCAGACCTGCGCGGTCCTCGTCGTCCAGGCTGCCCTCGCGCTCGCTCTCCAGCACCTCGGTGCCGTCGGGGCTGACCAGGACCTCGATCTCATCCGACTCCGAGGCGACGTAGATCTCCCAGTTGCCACCGTCAGCGTCGTCGACTTCGAAGGCGGTGCCGCCCGTCTCGGACTCGGCCAGGTCGATCGCGGCCAGCACCCCGGCGTGGTCACCGCCGGCGCCTCCGGTGGGCTCCTCGGTCGCGGTCTCCGTGGACTCGTCGTCGGTGCCTTCGGCGTCGTCGGTGGGCTCGTCGGTGGGCTCGTCGTCGGCCGGTGGAGCCTCAGTGGTGTCCACCGGCTCCAGGGACTCGTCCTCGGCGTCGCCGCAACCGGCCAGGAGCAGGAGTGCCGCCGTGCCGAGGGCGAGGCCGCGGGTGATCGGTCGTCGTGGAGTCATGACGCCAGGATGCGACAGTCACGCACGATTTGCCCGTTGAAGGAGAAGTCCCTCACCTGCGTCTCATCGTGGTCTCATCGACCAGGAACGCCACTGGCCCCGCCTTCACCCGCGATGATCACCCAAGGGGTCGCGCAGCAACGGTTCGAAGACGGCTTCGGCGGCACCGATGTGAATCCGCTCGGAGCCGAGGGTGCCGCGGCGTATCTGCACCGCAGCCAGTGGCGGCATGAGTTGATCGCGCACCATCGAGGTCAACTGGCGCGGCGCCACGTCGAACAGGGTGGCCAGGAAGCCGCCCAGGAGCACCAGATCCGGGGCGAAGGCGTTCACACTGTTGCGGATGCCGGTGGCCAGGAAGCCGATCTGCCGCGCCACCTCGGGCAGCTCGATCCCGCCGGCCGCGTTGAGCACCTCGGCCAACTCGGAGGCCCGCGAACCCTCCGGGAACTCCTGGTCGGGCAGAGCGCCGCGAAGGCGGGCCAGGTTCACCTCCGTCTCGAGGCACCCGACGGCTCCGCAATGGCACCGAACACCCTCGGAGTTGACCATCAGGTGGCCGAGTTCGGGTAGGTAGGCGCCGCCGTCGGCCCGGGCGGCGTCCGGGGCGCCCAGTTCCACGGGTGCGCCCGGCTCGCCCGGGAGGTCAGCACCGCCCCGCGCACCGGCCCTGCCCAGCCGGACTCCCGAACCGATGCCGCCGGAGCCGCCGTGCAGGTACACCAGTGTGCCAGCGCCGCGCCCGGCGCCGAATATCGCCTCGGCGTCGGTGCCCAGGGTCGCGTCGTTGCCGGCCCAGGTGGGCAGGCCGGTGCCCACGTGCATCAGTTCCGCGATCGGCACGTCCCGCCACGGCAGGTGCGGGGCCATGTGCACGAACCCGTCCCGGGCGCGCACCAGCCCGGGAACCGCCATTCCGATGCCGAGCGGGCTCACCCGGCCCGGGTCCAGCGCGAACTCATCGATGATCTGCGCGGTCAGGGCCACCGTCTGTTCCGGGGTGGGCGGCGCCGCGACCGCGCGCCGGATGCGCTGGGTCACCTTGCCGGTCAGGCTCACCACGGCCACATCGAGTGCGTCGGCGTCGGGGTACACCGTGATCGCCGCGATGCCCGGCGCGGCGTGGATGAGGGGGCTGGGCCGCCCGACCGCTCTGCCCGGGGCGGGTTTGCCGGCCACCACCCGGCCGTGGTCGGACAACTCGGCCAGCAGCACCCCGACGGTGGAGCGGTTCAGGCCCGTCGCCCGGGTCAGGTCTGCCCGGGACAGGGGCCCGCGGGTGTGCACCAGGCGCATCAGGGTAGAAAGGTTGATCCGCCGCACGGGCAGGCTGCCGGTGGCGCCGGGACGCCGCGCGGTGGTAGCGGTGGGGGCCGGACCGTTCGCGGACGAGACCGGCTCGTCCGGATCCGTGCCCTGCGGCCCGTCGGTTCCGTTGCCGGATGCTCCCGACGCCTGGGCACCCGGGGGCGTGGGATCCTCGAGGGCCACGCGCACCTCCGCGTCTAGTCGGTCAGGACCTACCGGTTCGGAACCGGCCGGCCAGATCTGTCGCTCAGGCTACCCGCACCCCCGCACACCTGATAGGTTGTGGTCAACAACAAAGGCCTCAGGAAGGAACCGCAATGGCGCTGCCCACCCCCACCAAAGAAGACAAATTCTCCTTCGGACTGTGGACGATCGGATGGACCGGCACTGACCCCTTCGGTGGTCCGACCCGTCCGGACCTGGACGTGGTGGAGGCGGTGGAGAAACTCGCCTCCTACGGCGCGTACGGGATGACCTTCCATGACGATGACCTGTTCGCCTTCGGCTCCACCGACGCCGAGCGGCAGAAGCAGATCGACCGCCTGAAGGAGGCGCTGGCTGCCACCGGGCTGGTGATCCCGATGGTCACCACGAACCTGTTCAGCGCCCCGGTGTTCAAGGACGGCGGCCTCACCAACAACGACCGTGAGGTGCGTCGTTACGCCCTGCGCAAGGTGCTGCGCAACATCGACCTGGCCGCCGAGCTCGGCGCGCAGACCTATGTGCTGTGGGGCGGGCGCGAGGGCGCCGAGTACGACGCCGCCAAGGACGTGCAGTCGGCGATGGCGCGTTACCGGGAGGGGATGAACCTGCTGACGTCCTACGTGCAGGAGCAGGGCTATGACATCCGCTTCGCGTTGGAGCCCAAGCCGAACGAGCCTCGCGGTGACATCCTGCTGCCCACCCTGGGGCACGCGATGGCCTTCATCGCCACCCTGGAACACCCCGACCTGGTCGGGATCAACCCCGAGGTGGGTCACGAGCAGATGGCCGGTCTGAACTTCACCGCCGGTGTCGCTCAGGCCCTGGACCACGGCAAGCTCTTCCACATCGACCTCAACGGCCAGCGCAGCATCAAGTACGACCAGGACCTGGTCTTCGCCCACGGCGACCTGTACAACGCCTTCTCCCTGGTGGACCTGCTGGAGAACGGTTCGCCGGACGGGGGCCAGGCCTACACCGGGCCGCGCCACTTCGACTACAAGCCGTCCAGGACCGAGGACTACACCGGCGTGTGGGACTCGGTGCGGGCGAACATGGTCAACTACCTGATCCTGAAGGAGCGCGCCACCGCCTTCCGCGCCGACCCGGAGGTCCAGGAGGCCCTGGCGCAGGCCAAGGTCAACGAGCTGGCCACACCGACGCTGGGGCAGGGTGAGTCCGTCCGGGACCTCCTGACCGATGCCAGTGCCTGGGAGGACTTCGACGCCGACGCCTACTTCGGTGGCCGTGGCGCCGGGTTCGTGCGGCTGCAGCAGCTCGTCACCGAGCACCTGCTCGGCGCGCGCTGAGGTCGTGATGAGCCGGCGCCGACTCGTGGCCGGGGTGGACTCCTCCACCCAGTCCTGCAAGGTGGTGATCCGAGACGCCGACGACGGGACCCTGGTCCGGCAGGGCCGCGCCACCCATCCCGACGGCACCGAGGTGGACCCCGAGGCCTGGTGGCAGGCGCTGCTGGCCGCGGTGGCCGACGCCGGTGGGCTGGCCGACGTGGCCGCGATCTCGGTGGGTGCCCAGCAGCACGGCATGGTCGCCCTGGATGCGGGCGGCCGGGTGATCCGGGACGCGCTGCTGTGGAACGACACCCGCAGCGCCGGGGCCGCGGCCGACCTGACCGAGGAGGTCGGCGCGGCCGAGTTCGCGCGCCGCACGGGATTGGTGCCGGTGGCCTCCTTCACCATCACCAAACTGCGCTGGCTGGCCGATGCCGAGCCCGAGAACGCCGCCCGGGTGGCGGCGGTGGCGCTGCCCCACGACTGGCTCACCTGGCGGCTGCGCGGATTCGGGCCGGACAACCCGGACCTGGGCGCGCTGACCACCGACCACTCCGACGCCTCCGGCACCGGGTACGTCACCCCGGGCGGGGACTACGACCTCGACCTGCTCTCCCGCGCGCTGCGCCGGGACGCCTCCGAGGTGGTACTGCCCCGGATCGCGGCGGCCGGGGAGGCGGTGGGCGTCACCGCCGGTCACGAACCGATCCCCGAGGGGCTCACCGTGGGATCCGGGTGCGGAGACAATGCCGGCTCGGCGCTGGGGCTGGGGGCTCGTACCGGTGATGTGATCGTCTCGATCGGCACCTCCGGGGTGGTCTGCGCGGTCTCGGACACCGTCGCAGACGATGCCACCGGCACCGTGGCCGGGTTCGCCGACGCCGCCGGCGCCTACCTGCCGCTGATCGCCACGATGAACGCCGCCCGGGTGCTGGACGTGATCGCCAATTTGCTCGACGTCGGCTATGAAGAGCTCGGGCGACTGGCCCTGGCGGCCCCGCCCGGCTCCCACGGCTTGGTGCTGCGCCCCTACTTCGAGGGTGAGCGCACCCCGAACCTGCCCGATGCCACGGCCACCCTGTACGGGATGACGCCGGCCTCCACCACCCGCCAGTGCATGGCCAGGGCAGCGGTGGAGGGCCTGCTGTGCGGGTTGGCCGACGGGATCGACGCCGTACGCGGCCAGGGCGTGGACGCCCGGCGGGTGAAACTCATCGGGGGCGCCGCCCAGAACCCGGCGGTGCAGGTCGTAGCCGCCCAGGTACTCGGGCTGCCGGTATCGGTGCCCGAACCAGGGGAGTACGTGGCCACCGGTGCCGCGGTCCAGGCAGCCTGGTCCCTGACCGGCGACCGCCCGACCTGGCAGGTGCAGGAGGAGCACGTCAGTGGTGTAGCGGCCGAACCGCTGATCCGGCGCCAGTACGCGGCCACCCCGGTCCAACCTCGATGAGGGTGGGTTCCGGGCGCGGGCGCGTGCGGACCCGGATGAGTGCGCCGGCGTGGATTGGGGCGCCGGCCTGACCGGCGGCGATCCGGTGGTGGGGCCGACCGGGCCGCGCGAACGGCGCGAGCGCGCTACCGTCGAAACCATGGCAGATCTGTTCGACGGCTACCCCGACGGCACGGCCTGGGATGAGATGTTCGAGGACGGCTTGCAGGTGCGCAAGCCCTACCGGCACGTGCACGACACCGTGGGTGCGCTGGACGCCGAGGAGTTGCGCCGGCGCGCCGACACCCTGGCCCGCTCCTACCTGAACCAGGGCGTCACCTTCGACGTCGGCGGTGTGGAACGGCCCTTCCCCCTGGACGCGGTGCCCCGGGTGATCGATGCCGCCGAGTGGGACCACCTGGCTCCCGGGATCGCCCAGCGGGTCCGCGCCCTGGAGGCGCTGCTGGATGACATCTACAACGATCAGCGTGCCGTCACCGACGGAGTCATCCCGCGCCGGCTGATCGTCTCCTCGGCGCACTTCCACCGCGCCGCCCGCGGGATCCAGCCTGCCAACGGAGTGCGTGTGCACGTCGCCGGCATCGACGTGGTGCGTGATGCGGCGACCGGGTGGCGGGTGCTGGAGGACAACGCCCGGGTGCCCTCCGGGGTCAGTTACGTGCTCTCCAACCGACGCGCGATGGCACAGACCTTCCCCGAGTTGTTCGCGCGGATGCGGATCAACCAGGTCGCCGATTACCCCCGCCGGCTACTGGCCGCGCTGTCCGCCGCCGCCCCGGCCGGGGCGGAGGACCCGGTGGTGGTGGTGCTGACCCCGGGGGTGTACAACAGCGCCTACTTCGAGCACTCCCTGCTGGCCCGCCTGATGGGTGTGGAGCTGGTGGAGGGCCGGGACCTGTACTGCGCCGGGGACAAGGTGTACATGCGCACCACCGGGGGCCGCCGGCGGGTGGATGTGATCTACCGCCGCATCGACGACGACTTCGTGGATCCGGTGAGCTTCCGGCCCGACTCCATGCTGGGTGTGCCGGGGTTGATGGGCGCGGCCCGCGCCGGCAGCGTCACCATCGCCAACGCGGTGGGCACCGGGGTGGCCGACGACAAACTCGTCTACACCTACATTCCCGACCTGATCCGGTACTACCTCGGCGAAGAGGTGCTGCTGCCCAACGTGGACACCTGGCGGCTGGAGGAACCCGAGGCACTGGCCGAGGTGCTGGACCGCCTGGACGAGCTGGTGGTCAAACCGGTCGACGGCTCCGGCGGCAAGGGCATCCTGATCGGACCCGACGCCGACGCGGCGGAACTGGACGCCGCCCGCAGGCAATTGCAGGCCGACCCGCGCGGCTGGATCGCCCAGCCGGTGGTGCAGTTGTCCACGGTGCCCACTCTGGCAAGTGACGCCCTGCGCCCGCGCCACGTGGATCTGCGCCCGTTCGCGGTCAACGACGGGACTGACGTGTGGGTCCTGCCCGGCGGGCTCACCCGGGTGGCCCTGGCCGAAGGGCAGCTGGTGGTCAACTCCTCCCAGGGCGGTGGGTCGAAGGACACCTGGGTGCTGGGTGAGCAGCGCCCCCTGGCCCGCACCTCCGACCTACCGGAGTGGACCCGGTCCGACTCCCAGCCCGCGCCCCCGGGGGTGGCACGGGACGCCAATCCGACCGACGGCTTCCTGACCGCTCAGGCCCGACAGCAACAACAGACGTCGGATGCGCCCGGTGCTCGCTCGTTCCCGCTGGCGACAGAGGTGGGTGGCTGATGCTCTCCCGGATCGCTGAGTCCCTGTTCTGGATCGGGCGGTACGTCGAGCGCGCCGACGACACCTCCCGGATCGTGGACGCCTATTTGCAGCACCTGCTCGAGGACGCCTGGATCGATGACGACCTGGCGCTGCGCTCACTGCTGGGAGTGATGGGCCTGGAAGCCGGCGAGTCCCAGGTCACCCGCTTCGACGTGCTCTCCAGGCTGGCCTACGACCAGACCTCACCCAGTTCCTGCGCCGGCGCCCTGGCCTCGGCCCGGGAGAATGCCCGCCGGGCCCGGGACTCCCTCTCCTCGGAGCTGTGGGAGGCCCTGAACTCCACCTGGAACGCACTCCCGCAGATGATCGGGACCTCCACCTCCCATCAGTTCTTCAGCTGGGTGCGCGAGCGGGCGGCGGTGGTGGGTGGGATCACCGACGCGGCCACCCGGCGCGATGAGACCTTCCAGTTCTTCCTCCTCGGGCGCAGCATCGAGCGGGCCGACATGACCGCGCGGCTGATCAGTACCCGAGCGGTGGCCGGGCCGTCCGCCCCGGACTGGACCACCCTGCTGCGCTCCTGCGGGGCCTACGAGGTGTTCCTGCGCACCTACCGGGGCCGTGACTCCGACTCCCTGGCCGCGGAGTTCCTGCTGGTGGACCGGCTCTTCCCGCGCTCGGTGCTGTACGCCCTGGAGACCGCCGAGCGGTGCCTCGCCCGGCTGGACACCAGCGAGGTGCACCACCGCAGCGAGGCCGACGCCCGCCGCACCCTGGGCCGGGTGCGCTCAGACCTGGAGTACCAGCCGCTGCTGGCGCTGCTGCACAACCTGCCCGAGCAGATGCAGCGCGTCCAGCAGGGGTGTTCGGAGGCCAGCGACGCCATCCGGGTGAAGTTCTTCCCCTCGGCAACCGACGATGAGTGGATCGGAGGGCAACTGTGAGTTCCCAGGCTCCGGCACCTACCTCGACCAGGACCACCTTGTTGATCGAGCACCGCACCACGATCGCGTATGAGCGGCCCGTCACCGCCTCCTACAACGAGGTGCGGATGCGCCCGCTGACCCTGCCCGGGCAGACTGTGCTGGAGACCGACATCGCGGCCGACCCGTGCACCTTCCGGTCGGAGTACCGGGATTACTTCGGCACCGCGGTGCTCGGTTTCGAGGCGCTCACCCCGCACACCGAACTGGGCGTGCTGGCCCGGGCGCGGGTCGAGCTCAGCCCCCTGCAGGGCCGCTCGGGCGGAGCCGGGTGGGAGACCTTGAGGGCGCCGGACCTGCAGGACCGGATGACGGAGTTCCTGATGTCCACCCCGACCACCAGGATCCCGGAGGATCTGCAGGCCCTGGCCACCGACGCGGCCGGGACCGCCGCCCCGGCGGCGGCGGCGGAGGCGGTGTGCCTGGCGCTGCGGGAGCAGGTGGAGTACGTCACCGGGGTCACCGGGGTGCACACCTGGGCCGCGGAGGCCTGGGCCGAGCGCAAGGGTGTGTGCCAGGATCTGGCGCACCTGGCCGCGGGCGCGTTGCGCCACCTGGGCATTCCCACCCGGTACGTGTCCGGCTACCTGCACCCCTCCGCCGAGACCGCTCGGGTAGGGGAGACGGTGGCGGCGGAGTCACACGCGTGGGTGGAGTACTGGTGCGGGGACTGGTTCGGGTTCGACCCCACCAACTCCATCCCCACCGGGCCCCACCACGTGATCGTGGGCCGGGGCCGGGAGTATGACGACGTGGCGCCGCTGCGGGGTGTGGTGGCCGGAGGCGGCGTCTCGCGGCAGCAGGTGCAGGTGCACATCACCATCGAGGGGTGACCCGGCCGGCGCTCCCGTGTCAGCGGTGCTCCCGGGCAGGGGAGCAGCAGCGCTACTGGGTGAGCAGCACCAGGGCCAGGACGATCAGGGCCAGCGCCCCGAGCGGGATGGCCAGCATCGTCCCGAACAGGGACGCCACGGTGAGGCGCAGGTCGTCCTTGAGGTACGGGGCGCCTGCGGTGCCACCGGCGGCGGTGAGCAGGGCCCGCTGGGCGCGATCGATGGCGGCCAGTGCCCGGCCCACCGGGGAGAGTCGCCCGAGGCTGAAGACACGCGTCACTCGTGCGCCGGCGCCACGACCCGAACCCGGGGCCCGGGACTCGTTGACGGCGTCGAAGAGGACCTGCACGTCCTCCTGTCCCGGCCGGCCGCGCATGTCCTCCGAGATCCGTGCGGTCAGGTCCACCGGCGCGAGATCGGTGGACTCGGAGGGCCCGGGCAGGATCACCTGGTGTGTGGTGCCGGTCTCGGTGGTCCGGGCGAGCCAGCGGCGCCGTCGCCGCGCGAGCAGGAGCACCGGCAGCACCAAGAGCACCCAGATCGTCACCCAGGCCATGGTGCCCGCTGTTCCGGCGTGACCGGAGGTCACGAGGACCACCACCAGCAGGCCCAGCACCACGAGCACCCCCGTGGCCATCACCAACAGGATCTTGGTCGGCAGCGCCAGGAGCTGGCCCACGCCCTTGGCCAGCATGCTCAGGTGTTCCGGCAGGGAAGACATGGTCACGATGATGCCTGATGAGAGCCGCCGACAACGAGCCGAGCTCACCACGGGCGTAACCCGGCCGCGCCCGGCGGACAGCCCGTACCCATCGGACGTGGGACGATAGGGCACAGCCCCACCAACCGACCGAAAGACCAGCAGGTGTCCCCGATCGCTTCCGCCGATGCATCCGCGCTGATCCAGCCGTCCACGACGGCACCGGAACTGTTGCGCAACTTCTGCATCATCGCCCACATCGACCACGGGAAGTCGACCCTGGCCGACCGGATGCTGCAGAACACCGGCGTGGTGGAGGAACGTCTGATGCGGGCCCAGTACCTGGACCGGATGGATATCGAACGCGAACGTGGCATCACCATCAAGTCCCAGGCGGTGCGGATGCCCTGGCAGGTGGGCGAACGCGCTTACGCCCTGAACATGATCGACACCCCCGGGCACGTGGACTTCTCCTACGAGGTCTCCCGTTCCCTGGCCGCCTGTGAGGGCGCGATCCTGCTGGTCGACGCGGCCCAGGGGATCGAGGCCCAGACCCTGGCGAACCTGTACATGGCGATGGAGCACGACCTGGTCATCATCCCGGTGCTGAACAAGATCGACCTGCCCGCCGCGCAACCGGAACGCTTCGCCGAGGAACTCGCCGGCCTGATCGGCGGCGAGCCGGAGGACTGCCTGCAGGTCTCGGGCAAGACCGGTGTGGGGGTGACGGACCTGCTCGACCAGATCGTCGCCCAGGTGCCCGCCCCCCAGGGGTCCTCCGAGGCTCCCGCCCGGGCGATGATCTTCGACTCGATCTATGACACCTACCGCGGTGTGGTCACCTACGTGCGGATGGTGGACGGGCACCTGACCCCTGGCCAGAAGGTCCAGATGATGTCCACCGGGCAGTCCCATGAACTGCAGGAGATCGGCGTCATCTCCCCGGACCCGACCGCATCCAAGGGACTGGGCGTGGGTGAGGTGGGCTACCTCATCACCGGTGCCAAGGATGTGCGCCAGGCCCGGGTGGGTGACACCGTCACCAATGCGGCCAACCCGGCCACGGAGTCCCTGGGCGGCTACCGCGACCCACGCCCGATGGTGTTCTCCGGGCTGTACCCGATCGACGGATCGGACTACCCGACGCTGCGCGATGCGCTGGACAAACTCAAACTCAACGATGCCGCGCTGGGCTATGAGCCCGAGACGTCGGTGGCCCTGGGCTTCGGCTTCCGGTGCGGATTCCTGGGCCTGCTGCACCTGGAGATCGTGCGGGAGCGGCTGGAACGCGAATTCAACCTGGACCTGATCGCCACCACCCCGAACGTCATCTACCAGGTGACGATGGAGGACGGCACCCAGGTCGAGGTGACCAACCCCAGTGAGTTCCCGGCCGGGAAGGTCAACACCGTCACCGAACCCATGGTGGCCGCCACCGTCCTGACCCCCACCGAGTTCGTCGGAGCGGTGATGGAACTGTGCCAGGGCCGGCGCGGGGTGATGCAGGGTATGGACTACCTCTCACCCGAGCGCGTGGAACTGCGGTACGAGTTGCCCCTGGGCGAGATCATCTTCGACTTCTTCGACCAGTTGAAGTCCCGGACCCGTGGCTACGCCTCCCTGGACTACGAGATGTCCGGGGAGCAGGACGCGGACCTGGTCAAGGTGGACATCCTGCTGCAGGGCGAGCAGGTCGATGCGTTCAGTGCGATCGTGCACCGCGACAAGGCCTACTCCTACGGGGTGATGATGACCGGCAAACTCAAGGAACTCATCCCGCGCCAGCAGTTCGAGGTCCCCATCCAGGCCGCGATCGGATCACGCATCATCGCGCGGGAGACCGTACGCGCGATGCGCAAGGACGTGCTCGCGAAGTGTTACGGGGGTGACATCTCCCGTAAACGCAAACTCCTCGAACGCCAGAAGGAGGGGAAGAAGCGGATGAAGAACATCGGCCGGGTGGAGATCCCGCAAGAGGCGTTCGTGGCAGCGCTCACCTCCGACGGCGGTTCGGACTGACCCCCGATCGGGACCCGCAGGTGAGGACGGAGCGCAGCCACGAGCTGGACCTGGCCGGAGCAGCGACCGGCGCAGCCGACCGGGACTTCGGCGTGTACCTGCACATCCCGTTCTGCGCGGTGCGCTGCGGATACTGCGACTTCAACACCTACACCGCCACCGAGCTCGGCGGCGGGGCCAGCCAGGCCGCCTACGCCGGGACCGCGATCGCCGAGATCGAGCTGGCCCGGGACGCCATGGACGCCGCCGGGATTCCCCCCCGAGAGGTCCGCACCGTCTTCTTCGGCGGGGGGACCCCCACCCTGCTACCGGCGGTCGATCTGGTGGCGATGCTGCAGGCGGTTCGGCAGGCGTGGCCCCTGGCCCCCGATGCCGAGATCACCACCGAGGCCAACCCCGACTCCGTCACCCCGCAGGCGCTGGCCGAACTCGCCGGAGCCGGGTTCACCCGCGTCTCCTTCGGGATGCAGTCCGCCGTGCCCGATGTTCTCGCCACCCTGGACCGCACCCATGACCCGGCCCGCGTGCCCGAGGCGCTGGCCTGGGCGCGCCAATCCGGGCTGTCGGTCTCACTGGACCTGATCTACGGCACGCCGGGGGAGTCGCTGGCGGACTGGGAGGAGAGCCTGCGCGTCGCGATCGCCATGGCCCCGGACCACATCTCCGCCTACGCCCTCGTGGTCGAGCCCGGAACCAGGATGGCCACGCAGGTGCGGCGCGGGGAACTACCGATGCCCGACGACGACGACGAGGCGGACAAATACGAACTCGCCTCGGCGATGCTCACCCGGGCAGGGTATGACTGGTACGAGATCTCCAACTGGTCCCGCGGCGCGTCCCAGCAGTGCCGGCACAACATCGCCTATTGGCGCTCGCAGGACTGGTGGGGGGTCGGTCCGGGTGCCCACAGCCACGTCGGGGGGCAGCGGTGGTGGAACCTGAAGCACCCGCGTCCCTATGCCGCAGCGGTGGAGGCCGGACGTCTGCCTCTGGCCGGTCAGGAGCACCTGTCCGCTCCCCAGCGCCGGGCCGAGGAGGTGCTGCTGGGGGTGCGCCTGGCCCAGGGCTTCCCGGTGACCGATGCCGCCGTGCTGGAGGGGCTGGTGGCCGACGGACTCGCCCAGGAACTCCCGGCGCGCCGGGGCATGCTCGTCCTGACCGTGCAGGGCCGGCTGCTGGCCGACTCGGTGGTGCATCGGGTGCTGGGCTGAGCGGCACGCCTGGGACGAACTGCGCCGCAGTGATGCCGCCCCGGGGTGGCTATCCTGGCCACGACCAGCGACGACAGGTGGGTGGGATGACTCAGGAAGCGCCGACGCCGGCCGATCCGGTCGAGCCGGGCGAGGGGTCGACGACGCAGCCGCATGTGCCGCCGGCCGGGCAGCCGGCCGCAGCCACCGCACCTACCCCCACCGATCCTGCACCCGGCACCGGGGAACCGGGCGAACCAGGAGGACCCCGGCCCGTGGGCGACTACGCTGCCGCCCCGCCGCTGCGCTCGGCCTACCCCACCGCCGCCGAGGGCGGTTTCCGGATCGATCCGGTGCAACCGCCCGATGCCGGCGATCCGCCCGGTCCCGGTTACGCCGGCGACGAGAAGACGTCCGCGCCCGGACCCGGCGAGACGCCGACCGGCGTCATCGGCGCACCGTCCCGGCCCGACGGCGCACCCGGTGACGCGGGCGCTGCCCAACCCTTCGGTGCGGATCAGGAACGGTCCGGTCCGGAAGTCCCGGAGCAAGCGGCGTGGATGCTGATGCCGATACTGATCGGGCTGGTCCTGGGCCTGGCCGCGATCGTGGGGCTGGGCGCGTGGCCCCCGGTGGTCTCGGCGGCCATCGTGGTGCTGATCGCGGCGGCCGCGGTGCTGAGCTGGCAGGCCGGTGCGGTGGTACGGCGCAGCGTGCTGATTGCCGCGGCGGGCCCGGCCGGGGTGCTGATCGGCTACTGGGTGTTCACCCTGTTCCGCGGCTGAGAGCCGGTCACTGGGGACCTGCGGTGACGAAGTCGACCAGTTCCTCCACCCGGCCCAGCAGTGCCGGCTCCAGGTCCTGGTAGGACCGCACCCGGCCCAGGATGCGCTTCCAGCCGCGCGCAATATCGGCCTGAGTCTCGGCCGGCCAACCCAGTGCGTTCAGGGTGCCGACCTTGATATCGACGCCCCGTGGCACCGAGGGCCACTGGGTCAGCCCCAGCCGGGCGGGTTTGACCGCCTGCCACACGTCCACATACGGGTGCCCCAACACCAGCAGGTTCTGCGCACCGCATGCGCGCATCGCCTCGGCCGCTATCCGGGACTCCTTCGATCCCGGCACCAGATGGTCCACCAGCACCCCCAGGCGCCGGTGCGGACCGGGCGCGAAGTCGGCTGCGGTGCGGGCAAGGTGATCCACGCCGTCGAGCATCTCCACGACGACTCCCTCCAGGCGCAGGTCCTCGCCCCAGACCTTCTCGATCAGTTCAGCGTCGTGGCGTCCCTCCACCCAGATCCGGGAAGCCCGGGCCACCCGAGCCCGGGCGCCGGTCACGGCGCGTGAACCCGAGGCGGTGCGGGCCCGGGTAGTCCGAGCACTGGCCGGTGGGAGGACCAGGTGCACCGGCTTACCGTCCACCCAGAACCCGGGCCCGAGCCGGAACGCCCGCTCCTTCTCGTGCCGGTCGGCCAGCACCACCACGACCATCCCGCCGGACTTCTCCACCCGCACGACCGCACCGGTGAAGCCTGTCTCGGCGTCCTCCACCACCAGGCCCACCTGGGCCGGGACCTTGGGCACCGGTGCGGCGACCGGGTGGGGGTTGGCGGAGAGCACGTCGGTGCCGTAACGATCGAATCCTGGATACTGCGAAGGGCTCACCCGGGTGAGGCTACGCACATCGCTGGGGTATTCGGCGCAGCGACGCGTAGAATTGGCACTCGAAACCGGTGAGTGCTGATTTGCGCTGCTGCCGGTGGCGGTCGATCACGGCACCAAGGGCCCTCGGGGCGCCGGTGCCGACCATGAGGCGCATGATGAGGGACCACGCGGAGAGGAGGCCCGGATGAGTTCGGAACGTCAACTGGAGGTACTGCGCGCGATCGTGCAGGACTACGTGCGATCCCGTGAGCCGGTCGGGTCCCGCAACCTCGTGGAACGGCACAACCTCGGCGTGTCACCGGCGACGATCCGCAATGACATGGCGGCGCTGGAGGACGGTGGCTACATCGCCCAGCCGCACACCTCGGCCGGCCGGATCCCCACCGACAAGGGTTACCGGTTCTTCGTGGATCAGATCGCCGCGCTCAAGCCCCTATCGGTGGCTGAGCGCCGTGCCATCGCCGGCTTCCTCGAGGGCGCGGTGGACCTCGACGACGTGCTCGAGCGAAGCGTGCGCCTCCTCGCCCAGTTCACTCATCAGGTAGCCGTGGTGCAATACCCCTCGCTGCGCCGGTCGGCGCTGCGCCACGTCGAACTGATCCCGGTCTCGTCCACCCGGTTGATGGTGGTCATCATCACCGACACCGGGCGCGTGGAACAGCGCATGGTGGCGATGCCCGAGGCGATCGATGCGGCGGTGCTCGGGGAACTGCGGGCCCGGATCAACGCCCTGGGCGCCGGCCGGGAACTGCCCGGCCTGCGTAGCGCCCTGACCGATCTGGAGAACGTCTTCGACCCCGAGCAGCGGGCCATGGTCACCGAGGTGGTCGGCGCGGTGCTGGATACCGTCGGGGAGGACGTCGAGGAACGGATCGTGATGGCGGGGACGGCGAACCTGGCCCGGTCCGACACCGACTTCACCCGCACCATCTCACCGGTTCTGGAGGCACTGGAGGAGCAGGTGGTGCTGTTGCGGTTGCTCTCGGAGATGGCCGAGGACGCCTCCGGTGCCTCGCCGGCCGTACGGATCGGTCACGAGACCTCCTCCGAGCACCTGTCCGAGACCTCCGTGGTTGCGGGGGGTTACGGTGGGACCGGGAGCCAGGCGATCGCCCAGGTGGGGGTCCTGGGCCCGACCCGCATGGATTACCCCACCACGATGGCCACGGTCCGCGCCGTGGCGCGTTACCTGTCCAGGATCCTGTCCGCCTGAGTCGATGAGTCAAGAAAGCGATCAGTGAGCGACTACTACGCCGTTCTCGGTGTCGAACGCGACGCCAGTACCGAGGAGATCAAGCGCGCCTACCGTAAGTTGGCGCGACAGCACCATCCCGACGTGGCGGGAGCGGATGGTGCCGAGAAGTTCAAGGACATCGCCGCCGCCCACGACGTGCTGTCCAACCCGGACAAGCGCCGCCAGTACGACGCCGGCGGGCTGGGCGGGATGAACGGTGGTGGCGGTGGGGACTTCCCGTTCTCCGACATCTTCGACTTCTTCTCCGCCGCAGCCGGCGGTGGCGGCCAGCGTGGTCCCACCCCACGGGCCCGCCGCGGCCAGGACGCGCTGCTGCGGGTCACCGTCACGTTGGAGGAGGCCACCTTCGGGGTGACCAAGGACCTCGAGGTCGACACCGCGGTGGTCTGTCAGACCTGCCACGGGACCTGCTGTGCGCCCGGGACCGGTCCGCGTACCTGCGACATGTGCGGGGGCCGCGGTTCGGTGCAGCGAGTGGCCCGTTCGTTCCTCGGCAATGTGATGACCAGCCAGGCGTGCGCGGCCTGCCAGGGCTTCGGCTCCGTGATCGAGCACCCGTGCGCCGAGTGCTCCGGGGAGGGTCGCGTCCGGTCCCGCCGCACCATCAACGTCAACATCCCCGCCGGGGTGGACGAGGGCACCCGGATCAAGCTCACCGGTCAGGGTGAGACCGGCCCGGGCGGTGGTCCCCCCGGCGATCTCTACGTGGAGATCCGGGAGAAGTCCCACCCGACGTTCACCCGCCGCGGCCACGACCTGCACTGCACGGTGGAACTGCCGATGACGGCCGCGGCGCTGGGCACGGTGCTGACCATCGAGACCCTCGACGGCGACCAGGACGTCGACGTGCGAGCCGGCACCCAGCCCGAGGAGGTCCTCACCCTGCGCGGACTGGGCGTGGGTGTGCTCAGCAGCGGTGGCCGCCGTGGTGACCTGCATGTGCACATCCAGGTCAGGGTGCCCACCGGTCTGGATGAGACCCAGGAGAGGCTGCTGAAGGATCTCGCCGCCGAGCGCGGTGAGGAACGCCCGCAGGCGCGGCTGGCCCCGGCCGGTTCCGGGATGTTCTCACGGCTGCGGGACCGCTTCTCCGGACGCTGACCCGACGGCCGGACCGCGGCCGGATGGGTCGATCTCGTAGACTCCGCAGTGTCCGGTCCCCACGATGTGTGGACCCCGTCCGAGCAAGGAGACCCTGGGCGACGGCCCGGCCCATGAGCGATCCCACCCTTGAACCGCAACCCGGCCATGTCCGGGAGGATGTCACCGTACCGGCGCACGTCCCGATGGTGGCACTGCTCGGTCAGCGAGATGAGGTGCTGCGTGCCGTGGAGGAGGGGTTCCCCGGCCTCGATGTGCACGTGCGCGGGAACCAGATCGCGCTCAGCGGTCCCAAGGGCGATGTGGACCTGGCCAAGCGGCTCATCGATGAACTGACCCAGATCGCCTCCTCGGCCCAGCCGCTCACCGCTGACGCGGTGGAGCGGGCCATCACGATTCTGACCGCCGCGACCATGGAACGCCCCGCCGAGGTGCTGACCATGAACATCCTCTCCAGCCGCGGGCGCACCATCCGGCCCAAGACGCTGGGACAGAAGCAGTACGTGGAGGCCATCGACGCCAACACGGTGGTCTTCGGGATCGGGCCGGCTGGTACCGGAAAGACCTACTTGGCGATGGCCAAGGCCGTCCAGGCGCTGCAGGCAAAGCAGGTGAACCGCATCGTCCTGACCCGGCCCGCGGTGGAGGCGGGGGAGCGGCTGGGATTCCTGCCCGGCAGCCTGAACGACAAGATCGACCCGTACCTGCGCCCGCTCTACGACGCCCTGCACGACATGCTTGACCCCGAGTCCATCCCGCGGCTGATGGCGGCCGGCACCATCGAGGTGGCGCCGCTGGCCTATATGCGTGGCCGTACGCTGAACGATGCCTTCATCATCCTGGACGAGGCCCAGAACACCTCTGCGGAGCAGATGAAGATGTTCCTGACCCGCCTGGGATTCGGTTCCACGATCGTGGTCACCGGTGACGTCACCCAGGTGGACCTGCCCGATGGCACCCGCTCGGGACTGCACGTGGTGCAGGAGATCCTCGACGACATCGACGACGTCGCCTTCTGCCGACTGTCCAGCAAGGACGTGGTGCGGCACCGGTTGGTGGCCGACATCATCGACGCCTACGGGCGCTATGACGAGGGCCTGCGCCGTAGCGAGATGCACCGTCGCAGCGCCCATTCCCAGGAGGGACGACGACGATGAGCACCGAGGTCGCCAACGAGTCCGCGCACGCGGTGGATGAGTCCGAGTTCGCGGCACTGGCCACCTTCGTGCTCGACGAGATGCATGTTCACCCCCAGGCCGAACTCGAGGTTCGCTTCGTCGACGCCGAGGTGATGACCGAGTTGAACGAGCGGTGGATGGACGCCACCGGGGCCACCGACGTCCTGGCCTTCCCGATGGATGAACTGCGCCCCGGTAGCCCCGGCACACCGAGCTCCGAAGGCATCCTGGGATCGGTGGTGCTGTGCCCGCAGGTGGCCATCGACCAAGCGCGCACCGCAGGACACTCCGCCGATGAGGAGATGCTTCTGCTGACCACGCACGGGATCCTGCACCTGCTCGGCTACGACCACGCCGAGCCGGAGGAGGAGAAGGAGATGTTCGCCCTGCAGCGCCGGTTGCTGCTCACCTTCCTCGGTTCACGGCCCACGGTTCCGGGCCGCTCCGAGCAGGGCTCATGACCAAGGCGGGAGAGGAGTCCGCCCGGGCGCCTCACCAGGGGCAGGGCGGGCAGCAGGCGAGTCCCGAGTACCGGGCGGGTTTCGCCTGTGTGGTGGGACGCCCGAACGCGGGCAAGTCCACGCTCACCAACGCCCTGGTGGGGCACAAGGTGGCGATCACCTCCGGACGTCCTCAGACCACCCGGCACACCATCCGCGGCATCGTGCACCGTGCGGACGGCCAACTGGTCCTGGTGGACACTCCGGGCCTGCACCGCCCTCGCACCCTGCTGGGGGAGCGCCTGAACGACCTGGTGATGCAGACCCTCTCGCAGGTGGATCTCATCGTCTTCTGTCTACCCGCCGATCAACCGATCGGGCCCGGGGACCGGTACATCGCCGCGCAGCTCGCCGATGCCACCACCCCGGTGGTGGCCGTGGTGACCAAGACCGACGTGGTCAGCAGGCCGGCGCTGACCGAGCACCTGCTTGCCGTGGCCGACCTCGGTTCGTGGGCCGACATCGTGCCGGTCTCAGCGCTGGCCAACCACCAACTCGACGTGCTGACCGGTGTGCTGTTCTCCCACCTACCGCCGTCGCCCCCGTTGTACCCGGACGGGGATCTGACCGACGAGCCCGACTCGGTGATGGTCGCCGAACTGGTTCGCGAGGCCGCCCTGGACGGGGTGCGCGATGAGTTGCCACACTCCCTGGCCGTGGTCGTGGAGGAGATCGTGCAACGGGACCGCCCGGCCAAGGATGGTCGCGCCCTGCTGGATGTGCGGGTGAACCTGTTCGTGGAGCGGGACTCACAGAAGGGCATCGTGATCGGTGCCAAGGGTGCGCGCCTGCGCGAGGTGGGCACCCGGGCCAGGGCCGGGATCGAGGCGCTGCTGGGTGCCGCGGTGTTCCTGGACCTACACGTGAAGGTCGCCAAGGACTGGCAGCGTGACCCCAAGCAGTTACAGCGTCTGGGCTTCTGAGTACCCGGGGGGCTCGCGATGGTGGTGCGCAGGTGGCTTGCCGTGCTCGGGTTGGTGCTGATCCTGGGCACGATCGGCTCGTTGGCAGGGCCTCGCTGGCACCCGGAGCTGATCCAGGACCAGGTGGAGTCCCAGACCCTGGAGACCATCATCGGCTCCGACGTCCGCACCGACCCGGTGGGCACCTACGCCACCGCCAGCGAGGACTTCGAGGTCGATCTGGGTGAGGTCAGCGTGCCGGCACGCCTGACCTATCCCGTCGATGCCGGGCCGGACCGGCCGGGCATCCTGATGATGCACGGGGCCGGAACCGGTCGGGCCACCTCCTTCGCCGACCAGGCCCGCGAGCTCGCCAGCGCCGGTCTCTACGTGCTGGTGCCGGCCAAGCGGATGGACACCTACACGGTGCGCAACCGCAATTACGTCCAGATGGCGGCCGACTACATGGTCTCCTTCGACGTACTCGCCGATTGGCCGGGAGTTGATTCCGGTCAGACGGGTATCTACGGGGAGTCCGAAGGCGCCTACATCGCCACGGTGGCCGGTGCCGCCTACGACCAGGTCAACTTCGTGGTGCTGGTCTCCGCCCCGGTGGTCCAGCCCCGTCAGCAAGTCGCATTCGCGGCCGACGTCTACCTGCGTAACACCGGCGCTCCGGGGGCACTGCTGCGGGCGATCCCACGAGCGGTGGGGATGAACATCCCCGGCGGGGGGTTCGAGTACGCCGACTTCGACGCCAGCCCCTACCAGCAGCGCCTCGATGTGCCGGTGCTGATGGTCTACGGCACCGATGATGCCTCGATGCCGGTGGTGCAGGGGGCGGTGGTGATGCGCGACGACCTGGCGGTCGCCGGTAACGACGAGTTCACGGTGCGCTACTACGACGGCGCCAACCACGGCATCCGTTCCAACGGCGATCTGGCCCCGGGGTTCACCCGGGACCTGGCGCGCTGGACCCAGGGTCTGCCGCAGACTGCCAGCGCCGTCCCCCAGGTGGCCGGCGCCGAGCCGGAACAGCGGTACGCCGCAGCCCCGGTTGCGTCACCCCGCTGGTACGCCGATGGGGACTGGGTGATGTACACCCTGCTCGGCTCCCTCGGTCTGCTGGTGCTGGGGCCCGCGCTGTGGGCTGGGGCCCGGATCGCGCAGCGCGCGCGGGAGCCGATCATGCCCGCATCACTTGCCCGGTACGCCGCCGCGACCGCGCTGGCGGCGCTGGCGGCGCTGGTGATGTTCGTGGCCTACCTGACCCAGGTTGCCCAGTACGCCCTGAACTATTTGCGCAACGACCTCGTCGTCGTCGGAGGCTACTTCCTGGTGCTGGGCACCGGGGTGCTCGCCGCCGGGGTGCTGTACGCCTCGCTGGAGCGCACCCACCGGGCGCGCGCACTGGGTGTCTGGCGCGGGCCCGGACGCCTGGTCTGGTGGCTGGTACACCTGGGTGCGGTCTCGTTGCTGATCATCGCCGCGTACTGGGGCGTGTTCCCCTCGTTCGTGTGAGCGCCGGACCGCCGGGCCCGGGTGCGGTCGGTAGGATCGGGCCCAATCGAGGCAGGAGAAGGGGTGCGTGGTGCACACGGTCTGGGGTGCGGTCACCGACGCCGGCGGACGCCGCCGGGTCAATGAGGACGCCGTCCTTGCCGCCCCGCCCGTATTCCTGGTGGCCGACGGGATGGGCGGGCACGTCTACGGTGCCCTGGCGGCACAGTGCGTGGTGGAGGCGTTCGAGGCCTTCGCCGCCGGACTCGAGCCCGGCGCACCGGTCGAGCCGGCCCAGATCCTGGCGGTGATCGACCACTCCCGGGATCTGATCCGCGCCGGGGTGAGGGCTGCACAGGGAGACCGGCCCGAATCGCCAGCCCGGCCCACCGGCGAGACGGGGGGACACGATCATCCTGGGTCGGGGGAGCCCCCGCTGGCCGGGTCCACCGCGGCCGGTCTGGTCCTGACCACCCAGCAGGGGGTGCCGTACTGGCTGGCATTCAACGTGGGGGACTCGCGCATCTACCGCTACGACGAGGACGGGCTCGTCCAGGTCAGCGTGGATCACTCGGTGGTGCAGGAATTGCTCGACGCCGGCGCCATCACCGCCGGTCAGGCGCGCGAGCATCCGCAACGCAACGTGATCACTCGAGCGGTGGACAGTAGCCACGATGTCGACGTCGACTTCTGGATGCTGCACGCCGGAGGACCGCAACGGCTCCTCCTGTGCAGCGACGGCCTCACCGAGGAACTCACACCTGATGAGGTGACCGCCTCCCTGGCCGCTCCGGGCGATGCCGAGCAGGCCTGCCGGGACCTAGTGGAGCGGGCCACCAGAGCCGGTGCACGCGACAACGTGTCGGCGGTGGTGGTGGATCTGCTCGCCAACGGCGCCGCGCAGTCCACTGCACCCCGGTGTGGTGGACGGCGCGCATCTTCAGCTGATGCCGGCGCGGAGCTTGATGACACACTTCCACGAGCCGGTGCGATCCGATGAGAGAGGCTGATGAGGTGATGATGAGTTCCTACCGCAGCGGGACCTGGACGGGCCTGGTCGCGCCCGGGGGACTGGCGCTGCTGGCCCCGGACTTCGCTGCCGTGACCGCCCGGTCCCTCTGGGAGGCGATGGTGGCCGAGCGCCCGCTGTCGGCGTGGCTCGAGGCGATCGCTGGGGGAAGTCTCTCCGCACTCCCGGACTTCGCGCTGGTCCGGACCGAGGGCACCCAGGTCAGGGTCCTCGTGCGGGGGCAGGTCAGTGTCGATTGCGACGGAACCGAGATCCGGGCCGAGGGGATGAGTACCTGGCGCGAGCACGTGGGTCCCCTCCCGCAGCGCCTGCGGGTCAGCGGGCCCGAGGACGGTGGCCAGGAGTGGCCGTTGGGTTCGGGTGTGGTGGCGGCAGCAGCGGTGCAGTCCGGGTCGGAGGACGCGGAGCGTTCCGCCCTCGCCGGGACGGCTGCCGCCAGTGAGGTCGACACCGACGCGCGGAAGCACACTCCGGTGGAGGGTGGGCCGGAAGAGGGGGTCCTGACCCCGGACGAGCCCGAGGATGCGGTAGAGCCCGAGACCCCGGCTGAGGCTGAGGACGCCGGTGCGGCCGAGACGCCGGATGAGCCTGACGATGCGGCGGAGTCCGACGGAGAAACCGCGGGATCGGAGGCAGGCGGTGACCGTGGTCTGATCGACTCCCTGCCCTGGAACGTCCCGGCGATGAAGGCCGGCCAGACCTCGGAGGGCGAGGACGGTGAGGCTTCGGCGGAGGCGGAGGTCGCCAACAGCGGGGCTTCGGCGGAGGCGGAGAGCGCCGATGCTGACAGTGCCGCCGACAGCGACGCCGACGCCGACGCCGACACTGAGGCCGCCGTCCTCGAAGCCGAGGAAGACGACACAGCCGAGCCGGTGGAATCCGATCGCCCGGGATCCGCCGCCGGGAGCGACCACTTCTCAGAGGCGACCGTGTTCCCCGCCCCCGCGGTCGGCGGTGGCTCCAGCACCGGCGAGCACGAGTCAGATCACTCCGATGACGTCGCCGCCGGGGACGTCGCCGGCGAGGACGCCACCGGAGAGGGTGCCGGCCAGGCGAATGAGGACGACGGTGACCACGACGGCCACACCGTCCTTGTGGCGCATCTGCGGGAGGCCCTGAACTCGGGCGGACAGGAGGCGGTCGGGGAGGACACGGTCCTGGCCGGCGCCGGGTCACAACCCGCGCGCGTGGTGCCGGTACTGGTGATCTCCACCGGACAGCGGGTCGAACTTGACCGGCCCGCACTGCTCGGCCGGGCACCGGAGGCCACCCGGTTCGAGGGGCCGGTCGCACCGCACCTGGTCGCCGTGCCCAGCCCGCAGCAGGACATCTCCCGCACCCACGTCGAACTGAAGCCCGAGGGTGACCACGTGGTGGTGACCGACCTGCGCTCGACCAACGGCACGGTCGTCACGCTGCCCGGTGCCGAGGCCCGCCGCCTGCATCCCGCCGAGGCGATCCCGGTGGGTGCCGGAGCGGTGATCGACCTCGGGGACGGCGTCACCGCTGAGGTCCACAACGACCAGGACGGCGGCGGGGAATCCGAACCCGCCCCCCGCGCCGGAACCGGCGAACCCGCACCCGGGCAGACCCCGGCCGCACCGGCGGCTCCGTACGGCCGGCCCGCACCCTACGGCCAGCCGAATCCGTACGGGCCAACCGGCGCGCAGGCCCAGCCCGGGCACTATGGCCAACCGCCGGCCCCCGGTTCCTCGTCCCAACCGGGCCCGTACGGCCCACCCCCGCAGGGACCCGGGGTGCCGCCACCACCGGACCGCTACGGATCCGCCGGCGGCGCGGGGCCCGTCGTGGACCCTTACGGCCCGTACCAGGGTGGTGCACGCTAGGTGGCTCCGAGCCGTCCACCCTCGCAACCCCCGCAGATCCCCGGATTCACTTACGAACGACTCCTGGGTTCGGGTGGTTTCGCCGACGTCTTCCTGTACACCCAGCAGCTACCGCGGCGTAGCGTCGCGGTGAAGGTGCTGCTCGCGCCGACCACCGACGCGGCCAGTCGTGAACAGTTCGTGGCCGAGGCCAACGTGATGGCCCAGCTGTCCGCCCATCCCTCGATCGTCACGATCTACCACGCCGACACCGCCGACGACGGACGCCCGTACCTGATGATGGAGTACTGCCCGCGGCCGAACCTGTCGGTGCGCTACCGCACCGCGCCGCTGGGCGTGGCCGAGGCCCTGCGGATCGGGGTCCGCCTGGGTGGTGCGGTGGAGACCGCCCACCGGGCCGGCATTCTGCACCGCGATATCAAGCCGGCGAACGTGCTCACCACCGACTACGGCTGGCCGGCACTGACCGACTTCGGCATATCCGTCGTCCAGCACGCCAGCGAGGAGTCCGAGGCGGTGGGGATGTCGATCCCGTGGTCGGCCCCGGAATTCTTCGACGAGCACGCCGAGCGCGGCACTCCCGGGGACATCTACGCCCTGGCGGCGACGGTGTACACCCTCCTCGCCGGTCGATCCCCCTTCGAACTCCGGGAGGGGAAGAACTCCGCTCTGGACATCATCGGGCGGATCGAGCGCGATCCGCTGCCGCCGCTGCTGCGAGATGACGTCCCGCACTCCCTGGAGCAGGTGTTGCAGCGGGGCATGGCCAAGGCACCGGAACAACGGTTCGGCACGGCCGCGGAGTTCGCCCGCGCACTCCAGCGGGTCGAACAGGAACTCCAGCTGGCTCAGACCAGCCTGGACCTGCCCGATACCTCCTGGATCCAGGTGCCCGATACCGTCGGGGAGGACCTGCGCACCCGGGTGCGCTCCGTCGTGGAGATCCCGGCCGCCCCGCGCACCGGAGGGAACGCCGTAGACACCGAGGCAACGCGCGTGCGCACCCCCGCCGTCGTTCCGGCCGCAGACTCCGCCGGTGCCCCCGCACAAGCCGGCCGGGACGGCCCCCCTCACGCCGGCGTCGGCCCCGACCAGGAGGCCGGCGGCAACGAGCGCCGGGGCCGCCGGCTGCGCTGGCTGACGCTGGCGGCCTCGATCCTGGTCATCCTGGTGGTCAGCGGGGTGGTCATCTACGGCGCGGCCAACGCTCCCGACGATCCCCCACCACCCACCGACCCCACTACCGCACCCCCCGATCCGCCGGTCACCGACGCCTCCCGTCCGGGACCGCCCGAGCAGCTCACCGGGCAACGCGTGGAGGGGGAGGACGAGGTCACCTTCACCTGGAGGGCCCCGGAGTTCGATGCCGACCTCGCCTACGCCTGGCGCCAGGTCGCCGGCGCCGATACCGGGACCGAACGCATCACCGAGACCGAGATCACCCTCACCGACGTTCCGGAGCGGGTCTGCGTGGAAGTCGCCGCAATTTCGGTGGAGAGCTCTAGGCTGTCGGAATGGAGCGAGGCGTGCGCCTAGGATGGTCGGTGTTGGGGGTAGAAGATGACGTTGAAGGTGGAGTTCTGCGGTGAATGGTTCGATGCCGATCGAACCAAACCGTTCACGATCGGGCGCGAGGGGGACCTGGTTGTCGATGACAACCCCTACCTGCACCGACAGTTCCTGACGATCGCCTACCAGGACGACCTGTGGTGGCTCACCAACACCGGATCCCGCCTGTCGGCCACGGTCTCCGACTCCGAGGGCAACATGCAGGCCTGGCTCGCTCCCGGTGCCCGGCTGCCGTTGGTGTTCGCCCGCACCTCGGTGCTGTTCACCGCCGGGCCCACCACCTATGAGGTCGGCGTCGTGGGGGAGACGCCCACGTTCGAGTCCTCTTCTCCCGAACGTACCCAGGTGGGGGAGACCACAATCGGCCCGGTCGCCCTGACCGAGTCGCAGAAGTTGCTCATCCTGTCCCTGGCCGAGGCGGTGCTGCGCGGCCGAGGGTCCAGCGCGTCGATCCCCACGTCGGCCCAGGCCGCCGCGAAACTGGGATGGACCATCACGCGGTTCAACCGCAAACTGGACAACGTCTGCGACAAACTGTCCCGACACGGCGTCCGTGGCCTGCGCGGTGGTCAGCAGAAGCTGGCGGTGAACCGGCGGGCCAGACTGGTCGAGCACGCCGTGGCCTCGCGCCTGGTGGTGGCCGGCGACCTGGACCTGCTGGAGGAGAACTACCGGCGGGCCAGCCTGGAACGGGCCGAGGAAGAGGCCCGGACCGGTTCCTGAGTCGCGGCGGCTAGGGCAGCCCGCGCCCACCCCGATGGGCGGGTAGAACAGCCCATGTCCACGCCCGTGTCCATCCGTTAGGATTCGGACCGGGACGGGGTGTGGCCCCCGTCAGTTGTGCCGGGGGAACCGGGGAGGAGTCTGGGAGTGCGGGCACGCACGACGATACGCCGCCGCAGGATCGCAAGTGCGACCGTGGTGTCCCTCGTGCTCGGTACCGTGGTGGCCCTGAGCCTGAACTATGAGGGCGTGGCCACCGCTGATGTCGAACTGAACGACGGCGGCGTGTGGGTCTCCAACAGCACCGAACTGGCCATGGGCCGGCTGAACTACCCGGTCCAGCAGATCGACGCCTCCCTGGCGGCGACGAGCCAGAACATCGACCTGCTGCAGCGTCACGACGTGGTGTTCATGCGCGACCTGGCCTCGGGCACCATCCAGCGGGTCGACACCGCCCAGGTCGCGACCTCCGGGCCGGCCACACAACTGCCCGCGAACGCCGACGTGGCCATGGGCGAGGGCACCGTGGGGGTGTTGAACTCCCGTAGCGGTGAATACCACGTGCTCGGTCTGGACGAACTCGGCGTGCTCGATGAGGGCACCGCCCCGCCGCTGGCGGACCTGGGAGCCCAGGCCGCCCACGTCGTGGCCGACGACGGAACCGCCTTCGGCCTGAACGGCCTCAGCGGGGAACTGCTCACCGTAAGCCCCGAACTGCGGGCTGAGCGGAGCGCGGCGGCAGAGTCGATGACCGACGACGGTGCGACGGACGCGGACTCCGGCGGAACCGGTGCGCAGAACTCCGAGCCCGACGATACCGATGCCGCCGGCGAGGACGCCGACGCGGACGCACAGCAGGAGGACGGCGAAGGTGAGGAGGTGGATCTCGAGGCCCTGGAGCCCGAGATCAGCCAACTCGAGGAGGCCTACTTCGATGCGAGCGTCCAGACCCAGATGACCGCCGTGGGCATCACCCCGGTGGTGCTCAGTATGCGCCAGGAGGGCCCGGACGCACCGGTCGAGGCTGTACTTGTGCAGCCACGGGAGAACGTCCTGGACCTGTCCGAGCTGGACGTGGATCTGGCGTCGGCCCGGATGCAGGCGGCCAGTCCAGGCGGGAACTCGGTGGCGATCGCCACCACCGACGCCCTGATCGAGGTCCCGCTGCGTGGCGGCGAACCCGTGGTGTGGAAGGTGGAGACGCCGGGGGAGCCGGTTCAACCGGTGCAGGTGAGCGGCTGCCTGCACGGGGCGTGGACCGGGTCCGCGCCGCTGCACCTGCGCACCTGCCGCGGCGCCGACCCGGTCGAACAGGCGATCCCCTCCGCCGGCGCCGGCGCGGACCTGGTGTTCCGGGTGAACCGGCAGCTCGCGGTGCTCAACGACATGCGCAACGGTGACTCCTGGATGCTGGAGGACACCCTGATCCTGGTGGACAACTGGGAGGACATCACCCCGCCCCAGGATCAGCAGGAGGAGGAAGAGGAGTCCCTGCAGGAGATCCGTGACGAGGTCCCCTTGGACAGGGAGGCGGAGAACCGCGACCCGAACGCCGAGCCGGACTCCTTCGGTGTGCGCGCAGGGCGCACCGTGATGCTCCCGGTTCTGGACAACGACTCCGATCCCGACGGCGACTTGCTCACCGTCTCCGAATTCGAGGATGTGCCGGAGAGTTTCGGTACCGTGGAGCACGTGCTGGGCGGACGCGCCCTGCAGATCCACGTCGCCGAGGAAGCCAGCGGCCAGCACCGCTTCTCGTACACCGCCGATGACGGCCGTGGTGGCACCGATAGCGCTCAGGTGAGCCTGGACGTGGTGCCGCCGGGACAGAACTCGCCGCCCGAGCAGCTGCGCGACATCGGCGCCGAAGTGGTCACCGGCGAGTCGGTCGAGGTCAACATCATGAACGATGTGCGCGACCCCGACGGCGATCCGATCTACGTGATCGGTGCCGAGGCGCCGGAGAGCCTGGAGGTGATCACCTCTCCGAACGGGCTGGTCAGCATCACCGATCGTGGCATCGAGGTGGGCCTGAAGCAGATCGTGGTGCTCGTGGGGGACGGCACCGATATCGGTGAGGTGCTCATCGACATCGAGGTGCTCCCGGACGGGCCCTACCCGCCGACCGCTGTGTTCGACTTCGCCACGGCGTTCGTCGGGGAGACGATCACGGTGGAGCCGCTGGTCAATGACATCGACCCGAACGGCCGCCCGCTGCGCCTGTCGCACGTGGAGCAGGTGCCGAACGCACAGATCGTCACCGACAACGATGCCGGCACGTTCACCTTCACGTCCGACATCGCCGACGACTACTACATGACGTACATCGTGGCCGATGACGACGGCAGTTCGGCCACCGGGTTGGTGCGCGTCAGCGTCGTCGGCCAGGACGAGGGGGCACCGCCGGTTGCGGTGGCCGACACCGCACTCCTGCCGCCGGGTGGCTCGGTGCTGGTGGATGTGCTGGAGAATGACTCCGACCCGGCCGGCGGGGTGCTGGCGGTGCAGCAGATCGACGTGCCGCCCGGACTCGGGCTGCACGTGGCGATCGTGGACCACCGGCTGCTGCGCATCTCTTCCAACCAGACCCTGACCGAGCCGGTCACCCTGACCTACACCGTCTCCAACGGGGACCAGAGCGCCGTCGGTGAGGTGCAGGTGCTGCCCCTGGTGCACGCCGAGGCCGCCCGGCCCCCGATCGCGGTGCGCGATTCGGCCCGGGTCCGGGTGGGGGACTACGTCACCATCCCGGTGCTGGCCAACGACTCCCACCCCAACGGGCTGGAGTTCTCCCTCGACACCGACCTGGTGGAGGAACCGGAGGCCGGGCTGATGTTCGTGGCCGGTGACGTGGTCCGGTACATGGCCCCTGACACCCCGCAGACCGTGACCGGGGTCTACCGCATCACCGACGAGAACGGACAGTCCCACTCGGCGCCGATCACCGTCAATGTGGTCGCCAGTGGGGACGAGTCGAACTCCCCGCCGGTACCGCAGGACGTGGTCTCCCGTGCCTTCGCCGGTGAACGGGTGCGGATCCCGATCAACACCCACGGCATCGATCCCGACGGTGACTCGGTTCGGGTACTCGGTGTGGAGTCCTCCCCGCAATTGGGCCGCATCGTGGAGCAGGGTCCGGGGTACCTGGACTATCAGCCCTACACCGACTCCCGTGGCACCGATGAGTTCCGCTACACCGTCCAGGACCGTCTCGGCGCGGTCGCCGCCGCCAGCATCACGGTCGGGGTGATCAATCCCCCGGACCGGAACCGGCCCCCGATCGCCGTGCCCGACGAGGTGACGGTGCGCCCGGACCGTGGGGTCCAGGTGGACGTGCTCGCCAATGACACCGACCCGGACGGGGACCGGCTGGTCTTCGGCGACCCCTCGATCGCCGACGACGGGGGCCTGGCCGACGTCGGCATCCGGGACGCCACCGTGCTGTTCACGTCCCCGAGCGAGCCCGGCACCTATCTGATCCAGTATCTCGTGAGCGACCGCAACGGCGGGGAGGACGTGGGCACCCTGTCGATCACCGTGGACCCGGACGCGGATCCGCAGCCACCGGTCGCGGTGGATGACCAGGTTCCCGCAGACGCGATCGCAGGCATGGAGACCATCACCGTCGGGGTGCTGGAGAACGACTACGACCCCGACGGCAGCGTCGACGCCCTGAGGTTGTCGGTTCCCGAGGGCAACCCCACCGCACGGCTGAGCGTCGACGGAAGGGAGTTGGAGGTGGATCTGACGCCGGAGCGCCAGGTCATCACCTACCAGATCACCGACGAGGACGAGTTGAGTTCCTACGCGTTCGTGGAGGTTCCGGGCCTGGAGGACACCGGCCCGGTGAAGCGCTCCGATGCTCCGCCGATCGAGGTCGACTCCGGCGACCGGATCGAGATCCCCCTGGATGATCATGTGACCTCGATGTCCGGGGACCCGGTGCAGTTGACCGACTTCTCCCTGGTTCGTGCCACCAACTCCGACGGCTCCGAACTGGTGGTCGATGAACAGACCCTGGCCTACACCTCCGCGGAGGGGTACCACGGGCCGGCCACGATCACCTTCGAGGTCACCGACGCCCTCGACCTGAACGTGGACGGGCTGCGCAGTTCGGTGATCACCCTGGACATCACCGTGCACTCGGTCGAGAACGTGGCGCCCCAGATGCGTCCCGGTTCCCTGGAACTGGAAGCGGGCGGGGACCCCGGCAGCCTGAACCTGCAGCGCCTGGCGGAGGACCCCGACGGCGAGGTGCACCTGCTCACCTACGAGATCGTCTCGGTCCCGGCCGGGTTCGACGCCTCGATCGACGACGCGAACATCCTGACCGCCTCCGCCGGCAACGACACCACCCCCGGCACCGAGGAGGTCATGGAGTTGGAGGTCACCGATCCCGAGGGCGCCTCGGTGACCGGCGAGATCACCCTGACCGCCACCGCCAGCAACCGGCCGCTGATCGTAGCCAATGACGACGACGCCGGAGAGGTGCACCAGGGCGAGAGCGTGACCGTCGATGTGCTCGCCAACGACTCCAACCCGTTCCCGGGGGAGGCGCGCACGCTGTTGTTCGCCACCACCGAAGCCGGTGTGGCCGACGTGTCCGTCAGTGGCGACAACGTCACCTTCACCCCCGGGTCCGACTACGTGGGCCGGCTTTCCATCGTCTACACCGTCGTGGATGTGACCGGCGACCCGGACCGCCAGGTCCAGGCCCGGGTGAGCGCTGCGGTGATCGGGGCGCCGGAGGCCCCGGCGCCGCCCAGAGTGGAGTCGGTGGGCAACCAGCAGGCGCAACTCTCCTGGAGCCCGCCGACCGACAACGGCTCACCGATCACCGGGTACCGGGTGGAGGGCGGCGGAGTCTCCCAGATGTGCGGGTCGACCACCTGCACCATCACGGGGCTGACGAACGGCACCGTGTACAACTTCACCGTGACTGCCATCAACGCGGTCGGGGAGTCCCCGGCCAGCGGTGCTTCCGGTGACGCCCGCCCGGACGTCAAGCCCGATGCGCCCGGGGCGCCGACCGTGGAGTTCGGTGACACCGAGCTGACGTTGAACTGGAACCAGCCGAACAACGAAGGCACCCCGATTACGCACTACGACGTGCGGATCTCACCCGGCGGGGGCGGTAGCGATCAGGTGAGCGTGACCGGCACCGGCCACACCTGGACCGGACTGACCAACGGTCAGGCCTACACCTTCCAGGTGCGCGCGGTGAACGAGGCCCCTGACCCGGGGGACTGGAGCGCCTGGTCGGCCGCGGAGATCCCCTCCGGACCGCCCTTCCAGCCGGACGCGCCGCGCGCCACCCGTGTGGACATCGCTGCCGGCGGGCAACTGCAGGTCAGCTGGACCGAGCCGAACACCAACGGTGACTCCATCGACGCCTACCACCTGTACATGTACAAGGACGGTGTGGCGCAGCCGGTGATCACCGTCGGGGGCAGCACCCGGCAGCGGACCGTGAACGTCGAGAACGCCCACGATTACACCTTCGCCGTGGTGGCGCAGAACCGTGCGGGGGAGTCCGAGGCGTCGCCGCAGTCGACCCCGGTGCGCTCCTTCGGCGCACCCGGCCGCACGCAGGGGGTCAGCGCCTCCGCGGACGGGGAGAACGGCCGGGCGACCATCTCCTACACCGCCCCCAACGACAACGGGCAACCGATCTCCCGCTATGAGTACCGCCTCAACGGCGGCAGCGTGCAGGCCCTGCCCTCGGGCGGCCGGATCAGCGGCCTGAACAACGGCAGCAGCTACACCGCACAGGTGCGTGCCTGCAACACCTACTGCGGGCAGTGGAGTGCCTCCTCCAACTCCTTCACCCCCTACGGGCCGCCGGTGGCAGGATCGGTGAGTTCTGACGTCGATGAGCGGCGGGTGAGTTTCTCCTGGCGCTCCCCGTCCGGTAACGGCGCGAGCATCGAGCGCTCGGAGTACCGCACCCGCAGCGGAAGCAGCGGCTGGACCTCCTGGCAGCGCGGCACACCCACAGACAGCACCTCCCTGCGCGGGGACTGGGAGGAGACGCACCGGATCGAGGTCCGCTGGGTGAACAACCACGGTCAGACCTCGCCGGTCGCGGCGGACTCCCGGCGCGCCGCGGACCGCCCGCCACCACCGGAACCGCCACCGGTACCCCGGGCATGGGTCACCAAGGGCGACGCGCGGCCCTGCGACCGTGGTACGAACTGCCACACGTTCCGCCTGCACTGGTCGGACTGGCCCGCGGGGACCCATGACGTCAATGTGCGGGCCTCGGGCAGCCAGTGCGGCACGTTCGACACGTCCCAGCGGAACGGCCCCTACCGGATGTCCATGGGGGGCAACGGCAGCGCCATCATCACCCACCAGGGATACCGGCCACCGCACTACGGCTCCAACTGCACCGCGACGGTGCGCCCCACGATCTCTGGTGCGCCGGGCAACGCCGTCATCGAGACGCGCAACTGGTGACTCCCCGACCCTTCACAACCCCCGCTAACCAGAGGACCTCATGACCGTCACTGACCACGCCACGATGACGCCGCAGCGCGCCACCTGGTTCGCCGAGACCTTCGAGCGCCTGGTGCAGAACGTCTCCGAGGCGATCCTGGGCAAGCACCACGTGGTCCGGTTGGCCTTCACGTGTCTGCTGTCCAACGGGCACCTGCTGCTGGAGGACTTCCCTGGCACCGGGAAGACCTCGCTGGCCCGGTCACTGGCGGCGACCGTGCAGTCGTCACACTCCCGGATCCAGTTCACCCCGGACCTGCTGCCCTCCGACGTGACCGGTGTGACCATCTATGACCAGGAGGCCAAGGAGTGGGACTTCCACAAGGGCCCGATCTTCGCCTCGGTGGTGCTGGCCGATGAGATCAACCGGGCCTCGCCCAAGACCCAGTCGGCGTTACTGGAGGTGATGGAGGAGGGCCGGATCACCGTGGACGGTGTCCCGCACGAGGTGGGCCGCCCGTTCATCGTGCTGGCAACCCAGAACCCGATCGAACAGGCCGGCACCTACCGGCTGCCCGAGGCCCAGCTCGACCGCTTCCTGATGCGTACCTCGCTGGGCTACCCCGATGCCGAGGCCACCACCCGGATCCTGGCCGGGTCGGCGGTGCGGGACCGAACCGCCTCCCTGACCCCGGTGATCACCGGCCCGGCCGTAGTGGACATGGCCGAACTGGCCGGCACGGTCTATGTGGACCCGGCGGTGCTGACCTACGTCACCGAACTCGTCGAGGCCACCCGCGCCGCTCCCGAGATCGCGCTGGGCTCCAGTGTCCGGGGCGCTTTGGCACTGGTGCGGACCGCCAAGGTCTGGGCTGCCTCGCAGGGCCGCCACTACGTCATCCCCGATGACATCAAGGAGCTCACCGAACCGGTGCTGGCCCACCGGATGGTGTTGGACGCCGAGGCGGAGTTCGAGGGCGCCAGCGCCGCCGGTTCCCTCGCCCGGATCCTCACCGAGGTGAATCCTCCGGCGCAACGAGCCTCCTGATTCCTCGTGAGCACCACCCAGGCATCCACACCCGAGACCACCCGTTCGGTGACCCGGACGGTCACCCAACTGGTCGGTCAGGTGCGTCGCACCACACAGGCGCTGAGTTGGATCTCCCGCGCGGCGTGGGTGCTGCTCACCCTCGGGGCGGTGGGCCTGGTGGCCGGGCGGATGCTCGGCTGGGTCGAACTGGTGGTGCTGGGCGCGGGCTTCACCGCGACGGTGATGGTGGCCGCGATCTTCGCGATCGGCCGGCACCCCTACGCCATCGGCCTGCGTCTGCGCGAAGGCCGGGTGGTGGTGGGGGAGCGCGCCATGGGCGGGGTCGATGTGCGCAACGTCGGGGACCGGCCCGTGCTGCCGGCCCGCATCGAACTGCCGGTGGGCGGGAGCAGAGCCAGTTTCGCTCTGCCGGCCCTGGCCCCGGCGGAGGAGCACGACGAACTGTTCGTGATCCCCACCGCCCGGCGCGGGGTGATCACCGTGGGTCCGGTCTCCTCGGTTCGCGGTGACCCGCTCGGTCTGGTGCGCCGCTCGGTGCTGTGGACCGATCCGGAGGAACTCTACGTCCACCCCCGCACGGTCCGGATGGGCTCGTCCGCCGCAGGCTTTCTGCACGACCTGGAGGGCCAGGAGACCCGCGACGTCACCAACGCGGACCTGTCCTTCCACGCGCTGCGCGAGTACGGACCCGGGGATGACCGTCGATACGTGCACTGGCGTTCCTCGGCAAAAACCGGCACCTTGATGGTGCGCCAGTTCGAGGAGACCCGGCGCTCCCACATGGTGGTGGCGATGAGTTCCCAGGAACGTGACTACGGTGACCCGGAGGAATTCGAACTGGTCATCTCCGCACTCGGTTCCCTGGGTCTGGAGGCCATCCACGCCTCGAAGGACCTGACCGCGATGGCCAGCCACGAGGTGATCTCGAGCACCACCACACGCAGGCTCCTCGATGACCTGACCCGGCTGGAGGCGGTCCACAGCCCCAGCACGCTGGTGGACCTGGCTCGTGCCGTCACCCGGGACGTCCAGCGCGCCACGGTGGTGGTGCTGCTGTGCGGCTCCGAGGTGGGGCCGCGGGAGATCCGCGCCGCCGGTGCTGTACTGCCCCTGGGCGTGCGGTCCTTGGCGATCCAGGCGCGGATCGGGGCCGAATCGACCGTGCACCGGCTCGGACAGGTGACCACGCTGACCCTGGGCTCCCTGGAGGACCTGCCCCGGGGGTTCCGGAAGCTGGAGCGCGTGTGAGCGCCCCGGCACCGGCAGCGAGGCCGCCGGAGGGTTCACCGGTCCCCGCTTCGGGCCCGGCGGGCGGCGGGACCCGGCGCGACCGCGCCGGCCGCGGGTGCTGGTGGCCCGGAGCCGGCTGGTTCACCACCGAGCGTGTCCTGGCGATCGTGGTGCCGGTGCTGCTGATCGCGATGGCGATGGCCCCCCTGGAACCGGTGTACCTGTCGGCGCGGCTCTTCCTCGTCGCCGGCGTCGCCCTGGTGCTCGGCACCACGATCGCGGTGCTCGGGGCGATGGTGCGCTGGCACACCCTGACCGTGCTCGCGGTGGCGCTGCCGACGTTCTTCGCCTTCGGCGGCCTGGTCGCCCCCGCCAGTGCGATCGGCGGGGTCATCCCCACTCCCACTACCTGGCAACTCATGGGCCGGGGCGTGGTGACCGTATGGAAACAGGTCCTGACCATCGCCCCGCCGCTGGGCAGCACCGGAGCGCTGCTGCTGCTGCCTTACCTGCTGGCGTTCGTGGGGTCCCTGGTCGCCGTGACGATCGCGCTACGGGCCCGGCACTACTCCCTGTCCCTGATCCTGCCGGGTGCGGTTCTGGTGGCCTCGATCCTGTTCGGCACCCGGCTCTCGGTGCTGCCCGGGGTGCTCGGGGTGGCCGGGGTGCTGATCAGCCTGACCTGGGTGGCCCAACGCGCCGGACGATTGGAAATGAATCGCGTGCTGGCGGTCTCGGTGGTGCTCGGGATGGCGGCGGTGGCCGGCACCGGTGCCTCCCTGGTGCTGACCCCCAGCCAGCCCCGAATGGTGTTGCGCGACTACGTCGAGCCACCGCCGGACCCGCACGACTACACCAGCCCCCTGGCCGCCTTCCGCTACTTCGTGGATGACCTGGGCGAGGAGATCCTGCTGCGGGCCACCGGTGTGCCGGCCGGCACGCCGGCCCTGCGGCTGGCCACCATGGACTCCTACGACGGGATGGTCTGGGACGTCACGCCCGGGCAGACCCCGGCTACCGGGTCCTTCACCCGGACCGGGGACCGGATCACTGTGGAGGTCCCCGAGGACCCCGCCCGGATCCAGGTGGATGTCGACGCCCTCGGTGGGGTGTGGGTCCCCAATATCGGGATGAGCATCGACGTCACGTTCACCGGGCCCCGCGCGGGCGATCAGACCGAGGGCTTCTACTACAACACCGCCACCCACACGGGCCTGACCACGGCGGGACTGCGGGAGGGGGACTCCTACCAGTTGACGGCCCATCAGCCCGAGCCCGTCCAGGACCTGGAGACCACGCGGCTGGTGGCCGAGAGCCTCGCACTGCCCGAGCCCCGTCAGGTGCCCGACGTGGTCTCCTCACTGGCCACCCAGTTCGCCGACGGGTACACCGGGGACTACCCGCGGATCGAGGCGATCGCCTCGACGCTGTCCACCCAGGGCTTCTTCTCCCACGGCCTGGTCAACGAGGTGCCCTCCCGGCCCGGCCACGGGGCCGGACGGATGCTGGACATGCTCGAGGCCGAGCAGATGGTGGGCGACCACGAGCAGTACGCCGCCGCGATGGCCCTGATGGTGCGGGCCTTGGGCTACCCCGCCAGGGTCGTCATCGGATTCGAGGTGGATCCCGCCGGCGGCACGGTGCAGGTCCGGGGGGAGGATGTCACCGCCTGGGTCGAGGTGCCCTTCGAGGGGCACGGCTGGTTGCCCTTCTACCCGACGCCGGATGAGGACCAGGTGCCCCAGGCCGAGGACCCCGACCCCCTGGACCACCCCCAGCCCCAGGTGCTGCAGCCGCCGGATCCCCCGCAGGAACCCCCGGACGTGCCACCGGAGGACCGCGACGACGCCGAGGTCCAGGACGAGACCACCGAGGATGAGCAGGAGCAGCGAACCTGGGCGCTGATCGCCGCCGTTGCGGCGATCCCCCTGGTGCTGCTGCTCAGTCCGTTCCTGGTCATCGCTGCGGTCAAGGCCCGACGGCGACGTCGCCGGCGCACCGTCGGGACACCGGACCGGCGGATCGCCGGGGGGTGGACCGAGCTGGAGGATCAGGCGATCGACCTCGGATCCGGGCGCGCCGACGGGCTCACCCGCCGGGAGGCCGCTGCCGCGCTGGACGCCCGTTTCGAGGGTGCGGGCACCTCGGGGCTGGCCATCGCCGCCGACGCGGGTGTCTTCGGTCCGCGCCTGCCCGATGAGGAGGAGGCGGCCACGTTCTGGGTCGAGGTGCGGGCCGCCCGATCCCGGCTGCGCGGGAGCGTGGGGCGGCGAGCCAGGTTCCGTTCCCACTTCTCCCCGCGATCGCTTCGCCGCTGAGGTACCCGCGGCGATAGGCTGGGTCCATGTGGTTCCATCACGAGGAACGTTGGGTCAGCGAGCAGACCATCAAGGACCTGTGCGTCGAACTGATCGACCAGGCTCGCAGCCGGCTGGGGATCGCGGACCTGCGCCGGGTGCTGCTGCTCCCGCCCGACATCACCCGGGCACACTCCGGCGTTGGCTGGATCACCGAGCACCTCTATCACCTGCTCACCGACGCCGGGGCGGACGTGCACCTGATCCCCACCCTGGGACAGCACGTGCCACACACCCCGGCGGACAACACCTTCATGTTCGGCTCCGTGCCGCATGAGCGCATCCACGTGCACGACTGGAAGGACGGGGTCACCCACCTCGGCACCGTGCCGGCCGAGAAGGTGGCCGAGTTCACCGGGGGGGCGGTGGACTGGGAGATCCCGATCGACGTCAACACCATGACCGTCACCGGGGACTGGGACCTGATCATCAACGTCGGACACGTGGTGCCGCACGAGGTGCTCGGGTTCGCCAACCACAACAAGAACTACTTCATCGGCCTCGGCGGGAAGCGGCTGCTGGGTGCCTCCCACATGGCCTCGGCCGTCTACGGCATCGAGAACAACCTGGGCAATCTGCTCACTCCGGTGCGCCAGGCGTTCAACTACGCCGAGGAGCACTTCCTGTCCCACCTGCCCGACGTCTATCTGCAGGTGGTGATGGACTACGACTCCGACTCCACCCTGCGCCACACCGGCGTGTACGTGGGGGACGGGTTGGAGACCTACCTGGCCGCTGCCCGCGCGAGCACCGAGCAGAACATCATTCCGTTCGATGAGCCGGTGGACAAGATCGTCGCGGTGATGCAGGCCGATGAGTTCCGGGCCACCTGGGTGGCGAACAAGGCTGTGTACCGCACCCGGATGGCGATGGCCGACGGCGGTGAACTCGTGGTCATCGCCCCCGGTGTCGAGCGGTTCGGCGAGCAACCCGAGGTCGATGCGCTGATCCGCAAGTACGGATACCTGAGTAAGGAGGAAGTGTTGGCCCACTACGCGGTGGAGGCGGACATGCAGGACATTCCGCACGGCACCGCCCACCTCGTGCACGGCTCACCCGAGGGCCGATTCACCATCACCTACGCCCCCGGCGGGCTGACCCGGGCCGAGATCGAGTCCGTCGGCTACCGGTACATGGACCCCGGCGAGGCGCTTCGCCGTTACGATCCCGAGATCGTGACCGACGGCTGGAACACCATGGATGACGGCGAACGCGTCTTCTACATCTCCACCCCCTCGGCCGGGTTGTGGGCCACCCGCGAGCGGCTGGCCGCCCGGTCCGCGCACGAGCGACACCACTGAGACCGCCGTCATGAGCCAGCCCCTATCTGGCCGGGCCGTGCCGGCCCGGCCCGGACCGCAGGCACCCGGGCCACCTGGCCCGGGTGGGCAGGCGCCCGAGCCCGCGCCCTCGCCATGGTCCCCGAGTGTGCGGTCAGCGGTCTACCTGCCCCCGGACGCCCCGTCACGACCCGGGGCGTGGCACCTGCCGCAGGTGCGCGCTCAAGCGCTGCACGCGCTGATCGAGGACGTGGCCGGGTGGCCGCGCAACATCCACGGGCTGTTCGTGCTGTTGCTCGGCATGGCCGGTGCGAGCACGCTGGTACTGGCGACCTCCGGAATGGCGCAGGGGGTGCTCTTCTGGCTCCTGGTCGCCACCGCCTCGGTGGCGCTGCTGGCATGGGTGTTGTGGGGGCTGTGGCTGGAACGCAGCGGGTGGCGGGCCATCGCTGCGGCCGGCCGGTGGCACGCTGCCTACGTACGCGGCACCGGCGCCAGTGGGCACGTCACCACACCCTCGGTGCGGGATGTCTTCACCACCGCGATGGTCGTGCGGATTGCCGTGGCCCTCGGGCTACTCGCCGGCGCCGCTTGGACGCTGGCCTCCGCGGCACCGGAGACCGGCGCCCGGTCCGGGCACCCGGGTGCCTACCTTGCGCTGGCAGCGGTACTGGTCGTCGGCAGCCTGGCTGTGCTGGCCGGCCTCGTGGCGATGCTGGTGGCGCTGCGGCGTCGTCCCTCGGCCGAGGCCCGGGCTCGCGCACAGGGCCAGGACCGCACGCACGCTGCGTACCCGGGACAGCCGCAGGTGTCCGCGGACGGTACCGGCGCCCCGCAGCCGGGCCACGCTGTCACGTTCGGTCCGCCGGGCCAGACGCCTTTGCCCAGCGCACACCACCCCGGCCCGCCGGCGCAGCAGGTGCCCCCCGCTGCGCAGGACGGGCCGGGCGCACCGGCCGGGCCCGGACAGCCGGCGCCCCCTTCGGGCTGGGCCCAGGAGCCCGGCCCACCGGCGCCGCCGGCCCGCCCTGCTGCGCCACCGCAACGTCCGGCCGGGGTGACGGGTGCCGCCCAGGGGACGGGGTACGCCCCGGAAGCCCCTGCCGGCGACGGGGAGGAGTTGGAGCGGACCCGCCTGGCTGCCCGGCTGGGCCCGGTCCCCTCGGAGTCACGCACCCGCGAACCCGGTGGTGTGGCCGTGGTGCTCCCGGACGGGCGGCACCTGCCCGGTGAGGCAACCGCCCTGATCGGTCGTGATCCGCGGGCCCGGGAGGGCGAGCAGGTGGAGGCGCTGCTGCGGGTGGCGGACCAGTCGGTCTCCAAGACCCATGTGCAGATGCGGATCAGCGGCGGCCGCGTCTCCGTCACCGACCGGGCCTCGACCAATGGCACCGTACTGGTGGGCCCGGACGGCACCCGGGTGGAACTTGAGCCGTGGCGGGAGACAGCGGTACGGGTCGGCTCCACGGTACGGATGGGCAGCACCGAGATCCTGGTCATGCTGCCCGAGGATGTCTCCTGACCGGCCGCCATCGTCGACCGGAGTCACCGCGACGACGGGACCGGCCGGCTGCGCTACAGTGGGCATCGTGAATCACCTCCTGCTCCTTCCTCGCCGCGACGAGGCCTGACCCGGCCGGATCCTCGTCGCGGGCGCTAGCGACCCCGGCTAGAAGGACAAGGACTGGGAAGGACGCAACACAACGATGAGCACTCGCACTATTCACGGCATGCCGGTGGGCAAGTACCGGCCGTTCCTGGACACGATGGCGGTGGATCTGCCGAACCGGCAGTGGCCCTCACGGCGGATCCAGCAGGCACCGCGGTGGCTCTCCACCGACCTGCGCGACGGGAACCAGGCCCTGATCGAACCCATGGATCCGCAGCGCAAACGGACCATGTTCGACCTGCTCGTACGGATGGGGTACAAGGAGATCGAGGTCGGGTTCCCCGCTGCCAGCAAGGCCGACTTCGACTTCGTCCGTTCCATCATCGCCGATGACGCGATCCCGGAGGACGTGACGATCTCGGTGCTGACCCAGGCGCGCGAGGACCTGATCGAGCGCACCGTGCGCTCACTGATCGGGGCGCACCGGGCGAACGTGCACATGTACAACGCCACCGCGCCGGTGTTCCGGGAGGTGGTGTTCCGCAACGACAAGGACGGCACGAAACTGCTGGCCACCGCTGGAACCCAGCATGTGATGGACCACGCCGAGAAGTTGCTGGACCCCGATACCGAGTTCGGGTACCAGTACTCCCCGGAGATCTTCTCCGACACCGAGTTGGAGTACGCCCTGGAGGTGTGCGAGGCGGTCATGGACGTGTGGTCCCCCGGCGAGGGCCGCGAGATCATCCTGAACCTGCCCGCCACCGTGGAGCGGGCCACCCCGAACGTCTACGCCGACCAGATCGAGTGGATGTCCACGAACCTGTCCCGCCGGGAGTTCGTGTCGCTGAGCGTGCACCCGCACAACGACCGGGGCAGCGCGGTCGCCGCCGCCGAGTTGGCGGTGATGGCCGGTGCGGACCGGATCGAGGGGTGCCTGTTCGGTCAGGGTGAGCGCACCGGGAACGTGGACCTGGTGACCCTGGGCATGAACCTGTACAGCCAGGGCATCGATCCGCTGATCGACTTCTCCGACATCGACGCGATCCGCCGCACTGTGGAGCACTGCACCCAGATGGATGTGCACCCGCGCCACCCCTACGGCGGGGACCTGGTCTACACCGCCTTCTCCGGATCCCACCAGGACGCGATCAAGAAGGGCTTCCAGAACCGGGCGCTACAGGTGGCCGAGCACGGCGAGGACGTGCCCTGGGACCTGCCCTACCTGCCGGTGGACCCGCGCGATGTGGGCCGGGACTACGAGGCCGTCATCCGGGTGAACTCCCAGTCCGGCAAGGGCGGGGTGTCCTATCTGCTGGCCTCCACCCGCAGTCTGGACCTGCCACGGCGGTTGCAGATCGAGTTCTCCCGCATCGTGCAGCGGCACACCGATTCCGGGGGCGGGGAGATGACCGCGGACGCGTTGTGGGCGATCTTCTCCGATGAGTACCTGCCGGCCACACCGGGTAGTGACCTGCGGCCGTGGGGGCGGTTCGAACTCGGCGCCACTCAGGTGATCTCTGCGGGTGACGGCTCCGATGACACTCTGACCGTCACCCTCACCGACGCCTCCGAGCAGGTGGAACTGACCGGGCGCGGCAACGGGCCGGTGGCGGCGTTCGTCGACCTGCTGGCCGGGCGTGACGTCATCGTGCGGGTGCTGGACTACCACGAGCACGCCCTCTCGGCCGGTGGGGACGCCGCGGCTGCGGCATACGTGGAGTGCGAGGTCGGCGACCAGGTGCTGTGGGGGGTCGGGATCGACCCGTCAATCACCACGGCGTCGTTCAAGGCGATCATCTCGGCGGTCAACCGCGCGCTGCGCTGACGGACTCACCGATGGGGCCACCGGGCCTGCCCCGGGGCGATGGTGGACAATGGGGCGGTGCGTACCTATCGGGATGAGGCGATCGTGCTGCGCACCCACAAGTTGGGTGAGGCGGACCGGATCCTGACCTTGCTCACGCGGCACACCGGGCAGGTGCGTGCCGTGGCCAAGGGAGTGCGGCGCACCTCATCGAAGTTCGGTGCGCGCCTGGAACCGTTCAGCCTGATCGACGTCCAGCTCTACTCCGGGCGTAACCTCGACATCGTCACCCAGGTGGACACGATCGCTCCGCACGGTCGGGCGATCGGCTCCGACTACGCCCTGTTCACCACCGCCACCGCGATGGTCGAGACCGCCGGGCGGCTCACCGAGATGGAACGCCAGCCGGCCACCCAGCAGTTCCTGCTGCTGGCCGGTGCGTTGCGCGCCCTCGCTGGGCGTGAGCACGCGATCACGCTGGTGCTGGACTCCTACCTGCTGCGGGCCCTGGCGATCGCCGGCTGGGCCCCGAGCTTCGCCTCCTGCGCCCGGTGCCAGTCCGACGGGATCCACCGGGCGTTCTCTGCCGGCATGGGCGGGATGGTGTGCAGCAACTGCCGCCCACCCGGTGCCGCGGCACCGGCCCCGCAGACCGTGGCACTGCTGTCGGCGTTGCTCACCGGCGACTGGGACGTGGCCGACGTCTCGGAGGAGACCCACCGCAAGGAGGCCTCCGGTCTGGTGGCGGTGTACACCCAGTGGCACCTGGAGCGGCAACTACGTTCGCTGCGGATGGTGGAACGGGTGTGAGCGGCCAGGTTCAATCGCCACCCGCGCACCCATCGGGAGCCCGGCCCCCGCAGTTGCCGCCCGGCCGGATACCGCGGCACGTGGCGATCGTGATGGACGGCAACGGCCGTTGGGCCAATGCTCGCGGGCTTCCCCGAACCGAGGGACACGCCGCAGGGGAGGCGGTGCTGCTGGACGTGGTGGCCGGGGCGATCGAACTCGGGATCACCCACATCAGCGCCTACGCCTTCTCCACCGAGAACTGGAAGCGCTCGCCGGCCGAGGTGCGCTTCCTGATGGGCTTCAACCGGGACGTGCTGCGCCGGCGCCGCGACGAGATGAACGACTGGGGGGTGCGGGTGCGCTGGGCCGGGCGGCGCCGGCGGCTCTGGCGCAGCGTCATCGCAGAACTCGAGGAGGCCGAGCGGCTCACCGCCAACAACACCGTGTGCACGCTGACGATGTGTGTGAACTACGGTGGCCGCGCCGAGCTGGCCGACGCCGCCGCAGCCCTGGCCCGCGATGCGGTGGCCGCGCGGGTCAATCCGGAGCGGGTCAGCGAGCGGACGTTGGCCAGGTATCTGGACGAGCCCGACCTGCCGGATGTGGATCTGTTCCTGCGCACCGGGGGAGAGCAGCGCGCGTCGAACTTCCTGATCTGGCAGGCCGCCTACGCCGAGATGATCTTCATCGACAAACCCTGGCCGGAAGTGGACCGCCGGGACCTGTGGGAGGCAGCCGCCGCCTACGCCGCGCGGGACCGGCGCTATGGGGCTGCGGTGGACAAGCCCAGCAGTTCCTGACCGGCATCTCCGCAGGCCCGCTCAGGTCCCGTCGTCAGGAGGAGGGGGTGACCGGTGCGTCGTCGGAGGCTTTGCGCGCGTGGGTGGCCTGGCTGCCGTCCGCGCCCCCACCGCGCAGGCCCGTGTCGCCGCCGTCGACGCCCCGCGGCTCGACCGGCTCGGTGCCGGTACCGGTGAGCAGAGGTGGCTCCTCGGCCTCCCGGGCACGCTTGCGCCGGAGGCGTAGCGCGATCAGCGTGACGGCCAGGGCCAGCGCCAGGGTCATGGCGATCAGGCCCGCCGGACTCCCTGCCGCTGCGGCGATGATGGCCGCCCACAACCCGAACCCGATGGTGGAGTAGATCGCGGCCCACGCCAGGGATCCGGGAATCTGGGCCAGGATGTACCACAGCAGCGGAATCCGCAGCATGCCGGCTGCGGCCTGCACCAGCGACTGGAAACCCACCGTGACGTAACAGAACGACACCACTGGCAGACCCCAGCGCTGGATGGAACGCACACCTGCATCGGCGCCGCCGTCGGAGAGCCAGCGGTGGGCCCGCGCCCGCCACCCGGTGGTCGGTGCGGTCCGCTTCAGCGCCTGCTCGGTGGGGATGCGGCCGATCCAATACATCATCTGCCCGCGCGCCATCGCCATGAGGAACAACACCACGTACACCGCCCAGAAGGGCCCCGTGGTGAAGAAGTTGCCCATCAGCTCTCTCTTCCGGCGCAACTGGCGCAGATGCCGTACAACTCCGCGATGTGTTCGACCTCGACGAAATTGTACGCGCGGGCCACGCTGGCGGCCCACTGCTCGACCAGGTCCGCCCCGATCTCCTCGGTGCGCCCGCACCGCCGGCACAACAGGTGGTGGTGATGTTCGGTCCGCGCGCAGCGGCGGTACATCGCCTCACCCTCGTCGTTGCGCAGCACGTCCACGTCCCCGTTGGTGACCATGGTCTGCACGGTCCGGTACACCGTGGCCAGGCCCACCGAGTGGCCCTGGTCGCGCAGTAGATCGTGCAGTTCCTGTGCGGTGCGGAACTCCTCGGACTCCGCGAGCACCTCGGCAACGGCGGCCCGCTGGCGGGTCATGCGCTGCATGGCCTCATCTCTCCTACGTGACGTTGTTCAGCCGGACATCGTCGGCCATCTCGGGGTGGGCCGACCGGTCCCGGGGGCGCCTGGCCTGGATGATCGGGCGCACCGCTGCGATCAGGGCGTACACGCCGATCGCCACCACCACGATCATCGCACCCGGGGCCAGCCGGTGGAAGAAGGTGATCGTGAGGCCCGTCACGCACACCAGCGCACCGATCACCATCGCCAGCGCCATTGTGCGACGGAAGGAGGAGGTGATGAGTTGGGCGATCGCGACGGGCACGATCATCAGGGCCGAGACCAGCAACAGCCCGACCACCCGCATCGCCACCGTCACGGTCACGGCTGCGACCACGGCGATCAGGATGGTGAGCAAGCGGACCGGCAGACCGGTGGAGCGGGCGAACTCCTCGTCCTGGCAGACGGCGAACAGCGCGGTGCGCAACCCCAGACCGACGACCAGGATCGCCGCCGACATGAGGACGGTCACGGTCAGGTCGCTGGTGGACACGGTGGCCAGCGAGCCGAACAGGTAGGCCATCAGGTTGGCGTTGGTGCCGCCGGCCAGGCCGATGATGACCACGCCTCCGGCGATGCCCCCGTAGAACAGCAGCGCGAGCGCCACGTCGCCGCTGGTGGCGCCGCGGGCACGGACCACTTCGATCAGGACCGCACCGATCACGGCCGCGGCCATCGCGCCCGGGACAGCGTAGGCCTCCATGTCCGTGGCTCCGGTGGCGGCACCCACCAACCATCCGATCGCCACCCCGGTCAGGGCCACGTGCCCGATCCCGTCACCGAGCAGCGAGAGTCTGCGCTGCACCAGGTAGGTGCCCACCACCGGCGCCGCCAGGCCCACGATCAGCGCGGCCAGCAGGGAACGTTGCGTCATCGGGCTGGCCAGCACCGCGGCGAGTTGGTCCAGCAGGCTCGTCGAGGCCAGGTTCGCCGTCGCACTCGCCGTGGTCATCAGCGTCGCCAGGGCAGCGATCATGGCAGTGTCACCTGGAGCGGGTCGGGCGGGCCCTCGTACTCTCCGTGATCGGCGTGCACGTGCTCATGCTCGGGATGGTCGTGGAACGGCGCGGGCTCGGGCAGGTCGCCGTCGTGGACGACGCGTCCCTGACGGATCACGACCGCCCGGTCGATCAGCGGGCGCAACAACCCGAGTTCGTGCAGCACCACCACCGTGGTGACCTCCTGGGTCTTCAACTCGGTGAGCAGGTCGGCGAAGACCTCCTGGCTCGGGTGGTCCACCCCTGCCATCGGTTCGTCCATCAGCAGCAGGTCGGGACGTCGGACCAGGGCGCGGGCGATGCTGACGCGTTGCTGTTGCCCACCGGAGAGGTGATGCAGTGCCTTGTCGCGCTGGTCGGCCATGCCCACCGACTCCAGGGCGGCCTCGGTGGCGGCGCGCCCGTCCCTGCCCACCCACCAGCGTCGGCGTGACAACAGGCCGGTGCGGACAACCTCCTCGGCGGTAGCCGGAACGCCGCTGGCCGAACTCGGGCGTTGCGGGACGTAACCGATCCGGTGCCACGGCGCACCGTGGCCCAGGGGTGCCCCCAGGATGCGCACCTGGCCAGCCGAGACCGGCACCAGACCGAGGCACGCGCGCATCAGCGTGGACTTGCCCGAGCCGTTCGCACCGAGCAGCGCGACCATCTCACCCTTGGCCACCTGTAGATTCGCCCGGTGCAGGATCTGGGCGCCGCCCAGGTGCACGTCCACGTTCGTGGCGTTCAGGGTGCTCACCGGCATGTCAGCCCCTCGGCCAGGGCCTCCAGGTTGGCCTCCATCACCTCGAAGTAGTCGGTGGCCGGTGGGTGCAGGTTCTCCAGGGAGTCCAGCGTGAGGACCTGGAGGTCGAGTTCAGCGGCCAGGGCGTCGCTGACCCGTGCGCTGGCCAGGGGGTCCACGAAGATCGTGTTCACGCCCTCGGCGAGCACCACGGCGCGGATCTCGGCGAGGCGGGCCGGGGAGGGCTCCACGTGCGGGTCCAGGCCGGCGATGCCCACCTGGGTCAGGTCATAGCGCATCGCCAGGTAGCCGAAGGCGAGGTGGCTGACCAGCATGACCTCATCGGAGCAGGAGGCCAGCGTGGTGCGGTAGTGCTCATCGAGAGCGTCCAGCTCCGCCTGCAGCTGCGCGGCGTTGGCCTCGAACGTCCCGGCGTGCTCCGTCGCGGCCTGGCCAAGCGCCTCGGCAAGTGCGTGAGCGGCAACAGCCATCCGCTCGGTGTCGAGCCAGAAGTGCGGATCCTCCGTACCGTGATCGTGCCCGTCCTGATCACCACCCTCCTGCTGGGCGTGCTCGTCGTCGTGGGCGTCGTCGTGGGCGTGCTCGTCGTCGGAGTCGGTGCCGGAATCCGTGCCGGAGCGCACGGTGGCGGAGGTGTCCTGCAGATCCACCACCTCGGCCAGATCCAGCCCGACCGGCCCGGACACCTGCTCCATGGCCGCATCCACCGCGGGCTGGAAGCCGGACAGATAGACCACCACATCGGCCTGTTCGATCATCGCCACATCGACCGGGGACAGTTCCAGGTCATGTGGGTCAGCGCCGGAGGGCGTGAGGTCACCGGCGCCGACCAGGTCGCCTCCGACCTGCTCGGCGAGGAAGTGCAGGGGATAGAAGGCGGTCACCACGCTCAGGTTCTCCGGATCCCCGGGAGAGGTAGGGGCTGGGCCGCCGGCGTCCGAACATGCCGCAAGGAGCAGGCCGACGCCCGCCAGGGTAGCCGTGCATCGGAACGGCGCTGAGCGTGCGAACATTGAACCATTCTCATTGCCAATGAGAACCAGTGTCAATAAAGATCCGATGTGCTCCGCACCACTCCGGCCCCGGTCGCGCCCCCCCACGGGTGTGCGGCACGGACGGAAACTTCGGCAGTGTCGCTGCCGCAAGCGCGGCCCGATGCCGGGCACAGTGTGAACAATGACGCATGAGCACACCGATACCGACCTCGATCCAGCGGTAGCCCGACGAACACGGCGCATCCTGCTCGCGGTCGTGCTGCCGCTGCTGCTGGCCACCGTCGTGGGTTTGGCCCTCCTGTGGCCGCGGGGGGAGACCCCGGTGGGTTCGCAGGAGAATCCGGTGGAGGGCCCGGGTTTCACCACTGCGGTGATCACCGAGGTCACCGGAGAGGTCGGCACCGAGGCGATGGCCGAACTGCAGGACGGCACCGAGCGGATCGTGCCGATCCAGGTGCCTCCGGAGATCGTCTCCGCCGGGATCGAACCCGGTGACACCATCCGGATCTTCTTCACCACCGGGGCGATGGGCTCGGGCAGCCCGTATGTGTACGTGGACGCGGTCCGGGACGTGCCCTTGTTGCTGCTCACCGGCCTGTACGTGCTCGTCGTGGTGCTGGTGGCGCGGATCCGGGGGTTGATGGCCATCGTCGGCCTGCTGGCTTCCCTGGGTGTGGTGGCGGCGTTCCTGGTGCCGGCGCTGATGTCGGGCGCCCCGGCGATGCTGACCACTCTGGTCGGTGCCAGCGCGATGATGTTCTTCGCAGTGTATCTGGCCCACGGTGTCTCGATCCGCACCACCACTGCGCTGCTGGGCACCTTCATCGGGCTGGCTGTGACGACGGGACTGGCGTGGTGGTCCACGAATGCGGCGCGGCTGTCCGGGTCGGGGTCGGACAGTGCGCTGATGCTCGACGCGGTCCTGCCCGGGTTGGGCCTGCGTGACCTGTTGATGTGCGGCATCGTGATCGCCGGGTTGGGCGCGCTCAACGACGTCTCGATCACGCAGGCCTCGGCGGTGTGGGAACTGCACGCGGCGAACCCGGACGCCCCCACCCGCAGCGTGTTCGCCCGGGCGATGCGAATCGGCCGCGACCACATCGCCTCCACCGTCTACACCCTGGCCTTCGCGTACGTCGGCACCGCGATGACCACCCTGATGTTGGTGATGCTCTACGACCGTTCCGTCACCAGCACACTCACCGCCGGGGAGATCGCCGAGGAGGTGGTGCGCACCCTGGTCTCCTCGATCGGCCTGGTACTGGCCATCCCGGCGACCACCTTCATCGCGGCCATGCTGGTGCGCTCCAGCCGCCGCCGTGCGGAGCCGGTCCGGGCCGGCGGCCGGCGAAGCGCCGGGCGCCCCGGCACACCCGTGAGTGTCGAGCACCGGGCTGCCGAGATCGAGTCCGACGACGACGGTGCGCATCGCCAGAGCCCGGCGACGTGAGGCGGTGGGCCGGTGGCCAGGGACCACCTGAGCCGATCAGGTGATCCGGCTCGGCGGGCCGTGGCGGGCATCACCGTGGCCGGTCCCGGCCTGGATGCGAGAATACCCATGTGAATCCCTTGCAGATCGGCTCGATCACCGTGGGCAGCCCGGTGGTGCTGGCACCGATGGCCGGCGTGACCAATGCGCCGTTCCGTGCGCTGTGCCGCCGGGCCGGCGCTGCCGGGATCCCCGAGGGTGCCGCACTGCCGGGTCCGGCACCGGCCGGGCTGTACGTGGCCGAGATGCTCACGTCCCGCGCACTGGTGGAGCGCACTCCCGAGTCGATGCGCATCATCTCCCACGACGCCGGTGAGGCGGTGCGCAGTGTCCAGCTCTACGGGGTGGATCCGGCCACCGTGGGGGCGGCGACGCGAATGCTGGTCGAGGAGGACCTTGCCGATCACATCGACCTGAACTTCGGCTGTCCGGTTCCCAAGGTGACCCGCAAGGGCGGCGGTGCGGTGCTGCCATGGAAGTCCGAACTCTTCGGGGCGATCGTCACGGCCGCCGTGCGCGCCACCGAGGGCAGCGATGTGCCGGTCACGGTGAAGATGCGGATGGGCATCGACGCCGAGCACCTGACCTACCTCGATGCCGGGCTGCGCGCCCAGGACGCCGGTGTGGCCGCGGTGGCACTGCACGGGCGCACCGCCGCCGACCACTACTCCGGCACCGCCAACTGGGACGCGATCGGAGCACTCAAGGAGGCCGTCACCGACATCCCGGTACTGGGCAACGGCGACATCTGGTCAGCGCAGGACGCGCTGGCGATGGTGGCCCACACCGGCTGCGACGGGATCGTGGTCGGGCGCGGCTGCCAGGGCCGGCCGTGGCTGTTCACCGACCTGGTGGCGGCCTTCGCCGGCTCATCGGTGCGTCGCCGCCCCGGCCTGGCCCAGGTGGCCACGACGATCCGGGAGCACGCCGAACTGATGGTGACGCACTTCGGTGATGAGGGTAAGGCCCTGCGGGAACTGCGCAAGCACATGGCCTGGTACCTCAAGGGTTACGTGGTGGGAGGCCCGGTGCGGGCCGCGTTCGGACTCGTGTCCTCTCTCGCTGAACTGGACGACCGGCTCGCTGCGCTGGACCTGGACCAGCCCTATCCCGGCGCCGGGGCGGAGGGGCCGCGCGGGCGCGCCGGCACCCCGAAGGTCCCGCACCTGCCGCAGGGGTGGCTGGACTCCCGGGACCTGGATGAGGAACTGCGAGCCCTGCTGGAGCAGGCCGAGCTGGGCGTCTCCGGCGGCTGAGCCCCTCCGTGCTCGCCCGCCCGAGTGCGCGGTGGCTCGCGGTGCGCCTCAGTGCGGCCCGTCGTCGTCCGCCGGCCGGGGGATGACCGCCCAGACCGCCTCGTCCGGGCCCACGTGGTCCACGTCGTCGCCTCCGCCGGATGCGAGCAGGACCTCCAGGTCCGTGGGGAGCGGAACGGCTCGCTCGCCCAGATTTACCAGGACCACCACCTCGCGGTTGGTGAAGACCAGCAGATCACCTTCGTTCACCGGCAGCCCATCCACCCAGGCCAGCGACCCCGAGCCCAATCGCCAGTCACGACGGATCCGGAGTGCGGCGCGCACCAGCTCATAGGTCGAGGACGGGTCACCCTTCTGCATATCGGCCGCCAACGCGGCGAAGGACTCGGGCTGGGGCAGCCAGGTGGCGCCGGTGGGGGAGAAGCCGTACCCGGGAGCGTCGGAGCGCCAGGGCAGCGGGATCCGGCACCCGTCCCGGCCCACGACCCGCCCATCGGTGCGCGCGAAGGTCGGGTCCTGGCGCACCTCGTCGGGCAGATCGGTGTGCTCGGGAAGGCCGAACTCCTCGCCCTGGTAGAGGTAGGCCGAGCCCGGCAGCGCCAGCATCAGCAGCAGCCCGGCCCGTGCGCGCCGCAGACCGAGTTCGCCATCGGGCTGTGGGTCGCCCGCGCCGATCCCATTGGGACCCTTGCCGGTCACGGACAATCCGAGCCGGCTGGCGGCACGGACCACGTCATGATTGGAGAGAACCCAGGTGCAGGGTGCTCCGACGGAGTCGAGTTCGAGCAACGAGGTCTGGATGCTCTGCCGCAACGCCCCGGCCCGCCAGGGGGTGGTGAGGAACTGGAAGTTGAACGCCTGGTGCATCTCATCGGGCCGGACATACCGGGCCAGCGCGCGATCGTCCTCGACCCACGCCTCGGCGATCAGCACTCGCTCCGGACCGTACTCGGCCAGCACCTCACGCCAGGTGCGGTAGATCTCGTGCACGCGGGGCTGGTCCCACATCGGAGCCCGCTTGCCGGCATGCTCGGCGCTCTCCTCGGCGCTGATCATCGCGCGGTGGCCCTCCCACTCCGGGAACGACTGATCCTTGATCAGACCGTGGGCCACATCCACCCGGAACCCGGCCACACCACGGTCCAGCCAGAAACGCAGCACGTCGATGAACTCCCCGCGGACCTCCTCGTGCTCCCAGTTCAAGTCCGGCTGGTGGGAGTCGAACAGGTGCAGGTACCACTGCCCCGGACTTCCGTCGGCCTCGGTGATGCGCGTCCAGCCCGGTCCGCCGAACACGCTGCCCCAGTTGTTCGGGGGCTCGGCCCCGTCGGGTCCGGTGCCGTCACGGAAGATGTACCGGCCTCGCTCCGGTGAACCCGGCGGTGCCGCCAGGGCCTCGGCGAACCAGGGGTGGGCGTCCGAGGTGTGGTTGGGCACCAGGTCCACGATCACTCGCAGGCCCAGCTGGTCGGCGCGGGCGATGAGGGCGTCCATGTCCGACAGCGTGCCGAGCTGGGGGTGCACCGACCGGTAGTCGGCCACGTCGTAGCCACCGTCGTGCTGGGGGGAGGGGTAGAAGGGTGACAGCCACACCGCATCCACGCCGAGGCGGGCAAGGTGGTCCAGCCTGCCGGTGATCCCCGGCAGGTCCCCGACGCCGTCGCCGTCGGAGTCGGCGAAGGAACGGGGATAGATCTGGTAGATGACGGCGTCGCGCCACCATCCCGGGGCCTGGTCGGCCCGGTGCACGAGGGTCGTGGTCGTGGCGGCGGCGACGTGCGAAGCGGTGACCATCGGCCCAGTCTCGCCCGTGACCGGCGGTCACGCCAATCTGTGTCGCGACCTCGTGCGCCGGGACCGGGGGCTGGGCTATCGTGCGTTCGCCGCGGCAGCGCTGATGGAGTCCACGTACTCCTCCAGCCCCCAGGTCAGGGACAGGGCCGTGGGCGGGGACATCGCTGCGATCAACTGGTCGCCGGTGATGTGGGCGACCGCGCCGCGCTGGACCGCCGGGATGACCTGGGCGTAGGACTGGTCCAGGAACGTCTGCACCTCCTCGCCGGTGGAGGCGTAGTTCACGAGGATGTCGGCGTCGATCGCGTCGGTGCTCTCATAGGACAGGGCGTAGACGAACGACTCCCCACCACCGTCCAGTTCCTCCACCGACGGTGCGCTGGTCAGGCCGAGGTCGAGCAGGAAGTCCACCCGGGAGTCAGCCGGCTTGTAGACGTAGAAGGTGCCGCCGACGTCCCAAATCGCTGCCACGGTCAGTCCCTGCAGCTCCGGGTGCTCCTGGGTGACGGCGGCCAACGTGTCGTCCAGTTCGGTCACCAGTTCCGCGGCCTCGCCCGGCATGGACAGGGAGGTGCCGACGATCTCGATCACCTCGCGCCACGGGGTGGTCCAGGGCTGGTCCGGGTAGGCCACGGTCGGGGCGATCTCGGACAGGATCTGGTACTGCTCATCGGTGAGGCCCGAATAAGGGGCCAGGATCAGATCGGGACTGAGCGCGTCGATGTCCTCATATGCCGGTTCCTCCACGTTCGCGGGCAGGATCGCGGGCTCGGCGCCGAGGTGCGCGAGTTCCTCGTTCACCCAGGGCAGCAGGCCGTTGTCGTCCACGGCGTAGGTCTGGGCCTCGATACCCACCGGGACCACCCCGAGTGCGAGCGCGGCCTCGGTGGACCCCCAGCCCAGGGTGACCACGTCGCTCGCCCCGGCCGGAATCTCGGTGCTACCGAAGGCGTGGTCGATGCTGACCGGAGCCCCGGGGCCGTCGCCATCGCCGCTGCCTGCGGCGTCGGCGGCCCGGCCTGCTCCGTCGCCGGTGCCGGCGGAGGCACCGCAGGCGGACAGGGCGAGGGCGGTAGCAGCGAGAACGGCCAGGAGCGAGCGTCGGACCACGAGATCTCCACATCCATCGAAAGTTAGGTGAGGCTAACCTAATGTCAGATGTGCGGCGATGACAAACCGGTACCGCTTATTGATGGAATCGTCCGATCGGGACCACCATCGGGGTGCCACAGACCGGGTCCGGCACGATCCGGGCACGCAACCCGAACGCGTCGGCGACCACCTCGGCGGTGAGTACCTGGTGCGGACTGCCGATCGCGTGCACCCGCCCTGCCCGCATCACCACCAGGTTCTCGGCGTATCGGGCGGCCAGGTTCAGGTCGTGCAACACCATCACCACCGTGCCGCCCCGTTCCCGGTTCACTGCCGCCAGCAGGTCCAGCACCTCAAGCTGGTGGGTGACGTCGAGGAAGGTGGTGGGCTCATCCAGTAGCAGGATGTCGGGGTCCTGAGCCAGCGCCATGGCGATCCAGACGCGCTGGCGCTGCCCGCCGGAGAGTTCATCCATACGGCGCCCGGCCAGCCCCTGCGTTCCGGTGGCTTCCAGCGCGGTGGTGACCACATCGTCGTCGGCCGCGTTCGGCTGCCCGAACCATCCCTGGTGCGGATGGCGGCCCCGGGCGACCAGGTCGGCCACAGTGATGCCCTCCGGAGCCGTGGGGCTCTGCGGCAGGATCCCGATCGTGCGCGCGACGTGGCGGGAGGGCAGTTCGCGCAGGTCCCTGCCGTCCAGGGTGACCGCTCCGGACACCGGGCGCAGCAGACGGGCAAGTCCGCGCAGCAGCGTGGACTTGCCGCAGCCGTTGGCGCCGACGATCGCGGTGATCGCCCCCCGGGGAACAGTCAGGTCCAGGTCGGTGATCACCCGGCGGCTGTCGTATGCCAGGCTCAGCGCACTCGCGCGCAGGTCATGGCCGCTCTTGTGGTCGGTGGTGCTCATGCGCTCCGCTCTCCGGCGTCATCGGTGGCCAGCAGCCACAGCAGGTACGGGGCGCCGACGGCGCCGGTGACGATCCCGACGGGTGCCTCGAGGGAACCGATCAGGTGGGTGGCAGCGAACTCACCACCGAGCACCACGACGGCCCCCACCAGCGCCGCCGCCCCCAGTGCGAGGCCGCCGGAGGGCAGCAGCCGGCGCGCGATCGGAGCCGATACGAACGCCACGAAGGCCACCGGACCGGCGAATGCGGTGGCACTGGCGGCCAGGCCCACCCCCACCACCAGCACGAGCAGACGTGCCGGTTCCACGCGTACCCCCAGACCGCCCGCCATCTCATCGCCGAGTTGCAGCGCCTGCAGACCTCGCGCCGCTAGACCCACCAGCGGCAGCAGGGCGCCGACCAGCACCGCCAGCACCGCGATGTCGGTCCAGCGGGGAGTGCCGATGCTGCCGACCATCCAGACCAGTGCGGTGCGAACGTCGGCGACCTCGGCGCGGGTGAGCAGGTACCCGATGCCGGAGTTGATGGCGAAGGCGAAACCGACCCCGATCAGCACGAATCGGAACCCGGTCACCCCGCCACGCCAGGCGAGCAGGTAGATCGCGGCCGCCACCGTCGCGGCACCGCCGAAGGCGAACAGACCCACCGTTGCTCCGGTCAGGCCCAGCGCCATGATCGCAAAGGCCGCGGCCAGGCTCGCACCGCCGGAGACACCGAGGATGTCCGGGCTGGCCAGCGGGTTGCCCAGGACGGACTGGAAGAGCGCCCCGGCCAGACCGAACGCCACGCCGACCAGCACCGCCAGCACCACCCGGGGCAGCCGCAGCCGTCCGATCAGGAAGGAGGAGTCCCCGCTCCCGGCACCGAAGGCCGTGGCGAGGTAGTCCAGGACCGCACCGGTGTGACCGCCCCAGGTCAGGCTGGCCCAGGCCAGGGTCAGGACGAGGGCGGCCAGGATCGCGGTCACGATCAGGGTGCGCCGACGTCGGGCCCGGCGCACCCCGGCCAGCACCGTGCCGGCTGGGGCGGGGAGAACCGGCGGATCCGGTGTGGCGGCCGGCGCCGCAGGAGCGGTCACAATCCCGCCAACCGGGCGCGGCGGACGATGGCCACCATCACCGGGGCCCCCACGAGGGCGACCACCAGCCCGGCCTCGAGTTCGCCGGGCCCGGCGATCAGGCGCCCGAGCACGTCGGACGCCAGCAGGAGCGCAGGGCCCACCAGTAGGGCGTAGGGGAGGATCCAGCGGTAATCCGGGCCCGTGAACGGGCGGATCAGGTGTGGTACCACCAGCCCCACGAACACGATCGGTCCGGCCAGTGCCGTAGCGCCGCCGGCCAGCAGCACCACACCCAGCACAGCGAGTGCCCGCGCGCGAGCGATGTGCAGACCGAGGCCGCGGGCAAGGTCATCACCCATCGAGAGCAGGTTCAGCCACCGCCCGCACGCCAGGACCAGCACGCCACCCACGGCCAGGAACGGTGCCAGGGTGGTGATGACGTCGCCTCCGGTGCCGCTGCCGCGTCCGGCCAGCGAGCCCACCGCCCAGAAGCGGTAGGTGTTGGTGGCGGTGGTGGAGGACAGCAGCAGCAGGGTCAGGATCGAGGTGATGCCGGCGGTCAGTGCCACCCCGGCCAGCGCCAGGGTGACCGGGGTGGCGCCCCGGGGCCCCAGGGCCCCGATACCGTAGACCACCACGGTCGCCGCTGCCGCACCGGCGAAGGCGAACCAGAGGTAGTTCGAAGGGCTGGTGATCCCGAACAGGGTGATGGCCAGCACCACGAACAGCGAGGCCCCGGCGTTGACACCCAGCAGGCCGGGATCGGCCAGCGGGTTGCGGGTGATGCCCTGCATCACGGTGCCGGCCAGCCCCAGCGCGGCCCCGACCAGCAGTCCCACGATGGTGCGGGGCAGCCTCTGGTCCAGCACCACCGCGTGGTCGGCCGCGCCGGCTACCGGGTCCAGCAGTGCCTCCCATACGGTTCCCAGCGCCACCTCCCGGGCACCCAGCGCCAGGCTCGCGGCACACACGATGAGCAATAGCACGACGGCAACGCCCAAGCCGAGGAGACGGCGGCGGGTAGGGACTGCGGTTGCGGGCGCCGGGGTGGGCGCCCTGGTCAGGGTCCTGGTCATGGCAGGTGCCGGAGCCGCGCGCTCAGCGTGCCCCTCACTGGGACTCGCTGCGTCCCTGACGCCAGTAGCCCATGAACGCCACCCGGCGCCGGCATACCCCGGCCTCGGAGACGAGCATCCGGCGTAGCGTCTTGATCATCCCGGCCTCACCGGCGAACCAGGCGTAGAAGTCCGAGCCGCAGCGCTGACCGCGCCCGCAGGAGTCGACCGGTTGGACCTGGAGCACGGGGGAGTCCCAGAGTAGCTCGGTGTCGACGTCGACGTCTTCCAGTGCCTGGCCGACCACGGCACGAGCATCGTCGACGACCGCCGCGTGTGCGGCGACCCAGGAACGCACTGCCGGGATGAGGTGCTCGCCGTGCCCGGCCCCGTCGCGACCGAGCCAGGTGATCTGCGCGTGGTCGCCGTGGTCGACGTCCAGGAAGTCCCCTTGCCCGGGCACTTCGATGAAAGCGCGGGCGCGCTTGTCCGCCCCCAGATCCTCCAGGATCGAACAGATCGCCGGAGCGGCGGTCTCGTCCCCGGCGAGCAGCAACTCGGTGGCGGTCCCGGGTGCCCAGTCCGCTCCGGTCGCATACTGGCGGGAGCGGGCATCGGGACCGACGACGACGACGCGGTCGCCTCGCGCGGCCTGTTGCAGCCAGCGCGAAGCCGGTCCGGCGTCGCCGTGAATCACCATGTCGACGTCGATCTCGGCCACGTCGGGGCGGACCGCCCGGATGGTGTAGGTGCGCAGCGGACAGCGCCGCTCCTGGGGTGCCTCGCGCCAGCGTTCGTACCAGGTGCCGGCCATGGCGATCCCCGCATCGTCGGCCCCGACGTCGGTCAGGTGGCCATCGGCCAGCGGGAACAGAATCTTGATCCGCTGGTCCTGGCCGTAGGTGCCGAACCAACCCATCTGCGCACCGGTGAACGTCACCCTGCGGAAATTCGGTCCGAGCGTGCGTACGTTCGTCACCTCGGCGGCGAAGGGCCGATACGCCGGCCGGTCATCGCGGGTGAGGATCTCCTGGATGCCGCGTGCGGTCGTCCCGGCCGACTTTGGTAAGGCAAGCATTACCTAAGTACACCACCGAGGCCGCGCCCAGCGCCACCCTGGTGGACCGGCGGCCGTCCGCGATGCACGTCGGGTCGATCGGCCACCGACGATGGACGCTACCAATGCCACTCAATGACCTACCCAAGTGCTGGGCAATGAGCGTCCCAGCCTGCGCTAGTCAAAGGTCAACCCGTTCTCAAGTTTCCCGCTCATATGTTTCAACCCCGTAACGGTTTTGAGGTACTCTCGAGCAATGTCCTGCACATCAGTGGCGATGAGCGTGACCGCTCTATGCCGCACCAGAATGCGCCTCCGGCCGCATCGGCCGAGGGGTGGAAACCGGCGTGCCGGCGCCGAATCACACCGTTTGTGCCACCGCTGGGTGGCTCATACGGTGGTCTGCGGTTCTGACAAGTCGGTGTCACCGGCTCCGCTTCGCACGTCTGGGTGCGTTGGGCAGGCAGGCACCACATCGAGAGGAGCACGATGAAGAACACTTCGCGCCGAATGATGGCGCTCACTGCCACCGCGGCCGCGGCCACGCTGGCCTTGGCGGCTTGCGGCAACGGCGATGGTGACGGGCTCGACGATCCGCCCCCGGTCCCCGGTCAGGAGGACGAGGGCAACGGCGACGCGAACGGCGACGCGAACGGCGATGGCGGCACCCTGGCGGAATTGCAGGAAGCCGGTTCGATCTCCGTCGGGTTCGCCGGCGAGGAGCCCTACAGCTACACCGACGACAGCGGGGAACTCACCGGTGCCACGATCGCGCTGCACCGCGAGGTCTTCGCTTCGATGGGCATCGAGACGGTCGAGGGCACCGAGGTGGACTGGGACGCCCTCATCCCCGGCCTGAACGCAGGCCGCTTCGATGCGGTCTCCGCCGGTATGTCGATCCTGCCCGAGCGGTGTGAGCAGGCGTCGTTCTCCAACCCAGAGATCATGTACACCACCGCGTTCATGGTGCCTGAGGGCAACCCGAACGACCTGCACGACATGCAGGACGTTCAGGAAGCCGGGGTCACCTTCGCCGCCATGAACGGTGCGGTCGAGGAGTCCTACGCCCAGGCCCTGGGCATCGACTTGATGACGGTGAACACCCCGCAGGACGGGATGGACGCTGTGGTCTCCGGCCGCGCCGACGTCTACGCCCTCACCGGCATCTCGCTGCGCGCCATGGCTGAGAACAACCCCGACCAGCCGGTCGAGGTGACCGAGGCGTTCGAGGCCGTGGTCGACGGTGAGATCCAGGTGGGTGCCGGCGCGACGGTGTTCCGTGACGCGGACACCGATCTGCTGGACGCCTACAACGAGGCTGCCGCGGAGATCATCGGCGACCCGGCGGAGTTCGAGCGGGTGCTTGGCCCGTTCGGCTTCACCGAGGCCGAGCGGCCCACCGATGAAGTCAGCACTGAGATGCTCTGCGAGGGTGATCTGCCCACCGTCGAGGAATGATCGGTGCAAGACTTTCTTGATTCGTTCGTCTCGGCGGCGCCGCGCCTCTGGGAGGGCACAGTTGTCACACTGCAGCTCTCCGTGGGCGGCGCCGCCGTGGCGTTCTTCGTTGCCTGTCTGCTGGGCGTCGCGGCGAACAGCAGCTTCATCATCGTGCGCACTCTGGTGCGGATCATCGTGGAGTTCTTCCGCGGGACCTCGCTGGTTGTGCAGATGTTCTTCCTGTTCTTCGTCCTGCCGATGCTCGGGATCGAGTGGGCCTCCCTGACCACCGGGATCATCGCCCTGGGCCTGAACTACGGGGCCTACGGTTCCGAGGTGGTGCGCGGCTCGCTCAACGCCGTTCCCAAGGGTCAGTGGGAGACCACCACCGCGCTGTCGATGTCCTGGTGGAACAAGTTGCGCCGGGTCATCTGGCCGCAGGCCTGGGCCCTGATGCTCCCCGGGTTCAACAACTTGCTGATCATGCTCATCAAGGGCTCGTCCCTGGCCGGATTCATCTTCCTGCAGGACCTGTTGTTCATCACCCAGCAGGTGCGCCGCACCATGGATACCGCCACCGCATTCGGCCTGAGTCTGGTGATCTACTTCCTGATCTCGCTGGCCTGTTCGGCGGTGCTGCGGTGGATGGAACTGCGTGCCCAGCGCAAGCTCGGGCTGAAGGAGAGCAAGAAGCCGCGCACCGATAAGGCATTGGCGGGAGGGGGAGCAGCATGATCTGGAATACCCAGTTCGCGCTGGATGTGCTTCCCCCGCTCCTGGAGGCCTTCGTCCGGGTGACCCTGGTCGTGACGGTGGTCGGTTCGCTCGCCGCTGCGGTGCTCGGTCTCATCTGGGCGATCGCCCTGCGCAGCCTTCCCTACATACCTGCCAAGATCCTGAGTTGGATCCTGGACTTCATCCGGATGACCCCACTGCCGGCGCAGTTGCTGTTCCTGTACCTGACGGTGTCCACACTGTCAGCGATGCAGGTCGGGATCATCGTCATCGGGATCCACTACTCCACCTACATGGCCGAGTCCTACCGCTCCGGGATCGAGTCGGTTCCCAAGGGGCAGTGGGAGGGTGCGACGGCCTTGTCGTTGCCGCAGAGCCGTACCTGGCGTGCGGTCATCATGCCCCAGGCGATCCGGGCGACCATCCCGTCCCTGGGTAACTGGGCGATCGCGATGTTCAAGGACACACCGTTCCTCATCTTCATCGCGGCCCCGGAGATGGTGACCGTGGCACGGAACATCGGTGGGACCACCTTCCGGTACGTCGAGCCCCTGACCATCGCCGGACTGATCTTCCTCGCGGCGAGTTATCCCACGGCCATCCTCATGCGCAGACTGGAGAAGCGACTTGCGTACTAATGACCCCATGATCAGATTCGAGGACGTCGTCAAGAAGTTCGGTGACACCACCGTGCTCAGCGATCTGAACTTCGACGTGGCCAAGGGCGAGCGCGTGACGCTCATCGGTCCCAGTGGCTCGGGCAAGACCACCATCCTGCGCCTGGTGATGACCTTGGAGCACCTGACCGGGGGGTACATCTACATCGATGGTGACCCGCTGACCCACGAGGAGCGCAACGGCCGCCGGGTGGAGCGTCGGCCCAAGGATATTTCCAAGATCCGGCGCCGGATCGGCATGGTCTTCCAGCAGTTCAACCTGTTCCCGAACATGCGGGTCATCGACAACATCATCGAGGCGCCGGTGCACGTGCTCGGCAAGTCCAAGGATGAGGCCATCGATCAGGCTTACGGCCTGTTGGACCAGGTGGGGCTCAAGCACCGGGCCGAGGCGCACCCCTTGCAACTCTCCGGTGGGCAGCAACAGCGGGTGGCGATCGCCCGTGCCCTGGCGATGAACCCCGAGATCCTGCTGCTGGACGAGGTCACCTCCGCGCTCGACCCCGAACTGGTGGGCGACGTGCTCGCAGTGCTGCGTGAGATCGCCGACAACACCGACATCTCGATGCTCATCGTGACCCACGAGATGCAGTTCGCCCGCGATGTGTCCCAGCGGGTGATGATGTTCGACGGCGGCAAAGTCGTGGAGGAGGGCCACCCGGAAAAGATCTTCACCAACCCCGATCACGAGCGCACCAAGACCTTCCTACAAGCGATCCTCTGATCCCGCCCGGCGGAGCCGGGCCCGGATGGACGGCGTAGGGTGATGGCGTGTTCGATCTGCCCGTTGGCCGGTACCGGCTGTATGACCATGAGCGGTGGTACGCCGAGGCACCCAAGTCGGCGCACCGCTCGGACTTCGAGCGGGACCGCGCCCGGATCGTGCACTCCTCGGCGCTGCGACGCCTCGGTGCCAAGACCCAGGTGCTGGGGCCGGGCACCGACGACTTCGTCCGCACTCGCCTGACCCACACCCTCGAGGTAGCCCAGGTGGGCCGGGAGCTGGCTTACAACCTGGGCTGCGACCCGGACGTGGTCGACGCCGCCTGCCTCTCCCACGACCTGGGGCACCCCCCGTTCGGGCACAACGGGGAGAACGCCCTGCACGAGGTCGCGGCGGATATCGGGGGCTTCGAGGGCAACGCACAGACCCTGCGGCTGCTGACGCGCCTGGAACCCAAGACGTTTACCCGGGAGGGGCGCGCGGTGGGGTTGAACCTCACCCGAGCGAGCCTGGATGCGTCCACCAAGTACCCCTGGTTCGCCGGCGAGGGACCGGCGGACGAGTCGGGCGGACCGACCCGCAAATTCGGTGCCTATGCCGATGACGCCGAGGTGTTCGCTTGGATGCGGGGGGACTCCCCGCCCGGGCGCCGTTGCATCGAAGCCCAGGTGATGGACCTGGCCGATGACATCTCCTACTCCGTGCACGACGTGGAGGACGCGGTGGTGAACGGCCGCCACGACCTGGACCAGTTGCGTCAGGAGGGCATGCGGGAACGTCTGATCGACCAGATCCACGACTGGTACGGCCGAGCCACCAGCGCCGATGACCTCTATGCCGCGATCGAATCGCTGTCGGCGATGCCGTACTGGGTGGAGACGTTCGACGGGACCCGGCGGGGTCTGGCACGTCTGAAGGACATGACCTCGCAACTGATCGGGCGGTTCGCGGTGGCGTCGGCGCGGGCCACCCGGGCCACCTTCGGCCAGGGCGACCTGGTGCGCTACGACGCCGACGTGGTGGTGCCCGACCAGGTCCTGGCCGAGATCACCGTGTTGAAAGGGATCGCGGCGATGTTCGTGATGGCCCCACGCGAGGACGAACCGTTGTACGGGCGTCAACGCCAGATCGTCACCGACCTTGTGCAGGAGTGCTCGAGCCGCCCCGAGGCGACCCTGGAGACCCCGTTCCTCGCCGACTACCGGGAAGCCGACGACGACGCAGGTCGGTTGCGCGCGGTCGTGGATCAGGTGGCCTCACTCACCGACGTCTCCGCCCTGGAGTGGCACGCGCGCCTGTGCCAGTCGAACAGCGGCCCATGAGCCGGACCCGGTGACCGGTGCGCCGGTCTCGCGGTCGGCCGGTGATCGCCTCGCCCGTGGCGCCGGTCGCCAGCGCCTAGACTCAGGAGCATGGCCGGCCTGATCAGACGTGAGGACATCGCGTCCGTTCGTGAGAAGGCCCGGATCGAGGAGATCGTCGGTGCTCACGTCACCCTGAAGGGCGCCGGGGTCGGGTCGATGAAGGGCTTGTGCCCCTTCCACGACGAACGTACCCCCTCCTTCCACGTACGCCCGCAGTTGGGACTGTGGCACTGCTTCGGCTGTGACGAGGGCGGTGACGTGATCTCGTTCGTGCAGAAGATCAACCACCTGCCCTTCGGCGAGGCGGTCGAGCACCTCGCCTCGGTCACCGGGGTGGAACTGCATTATGAGGACGACGGCGGACCGCGCCGCCCGCGGGAGGAGCCCGGTCGACGCCAGCGACTGCTGGAGGTGAACCGCACCACCGAGCAGTTCTACGCCGAGCAACTCGGCTCACCGGAAGCGGCGACCGCGCGACGGTTCCTGGCCGAGCGCGGCTTCGACCAGGCTGCTGCGGCACAGTTCAGCGTGGGGTATGCCCCCAAGGGATGGGACAACCTGTCCCGTCACCTGCGCCAACGCGGTTTCATCGAGGCTGAGTTGACCGCCTCCGGGGTGGTCTCGGCCGGGCAGCGCGGCAGTTACGACCGGTTCCGGGGCCGGCTCATCTGGCCGATCCGGGACACCACCGGCGCCACGGTGGGGTTTGGTGCCCGCAAACTCTATGACGATGACCCCGGCCCGAAGTACCTGAACACCCCCGAGACGCCCCTGTACAAGAAGAACCACGTGCTCTACGGCATCGACTTGGCCAAGAAGGCGATCGCCACCCAGCGTCAGGTGGTCGTGGTGGAGGGCTACACCGACGTGATGGCGATGCACCTGGCCGGCGTCGGCACCGCGGTGGCCACCTGCGGCACCGCGTTCGGCGTCGATCACATCCGCGTGGTGCGTCGCATGCTCGGCGACACCGCCGATGCCGCGGCCGGGTTGATGCTGGCCACCGGATCGCGTGGGGGAGAGGTGATCTTCACCTTCGACGGCGACGAGGCCGGCCAGAAGGCAGCACTGCGAGCCTTCGGTGAGGACCAGCGGTTCGCCTCCCAGACGTTCGTGGCGATCAGCCCGGAGGGCATGGACCCGTGTGACCTGCGCCTGGAGCGGGGTGAGGCCGCGGTGCGGGACCTGGTGGCCGAGCGTGAGCCATTGTTCGAGTTCGCGATCCGATCGGTGCTGCGGCGGCTGGATCTGAGCACCGCCGAGGGCCGAGTGCAGGCGTTGCGGGCCGCAGCCCCGGTGGTGGCGCGGATCCGGGACCTTGCCCTGCGTTCGGAGTACGCGCGTTCGTTGGCGGGATGGCTCGGGATGGAGGAGACCTCGGTGCGCCGGGCGGTGACCCAGTCCCAGCGGCAGGGTGTCGGCGGTGACGGGGGTGGCACACCGGCCGAGCGCGACCCGCAGCGGCAGCGCCAACGCCCGGGCCTGGACCCCGAGGCCGCCCAGCGCACCGGCACCCGGTCAGCGCCCAGCACCGATCCGGTGGCCCGCCTGGAGCGGCAGGTGCTGGAGGTGGTGCTGCAGTTACCCCAGCACATCACCGACCTGGGCTTCGACGACCTGTCGCCGGACACGTTCGTGGTGCCGGCCCACCGGGCGGTCCACGACGCGATCCGGGCCGGTGGCGGCCTGGCCGAGTACGTCCAGGTAGCCGCCGCGGCCGGAGGAGGCGCCGATGGCGAAGCGCGGGCCGCTGCGGCGTGGGCGGAGCGGCTGCGCGAGGCCAGCGGACCCCCGGTGGACGGACTCGTGACGGAGTTGGCGGTGTCCCCGCTGCCGGAGGACCGCCCCGGAGCGCTGGCCTCCTACGCCAGGGGCGTGGTGGTGGCGTTGTTGCGGATGGGGATGACCCGCCGCATCGCCGAGGCTCGCGGCGCCCTGCAGCGCACCGCCCCGGAGGACCCCTCCTACGCCCAGCAGTTCGCCGATCTGGTCGAGTTGGAGAACGCTCGCCGGGCTCTGGAGACTCAGGGCTGAGCACCACAGTACCGCCGCCCAAAGGTGGGTCGGGCACCCGGTGATCTTCGCCGTCGTCCGCTGGCAGAATGGCCCGATGACCAACATCACCATAGACGCCGTCGACCTCATCTCCCGCGACGCCCTGTTCGGTAATCCCGAACGGGCCGGCGTCCAGATCAGCCCGGACGGGCGCTACCTCTCCTGGCTCGCTCCGCTGGAGGGTGTGCTGAACATCTGGGTGGCCCCCGCCGATGACCTGAGCGCCGCCGAGGCCATCACCCGTGATGACACCCGCGGGATCCGCCAGTACTTCTGGACCTACCAGCCGCACACGCTGGTGTACCTGCGCGACGACGGCGGCGATGAGGACTTCCACCTGCACCGGGTGGACGTGCGCACCCGCGAGGCCACCGACCTGACGCCGTTCCCGGAGGTCACGGCGCAGGTGAGCGGGGTCAGCGACCGGATCCCGGAGGCGATCCTGGTGGGCATCAACGACCGGGACGCCCGGTGGCACGACCTGTACCGGGTGGAACTGGCCAGCGGGGACCGGGAGCTACTGGTGCGCAACACCGAGGGTTTCGCCGGGTTCCTGGCCGATCACGACTATGTGGTGCGTTATGCGATGCGTACCCGCCCGGACGGCGGCATGGACATCCTGGCTCGCGACGGGGAGGACTGGCAGGTCGCCGAGGACGTGCCGTTCGAGGACGCGATGAGCACCTACGCCGCCGGCCTGACGGCCGATGGGTCCACCCTGTACCTGGTGGACTCCCGGGGCCGCAACACCTCCGGCTTGTACGCCCTGGACCTGGCCTCTGGTGCCCGATCGCTGGTGCACGCCGATGAGCGCACCGACATCGCCGGCGCGCTCGCGCATCCGACCACGGGCCGGATCCAGGCGGTGGCGGTGAATTACCTGCGCGAGGAGTGGACGGTGGTCGACCCCGAGGTCGGCCCGGACCTCGACGTCCTCGCCGGAGTCGGGCCGGGGGAGATCTCGGTCACCTCCCGCACCCTGGCCGACGACGTGTGGATCGCGGCGTACTCCTCGGCGACCGAACCCATGACCTACTACCGCTACGATCGCCCCCAGCGCCGGCTGACCCGCTTGTTCTCCGGGCGCCCGGCGCTGGAGGGCGCCCCTTTGGTGCCGATGCACCCGGTGGAGATCACGGCCAGGGACGGGCACACCCTGGTCTCCTACCTGACCCTGCCCGCGCACCGCGCGGCCGACGACGGCGCATCCCGGGCGGGTCAGCTCGCCGCCGCGACCGGTCCGGTCCCGATGGTGCTGTTCGTGCACGGAGGACCCTGGTCCCGTGATGCCTATGGATACGACGCGTACGTCCAATGGTTGGCCAACCGCGGGTACGCGGTGCTGCAGGTCAACTACCGTGGCTCGACCGGTTTCGGTAAGGAGTTCATCAACATCGCCGACGGGCAGTGGGGTGCGGCGATGCACGAGGACCTGCTCGACGCCGTGGACTGGGCCGTCCGGGAGGGGATCACCGCGCAGGACACCGTCGGCATCATGGGCGGCTCCTACGGGGGCTACGCCACCCTGGCCGGGCTGACGATGACCCCGACCACCTTTGCGTGCGGCGTGGACATCGTGGGCCCATCGAATCTGAACACGCTGATCGAGACGGTCCCGCCGTACTGGGCCTCGTTCTTCGAACAGATCGCCCGCCGGATCGGGGACCCCCGCACCGAGGCGGGCAAGGCGCTGCTTGATGAGCGGTCCCCGCTGACCCATGTGGACAACATCGTGCGGCCGCTGCTGATCGGACAGGGCGCGAATGACCCACGGGTGAAGCAGACCGAGAGCGACCAGATCGTGGAGTCGATGTCCGCCAAGGGCATTCCGGTCACCTACGTGCTCTTCCCCGACGAGGGCCACGGGTTCGCGCGGCCGGAGAACGACAAGGCGTTCAACGCCATCGCCGAGGGGTTCCTGGCAGAGCACCTGGGTGGTCGGGCCGAGCCGCTGGGCGGTGACCTGACCGGTTCCTCAGCCACGGTGCCCACCGGCGCCGACGGCGTGGCGGGCTTGGCCGACGCCCTGGCGAACCACGAGCCCGTCCTGCGCGCCTGACCCGCACCCGTCCGCACCCGGGCGGTACGCCGCCCGCACCAGGTCGGCACGCCGCCCGCACCAGCCTCCCCCGCACGCGGCTGCCCCGCCCCAAGCCTGCCCCGCACGGCTGTCGTGCACCCCGCACCATGCCACTGGAACCGTCCAATCGGTTGGTTCGGGCGGGGCGGCGGGGTGTGGGTGCGCTGGAACCGTCCAATCGGTTGGTTCGGGCGGGGCGGCACCGCGTGGGTGCGCTGGAACCGTCCAATCGGTTGGTTCGGGCGGGCCGGTGGGGTGCCGGGCGCGATGGCGAGCCTCGATGGTGCCCCAGGCGGGGCTTGAACCCGCGACCGACGGATTATGAGTCAGACTGTGCCCGTCCTGCGCGGTCCTGTTGTGTCCGGTTTGGGGCGTCCTGGTGCGGTTCGTGGGTGTCGTCGTCCTGCCTGGTTCTGCCTGGTCCATGGGCGTTGCGTAGCACTCCGATAGCACCAGCATCACTACAGGCTTGTCTTCCAGCATCACTACGAGTACGGTTCGGGGTATGGGTAGCGACAAGGTACGGGAGAACCGGGCACGCCGCGCCGCCGACCGCCAGGGGCTCACGCTCCACAAGTCCAGGCGCCGCGACCCCCGGGCCCTCGGGTACGGCCGCTACCAACTCAACGACGCCACCACGAACACTGTGGTGGCGGGCCGGCTCAACAGCCACGACGCGCTCACCCTCGAGGAGGTTGAGGAGCACCTCGGCATCACCGCCGAATAACACAAGACGCCCGCCCGGTGCTGTCACACCGGACGGGCAAGCCCCACACCTTGGAACAGAAGGAGTAGGACCATGAACAACCGTACCCTCGGGCACCCCACCTGGGGACCCCCGCCGGCCACTGACCCGCCCACGTGGGCGCACCGGGTGAGCGAATGGGACACCGACATTGACGGCACCGAGAACCGCATCATCGACGGCGCCGAGCAGATCCTGCGCACCTCCTACCCGTCCGATACCGGGGAGATTGCGGTCACCCCCGGCCGGTACCAGAAGCGCGATCCCCGAGGCCGGATCACGAACGAGGGCACCGTCCTAGTCGCAGACCTTGACCAGGACGTGGCCCTCTTGACACTCGCACCCGCCACGGCACGGCACCTGGGCGCGATGCTCGTGCACGCCGCCGGCCAGATCGCGGAGGTGGGACGATGAGCGCGACAGTTCAGCACCCCGACTGGTGCGCACGCTCCCAATGCCTGATCGAAGGCGATGACGGCACCCTCCATAACGGGCCCGTCCATCAGTTCAGCCTTGAAGACGGGCCCGTTATGGAGGCATACGCGTCGGTGTCCCGTGAGGCAGACGGGTCCCTAACCGTCAACAATCACGGGGTCTACGTCTACGCAAGTCTCGAGGACATCCTCACCCCCTACCAGGCCCGAAAGATCGCGCGGGCACTCCTCGACGCCGCCGGCCAGTACGACCGGGCGATCACCAGCGGCGGGGACAGGAGTCGGACGATGAGACTCGATGTAGTACCCCTGGGCGTCCTCGGCGTACGCGTCATCGAAGCGCCCGCACTGCCCGCAGCATCAATCTTCCTTCCCAAGCAGAACCTAGCGGTACTCGATTCCGAACTCTCAGCGCCTGAGCGCGCCGAGGAACTGGAATGGCTCACCGAGCAAGTCCTGGCCGAGGTCGGCGCAAAGCCGGTGAGCGAGCGATGAGCACCATCCTTGACACACCGACACAGCCAACCACTCACCAAGACCCGGGGCCTGAGTACAGGGTGCTGCACCGGATCCCCCCTGCCGACATTCTCGAGTCGGTCGTGAACGGCACCGCCGTCACGGCGCTGTGTGGTCACACCGCACGGGTCACGTCCACCGAAGAGGGCGCCCGCGGTGTGGGGCGCCCGGTGGTCGATGTGCCTTGCGTGCCCTGCGAGGCCGTCATCGCCAGGCCCTGAACGGGCCCTACCCGGTGGAGGTGAACGTGGCGGTGAACTCTGAGCCCGCGCCGGACTCCTCGGTGAACCGCCACCCCTCCCACTCATCCCCATCCTGCAGTTGGTCACTCGACCCGGGGTAGCGGGTTTCCTCCACCAGGCACTCAGTGGCAAGCACAACACCCATCGCGATGCCCATGCCGGTGAAATCGACATCCTCAGGGTCATCACCACGTTCGACCGCGTCGAGCGCACCGGAAGCACCGGCGCGGGCCCGCGCCGCATCACCCGTGACCGCGATACGCACCTCGGGCCCGTCGTGCTCGAGCAACTGGTGGTCCGCGTCGGGGCGCACACACTCCTCGTACACGGCCTGCGCGGCTTCCTCGGCTGCCGAGGCGCCACAACCGGCCACCAGGACGGCCACGGCCAACGTGGGTGCCAGGAGCAGGCCTCTGCGTTTCATGCTCTCGAACGTATCAACGGACCAGGGCCGGCGGGTGCCGTTCGGAGACGAACCCGCGTACGGCTCACAACACACCCACCATCTGCCACTTAAACGCGGCCTCAACCTGAGACAAATCCGCGCCGCCGAGACGCTCCACGTGCACCAACGGGCCACTGATAGACCGCGGCTGGTCGGTAGGTGCGCTCACATTCACCACCGGGGCGGGCACGGGCGGCGCCGGGCGGAACGCCGGCCCCCCGACGTGCCCGCCGGCCGCGTACCCGGTGAGCGCGGACCGCAACTGCCCGGCGTGCATCGCTTCCAGCACCCGCCGGTTGAACGGGTCCTGGACGTGTTCCTTGGGCATGACGTACTCGCCCCTGTGGACGATCCCGGCCGGTTCGTACTTCCCGCCCTGCCCGGTGTACCCACCATGAGCGAACCCAGGGTTGACCTTCGGCGAGATACCCACCGCGATGGACGACAGGGCCCTGATGCGCATCCGCGCCAACGCGGTATTAGCGTCCACACTCACAGTGACCGGGTACGCGGAGGCCCACCCACCCAAGGCCACCACCGTGCCGCGGGCCGGGCTGTCGTTGGCGTCCAGGTTGGTGTCGGTGACGTCTTGTTCCCACTGGCCGGTGAGGATGTTGTAACGCAGGTTCGCCCGGGACGGGTCGATGTCCAACCCGGTGTCGGTGGTGGTGCCCGCGAAGTCATCCACCACGGTCTCAAAGCCGCTGCGCGCCTGGGTGGTGTCGACGTCCAAGTTCGTGTCCGTGGTGGTGCCCGCGAAATCATCCACCATCGTCTCGAAACCACTACGCGCCGGCAGGTCATCAATATCGATCCTCGGATTCCGGGCAGCCTCAACCTCATCCGCGATCTGCTCAGCCAGGTCCGTGCCGGTACCCAACCAATGCTCAATCAACTCCTGACGCTGCGCCGGTGTGCCATCCACAAACAACTGCAACATCGCCGCACCCTCAGCCCCCGCGTGAGCCATCTCGTCCACGAACGCCGCCGCCGCGTCCTGCATATTCGCCGGCATCTCATCGAGCACCAACTCCGACGCAGCAACCCAGTTCTGCCCCCAGTTCGCCGCCGCCGCCTCCTGCGCCCGCATCTCAGCAATCCACTCATCCATCGTCTGAGCAGTAGACAGCCCGAACTCCTCAGCCGCCCCCTGCGCGACGTTGAACGTCTCAGCGAGCGACCCGAACGAATCACTCGCCTGGCGGGCCAAATCGACCCACTCCTGCCGCAACGCCGCCGCGGCCTCCTGGTTCTCAATCCACCCCTGACGCATCTCATCCAACGCCAACTTGGACTCAAACCCCGCCTCGGTCAGTTCACCCATCCCGTCAGCGGCCTCGAACGCCCCATCAGCCAAACCGATCAGCGAATCGTTATACCCCGGCAACAGTTGGGTCAGTTCATCCAGGCCCGCGCCCTCAGCCTCAAACGCCTCCAACAGTTCCGCATGCAACTCCGCCGCACGCTCAGCGTTACCCGAAGCCACCATCTCCGACAGGATCTGATCCCACTGCTCGAACGCCTGCCCCTGAGCCGCCAGGTCATCCGGCAACGGCCCACCAAACGCCTGGTTCAGCCCTGACATGAACCGGTCCACCCGATCCAACACGCCCCCACCGGTGAGCCGCTGGATCGCGTCCCCGAGGTCGTCATAGGCGCCCCCCAGGCGGGCGAACGGGGCATCAAAGTTGCCCTGCTCCAACGCCCGCGTCATGCCATGCAACCCCAACTCCGCGTCACGGAAATGGTTCTGCAGGCCCTGGACGGCGTTACCGAACGCGTACAACCCAACCACCGCGCCAGCCGCGTACCGGCCCACCCGCATAATCCGCGGGCCCATAGTCCGCAAGGCCTGCTCAACACCAGGAGTGATCATGCCCAGTTTGGCCAGACTGTCCGCCAACCGCACAGCACGCGGGAACATCGTCAGGAACGCCCCACCCGCCAACGCAGCAGCCGTACCAATACCCGTCACCGCCGTGGCAGTTTGCACCAACCCCGGCGGCATGTCCTGGAACCGGCGCAAAGCATCCGCAACCCGGTTCAACACATCCACGGCCAGGCCCCCACCCTCGGGGTCCACCAACGACCCCATCGCCACCGACGACAAGTCACGGAACGCCGCCACCACATCATCAACAGCACCCCGGAACGTGTTCCGCACCAGGTCAGAGGACCCCTCAAAGTTCTGCACCATCCCCGCCGCCAGCGCATCCAACGCCACCCCAGCATCAAGGGCACCACTGGTGATCTGCTCCCGAATCTCACCCGCCGTGTACCCCATGGCGTCACCGATCATCTGCGCAGCATCAATACCCCGCACACCAAACCGGCGAAGCTCCTCAGCCGTGATCTTCCCCTGAGACTCGATCTGGCCCATCACCTGAGCCAACTCGAGGAACGTCTGATTATCCCCACCAGCAGCCGCCACAGCCTCCGCCAACGCGTCCATGTACGGGATCACGTCACTGGTGCTGATACCGAACCCCGTCATCTGCCGCTGCGCCTCAATCAACGTGTCGCGCATCAGCCACGAGTTCTGCCCGTACTGATCCAACCGCTGCATCTGCGCCGCGGCCTCCTGAGTACTACCAGTGACCGCCGTCAACCCCTGCGTGGCGACCTGCCGCAAACTGTTATACCCAATACCAGTCTTGGCGACCACCGTGAGCAACCCGGCGCCGGCAGCACCCACACCCAACAACGCGGTACCCACAGAGGTCCAGGCCTGCTCGTTCTCACGCGCCGACTGCACCAACCGCTGACCGAACGTGCGGGCCTGCGTCGTCTGCTGCGGCTGCCCAATCTGCTTCGAAGCCTCAACAACCCGCTCAGTAGCCTGCGCGGCCTGATTCATCGACGAAACGAACCCACCGACCTCGGCCGACAGGACCGCCCGCACACTCCGCTCCATCAGAACCTCCAGTCAGCCCTTCAGCGCCTCAGAGACCAGCCACCACAGCGGCCTCACGATCCGACAGATACCCCAACTCGACCGGCCGCGACGGCGCCTGCGTGTACGCCTCTTCGTGCACACGTGCACCAAACGAGGGGCGGGCCGAATCGTGCTCTTGCACCGCCCGCCCCCACTGGGGATGCCCATCGGCGTACGCATCGACAATGTGCCGCCAGCCCATATCCACAGCGTGGGCGGCCAAGGCACGACCCAGCACGTAATCCCCTGAACGTTCCGCCCTGCTGAGCAGTCTCAGGGCCTCATCGGAGTTCGTAATCTGACCCACCCGGTCCTGAGCGTCACGATAAGACACCGCAGCCGCCCCAGGATCCATACCCGGACGGATCAAGTCACCGATACTGTGCACCTTCTGGGCGGCGGCGGCGCTGTCAGTGGTGCGCTGAGCCTTGATCGCGCCGCGAAGTTGCTCCAATTCACGAACCGCGGTCACGTAGGCCTTGGCAATGCGCCGCTGCTTGCCCCCATCCGACAGATCCGCATCCTCACGCACCCGGGCCAGTTCCTGCTGATACCGACGGTGCACCCGCTCGGCGTTACTGCTGCCATAAACCGTTGCCATCGTCCTACTCCCTTCACGCGGCCTTCACGGCCTGCCGATACTGCTCCAAGTCCTCACGTTCAATAACCCACCGACCACCCACCCGGACGGCCGGAAGGCGACCCCGCTGGATCGCCTGCCGGACCGCCCGCTCCCCTATACCGAGGAGTGATGCCGCTTGCCCGGTGGTCATCTGCGTTACCGACCCTGCCTCGTGTTCCCCGGCCACCGCACGAGCAGTTCCGGTAGCGGAACTACGCCACCGGGCAGCCCCATACGCCAGCGCCAACAACACCGCATCAACCTCGGCATCCATGCCCCGCGCCGCCGTCCGCACCCGCCGCAACCCCGCCGCCCGCTCAAGCCACGCAGCCACCCGCGCCGGCACCACCACCACCGACCCATGCAGGTACGACTCCGGCGGACGGAACGCAGGCCTCCCACTCATCGCACCCGCCCCGACCCGGCCCGCTCCTGCACAGCCCGCAACTCCTGCGGAATCGTCGCGATAAACGCCGCCCGCTGCTCATCAGTCAACCCAGGCACCTGCGCCACCGTCCGCTCAATGGCATCGAACACCAGCCGGCCCTGCTGCTGACTGATCGCCGCCATCCGCTCATCCAAGTCCAACCGGGCGATAGCCTCAGTCACCTTCGCCGTACGGTCCATCGCCCGCTCAAACAGCGCAATCTCGGCCCGCAACTGCTCCGACCCCGTCCCGTAGGCCGTGTAACGCATCTGCGACAACTGGCCCACGATCTGCTCGAGCAGGTCACGCCACCGCACCGCCAACCGGGCAGTCTTCAGCAACTCCTGAAGCACCTCGGCCATCGTCATCGGCCCGTCAACCTCGGCCCAACCCGAAGCCTGCCCGGCGACGTAGTTCTCCACCTCCTGCATCCGCAACCGCTGTTGCGCCTTCGCCACCACCGCCGGAACCTTGCCCCCGTGGTAGGAGCAGACGAACCCGCCGCGGATCGCCGCACGCCCGCACCGCTTCCCCTCCCGGTTGTGCGCACGGCACCGCCTCGAGTCGTCCGGGCCCAACCACCACTCATCCACGACCGACCACCACCCCAGGGTGCGCGGCCACGAACCGGCACCACGCGCCCATCGCCTCAGCGTGCCCGACCAGCGCACCAGCAACATCGCCAGGGGGTTGGGCCTGGACCGCGGCCCGTAAGGCTGCTGTGCGCTCATCCAGGGTGTCCAGGAGCAGGTCACGTTCGAACACCACCGCAGCGTGCTCGAACATCACCCGACGCTCACTCATGATCATGGTCATACCTTCCTCGTAGATGCTTGCTTACCCAGGCGCACCAGGTCACACCCGCCGCACCTGTAAATCCGCAGGCCCCGCACCACCCGGGACGGCGTCACCTGCCACCCCGGCCCGTCGCACCCACGCCGGTGCCCCTCACTGCCGGTCACTTGGCACCCCCCGCTCGGCGTTTGCCGAGGGAGGCCTGCAGGTCCACCTCCAGGGCCCGGCGTTGCTCCCAGTGCCAGGCGGCCAGGGCCTTCAGGTGAGACCGCCACGAACCGCCCTTGTTGGGGTGGAAGTCCCGCGCACCCTGCAGCGCCTCGGCGGCGGCCCCATGGGACGCGGCCCGGGAAATCAGTTTCGCCGAGTCCAGGAGACGGGTCCGGTGTGCCAGGGCGGCCTCAGCGACCGTTAACCGTTTACGGGTGCGGTCCAGGTCCGCGCTGGTGGTGGTCAGTTCGTGCTCGAGTTCGAAGATCCGGGCGGCCATGTCCCCGAACCGGCCCCCATCCTCGGGCGTTCCGTCGGTGCTCATCGATCGTTTTCCTCTCTCGGAGCGGACGCGGCTGTTAGCAACCGCGTAGCAGTCATGCTGTTTGCGCAGGTCACAGGCCCACCAGGGTGGCGAAACGGATACGTACTCCCACGCGCCACACGGTGATCGCCTCTGCGCACGGCCGGAACCCGCGACCAGGTAAACGGGCCCGGCCATGCGCACAAACCACCACCAACCCCGGCACAGGTCAGCGCCACAACCTGGGCACGTCCATGGGATGCCTCAACACGCGGGACGTCCATGGGATGCGTGCGGCGGGCGCGGCGGTCCGGTGCCGTGATCGTCATGGGTCATTTCTCCTCATGGTTGGGTCGGCATCGGGCGGTGTGTCCGGGGCCGGTGAGGGGTTCGGCGCAGTCGGGACACACCGGGGACACACCGGCCGCCGGGTCCAGTAGGTGTGTCCCTGGGTGTGTCCCGGCTGAACCGTTGGAATGTTGCGGTTCTGGCGGTGTGTCCCGGGTGTGTCCGGGGTGTGTCCTTAGAGTGGTCGGGTGTGTGTCTCCCCCTTCCCCTTCTAAGGAAGGGGAGACACCGACTGTTACACCGGTGTAGGCATCCGATTGGGGGTCGTCGGCCTGTCGGTAGGGGCGGTTACTGCTGTACAGGGTCGAGCGGTTCGGGCCGTCGTGGCGGTTCGCGAAACCCTCGGCTACGAGCACGTCAAGCGCGGCCCGCACGTACTCCTGCTTGCCCCTGACGGTGGCGTAAGCCTTCCGGGTGCTCAGCGGCTCTGCGGTGGCCTCTAGTGCCCGGCTGGCTTTCTCCATCAGCGCCGTGGGTCGGAATGTTTCAGCGGTGGGCGTGGCGGCGTCCGACGGTGTCCGCATGATGATGTGCACACCGGCGCCGGCGGGGTTGACTGCGAGGTCTGTTACGCGCTGGCCGGGGCGGTAGTTGCCGTGTCGGTCTTTGGCGCAGATGAGTTTCGCTGCCCCGGGGTGGCCTTTGGAGAACGGGCGCACGGTGGTCTGCATGTATTGTGCTCCGTTGATCGCTGCCCGCTTACGCTGGGAACCGATGGGCCATAGTCCGCCGTCGTCGGCTTTCACTACGTGGTCCAGGACGACGACGGCGGGCCCGGTGTTGGCGATGGATGTTGGTAGGCGGCGGAACCATCGGGCGGTGTCGTCGTCGTCGTTGGGTTTGGCGCCGTCGATCGCCATGCTTTCCCCGGTGGAGTCGATGACTACCAGGGTGGGTCGGTATTTCCTGATGGTGGCCGCGAGGTGCTCGGCGGAGGCGTCGGTAAATGCTTCCTCGGGGTGCAGGTAATGGAAGCGGGCGCCGGGTCCTGCCAGTAGGTCGGGATCTGCCCCGAGGTCGAGCATCCGTCCCACTACCCCGACCTCGTCGTCTTCGAGGTCCACGTACACCGCGTGATGGCCGGCGGCGATCTGCTGGGCGGCGGCGTGCAGTGCCGTCCAGGTCTTGCCGCTCCCGGATGCGCCGGCCACGCCGTTCACCTTCCCGGCGTAGAACAGGCAGGCGCCATCGTCACGGGCGGCGATGGTGGGCGCGTGTCGTTTGATCGTGCCGGCCAGCAGCCCGGCCACGGTGGCCGTCAGGTCCAGGGGTTGCCAGGTGGTGCCTGGGCCGGTGCCGGTGTCCTGGGGTGTTTCCTGCCAGTCTGGCGCCTGTTCGGGCGGCAGATCGGGGATCAGGCCGGCCAGGCCGCCGCGGGCATCCTCCCCGGCGGTGTGGTGGGTGTGGTCGCCAAGTTCGGCCCGGGCCTGAGCGTGGGTCTTCCGTTCGGCCGCGGCGCGGGCATCGGTGTCGTTCGCGGTGACTTCCCCCGGCCGGTGTCCGCTGTGGGCGCGTAACTCATCGAGGCGGGTTTGCAGCCGGGCCAGCGCCCGGGCGTAGTCCGCTTGGGTGATGCACCCTAGGCGCAGGGCGCACGCGGCGCGGATGTGCTGGGAGTACGCCCAATAGTGGCGGCCTCCGGTCGGTGTGTCGGTGGCCCAGGCGCCCACCATGCGGGCCACGTAGGGGCACGTCGAGGCGGCCTCCGGCCACTCATGAGCGGGGGCGTGCACCGTGGCCGGTTGGCCCGTGTCGGTGTCGAGTTCGGGCACACCGTAGGCGGTGAACGTTTCGAGCACTTCGGTCACGTCCAGGGCGTGCCCGGTGTCAGCCTCGAGGGTGACCGGCAATGCCGGCCCCGTGCCGGCGTGGGCATCCTTGTGGTTCTGCGTCCCGGGGGTGCGCAGCACCCGGGCCAGGTCATACACGTTGTCCACGGCACCGCCGTGGGCGACTGCCACGCGGGTGACCAGGCGCCGCCACCGGGCCAGTAATGCGGTCGCGGCGGCACGTTTCTCCGGGGTGGTGAGGGTTAGGTGTTCGTCGTCCTCGAGGATCCAGTACGGGTGCAGGCCGTGGCCGGTGGCGACGATGAACACTGGTCGGTCATTGAGCATCTCGGACAGGTCGGCTATCACGGCGCGGGCTGCTTGCATGGTGGGCATCACCCCCTCGCCTATGTCGAGGTCCGCCCATAGCGCGGCCAGCCGGGTCACGTCCTGGGCTGTGCCGCGCCCGCTCACGTTGGGGCGTACAGGGTTCACGGAGTGCCACACGTCGGTGTGCATGTGTTGGCCGGCCTGCAGGATCGCTGCATCCCCGGCGGGGGTGACGGTGGCGCGGAAGTGGCCGGCGTCGTGGTGGCACACGGCGATGTGTTCCCCGGGCCGGTGCAGGGCGTCGAACAGTTCGCGGGTGGTGGCCTGCGTTGCGATGCTCATGCCTGCCATCCGTCCTCGAGGCGCCGGCAGGCGCCGCACAGCCCGCCGACGCACAGCACCCTCGGGGCGGCTTGCACGGTGATCATGTACAGGATGCAGCCCTGGGAGACGAAGCGCCCGCAACGGTCGCAGGAACGATCGGCCCGGGTGCCCGGCTCACCGGTGGTGCCTAACGGGGTGATGATGAGGTCGGGGCCGGTGTGCGGGTCGTGGCCGGCATCGATCAAGCGGGCCACGCGCTCGGCTAGGCGGCCGCGCATCCATGCGGTCAGTTCGATTAGCGGGGTGTTGGTGGTCACCGGGTGGTCACCGCCTCGGTGCCTGTCCAGACGCGGCAGGCCCCGCCTGATCGGGTGGTGCGGCGGGATTGTTCGTAGCCGATGGGGCGGATGATGCCTTGCCGGTGTGCCCAGTGGAATAGGGCTCCCCATTGGTTGGGGTGGCGGGGGTCGGTGACGCCGAGGTCGGTGAGGTGCCAGGCGGTGAAAGGGCGGCCGAGGGTGGCGAGGTGGTGTAGTGCGCGTTCGGCGGTGTCTTTCCACCAGTCGTCGTCGTTGTCGTGGTGGATGTCGGGGAGGTGGTCGGTTCTCGTGGTGTGCTCGGTGTTGGTTGCTATGGTCATGGGTGCGGCCCTCCGGTGGCCGTGTGGTGGCGGATGGTCCGGGGTGGTGCCCGGGCCTTCGCTATGTGTTGGGGTCGGTGTCGGTGTTCTCGCCGATGAGCGCGAGGAGGCGGGGGACTGGCACGACCAGGCGGCGCCCGAGTTTCAGGGTCGGGATCTGACCGGTGGCTGCGGCCCGGTAGGCGATGTCGCGGCCCACGCCCATGAGGCGGCCCGCTTCGGGGACGGTGATGGTGGCGCGATCGCGCACGTCACCGACGGTGAGGGTGGTCATGTGAGTTCCTGGAGTTGTCTCAGGAGTCGCGTGTACGCCTCTTGCGTTCCGTGTCCGGGCCGGCGGGTGCCGCGTTCCCACCGGTAGACGGTGAAGGGGTGCACGCCGAGTTCGGCTGCAATTTCGGCTTGGGTTACGCCAGCGCCCTGGCGGATGGCCCGGGCAAGGGCCGGCGAAATGGTGTGCCGTTGCCGGGCGGCCACTTGTTCGATGAGGGTGGTCACCTGTCCCTCTCCTTTCGGGAATGGTTGCGTGCCTGGTAGGAATGATGGTGCATTTCAGGGTTGCGTTAATAGTCCGACACGGCATACGCTCATTGCGGTATAGGAATGGAGTGATCATGGCGCGACCGAACCAGCCCCGATCGATCCGAGTCGAGGACAACCTCGCCGAGCGGATCGCCTACGAACGCCAGAGGCGCGAGTGGTCCTACGAGGCGCTCGCAACGCGGATGACAGAACTCGGCTGCGCTATACACGCCTCGGCGCTGTTCAAGATCGAGAAGGGCACCAAGGGTGACAGTGGCAAGCGGCGGCGCATCACCGTCGACGAACTGATGGGCCTGGCGCTGGCGTTCGATCTGCCGCCAGAGAACCTGCTCATCACCCCCGAGGCTGTGGGCGATCTTCGCTTGCGTGAACTGCTCGACGAGGCGCGCAGGGAGCGCATCCAACTTCAGTACATCGAGTCCAAGTACAACCTGAAGATCGCGCAGATAGTAAGGCTGTGCACCGATGAGACCTACGGTCCTGCGCGACTCGAGAACATCAGGGCCCAACGCGATGACCTCGCGAAGGAACTCGCGGAGGCGGATGAGCGGTACCAGGCGACCGTGGAGCGCTTCGAAGACAACGAAGCAAGTGAAAACGACCTCCAAGTAGCGGCAGACGCGTCCTCCCCGATCACAGGGAAGATTCAGTTCCTTGACGCCGTGCTCGACGCGATGCCGGAGCCGCAGGAGGCAGGAGAGGCAGATGAGTGAGCAGCCGAAGATGCGCGGAGGCGTAGTCAAACGGGGCCGCACCTGGTCCTACGTCGTCCGCGAGACGGACCCCGAAACCGGGCGCCGCCGACCCCGATGGGTGGGCGGGTACCCCACCCGTAAGGCCGCGGTGGACGCCCGCGCCGACGCCATGTCGGCGATGGGCAAGGGCACCTACGTGGCGCCCCAGGATCTGACCGTGGGGGAGTGGCTGGACCGGTGGATGAAGGCGCACGCGATGGAACTCAAACCATCCACCGCCAAGTCCTACCGGGGCAACATCGAGCGGTACCTGAAGCCCCCGCTGCGGCACGAGCGCATGCAGACCCTCTCCCCGTCGCGGTTGTCGGTGGTGTTCCGCGACCTGTACGAGCAAGGCGGGAAAGGCGGCAAACCGCTATCAGCTCGGACGGTGGAGTTCGCTCGGGCGGTGCTGCGTCGGTCGATGCAGGACGCCGTCCTGGACCGGGTGATCAGCGTGAACCCGGTGGTGGGAACGAAGCGGCCGAAGGTGATCAAGCCCCGCCATCAGACGTGGACCGGGGCCCAGGTGCACACCTACCTGGGCCATGCCCAGGGGCAGCGCCTGTTCCCGTTGTGGGCGTTGGCGTTGGCGACGGGGATGCGTCGGGGGGAGTTGTGCGCGCTGCGGTGGCAGGACATCGACCTCGAGGCCGCGGTGGTGTCCGTGGACCGGTCGGTGACCCAGCAGGGGCAGGAGCGGCACTACGTGACGCCGAAGAACTACGAGCGGCGTGCTGTGTCGATCGACCCCGAGGCCGTGGCGGCGCTGCGGGCGTTGAAGGTCCAACAGACAAAGGACCGGTTGGCGTGGGGCAAAGCCTGGGAGGACACCGAGGGCCTGGTGTTCACGTGGGAGAACGGCGGGCCGTTGCTGCCCGACTACGTGTCGAGGGCGTTCGTGACGTCCCAGGCCGGGGCGGGGCTGCCGAGGTTGAAGTTGCACGAGGCCAGGCACACCCACGCCACAGTGTTGCTGCGTGAACTGGTGCCGGTGCACGTGGTGGCTAAGCGCCTAGGGCATAAGGATCCGTCGGTGACGCTCAACGTGTACGCCGACTCGATCCCCGAGGATGACACGTCCGCAGTCGACGTGTACGCCAGGGCGGTGCATGGGGCATGAGCAACAACGGGACGTTGGCGCGGCGGGTGGAGGCCCGGTTGCGGGAGGTGTTCATGGTCCAGGGACCGTTCACCGACCTGGACGTGAAGGGCCCGGACGGGTGGGCGCGGCACGTCGTGGCCATCCACGACCGGCCCGGGTCGTCGGTGCGGGTGGAGTTGGACATCCTCGGTGACCGGAAGATCGGGGCCCTTGCGGCGCGGGCCGTCCTGGCGCTCGCGGGCCGGCAGCACACCGACCTGCAGGCGGTCGAGGTGGTGAACGTGGGCGGGGAGCGTCTGGGGTACCGCCGGCGCAAGGATCTGCCGATGTTCGGGGGACCACGATGATCGGGGATAGTGCGGACCGGGTGCAGGCCGCCATGGGGATCATCGCTGCCATGTTCAAGGCGAAGGATCCTGCCGAGGCCGAACGGGTCGGGGCCGCTCTGGCGGCCCTCGGGTTGGACGCGGGGGAGTTGCGGGACGCGCAACTGCTGTACTTCCAGGGCCGGGATGCCATGGGAGGGTTCGAGGCGGAGCAGGTGGCGCGGTTGGCGTACCTGGTGGAGCACGCCCCGGGCGCGGTGACGATTCAGGACGCGATGGAGTCGCTCACCCTCGAGCAACTCGAGGAGTTCAACGCGCTAACGGCGGATGACCTGTGAGGCGGGGTGTTAGCAGAACCGTAGCAACGCGCCCATGGCGCAGTGTGTTGGCCGGCGCTTACAGTGGTGTGGTTCCGCGGGCTTCTGCGGCTGAGCGATGGTGCCCCAGGCGGGGCTTGAACCCGCGACCGACGGATTATGAGTCCGCTGCTCTGACCAGCTGAGCTACTGGGGCGCGGTCACCCAGCCTATCCTCGCCAGAGGCGGTCCGGTGCATTGCGCGCGAGACCCGGGTACGGTCGGCACATGAGGTTCGGGCGAGGGAAAAAGACCAGACTTCCCGCTGAGATGGCCGGGCTGGTCCGTGGTGAGGTGCTGGCCGCTGCGCAACTGCGTGGGGGCGGCTGGCTGGTGCTCACCCCGGCGGCCGTCGTCGTGATCGGGACCGGCTCGGGGGACTTCGAGCGGGCCTGGCACACCGTGGACCGCGGGGAATGGAGCAGCGACGGCAACCGCATCCAACTGACCTGGGTGGATGGCCACGAACGGGTGGAGTTGCAGCTGGTCCACGATGACCGTGAACTGGCCGACATCCTGCGCGGCGAGGTGGAGGCCTCCCTCGTACACGCCGAGGTCGAGCGGCTACCAGGTGGAGGAACGTTGCGCGGCGCGATCCGTCGTGACGCGGAAGGGCAGTTGTTCTCCCAGGTCAGCGTCAGCGGTCGGGTGCGCCGTGGTGAGGACCTGGACCAACGGGTCCGGGCGATGGAGGGCCGGGTGCGCGCTCAGGTGGGTCTGCCCCAGTAGCCGCGGGTGACCGGACCCCATCGATGTGGCCGGGCCCACGTACCCGAGGCGGCGAGCACCGGGCGAACGGTGCTAAAGTCGTCTGGGCCAATACGATCCCTCGTAGCTCAATAGGCAGAGCATCCGACTGTTAATCGGACGGTTGTTGGTTCGAGTCCAACCGAGGGAGCCCATAACCTCCGCTGGGTGCAACCTGGCGGGGGTTTCTGCGTTCCAGGATCGCGTCCCGGGGGTCGTGGGCGAGGAGGTAGCGGATGGTGCGGACCCGGCCGGCATCCCCGTCCGTCGCGTTTGCCACCCTCGCACCACTACGGGGAGGACACCCGGGACCACGGTCTGACCGGGCAACAACCGGGACATTGAGTTCGCCTCGCGAACGCCCTGCTACTGCCCCCGTTCCCCGTAGGATGGGCCCGGTAGGCGGGCGCTAGGGGAAACGGCGCCGATCATCGACATGAACGAGGAGCGCCCAGTGGGCTACCGCTACAACTCTCCACCAGGCTGGCCACCGCCCCCAGAAGGCTGGAGCCCACCACCGGGCTGGCAGCCCGACCCCTCCTGGCCACCGGCACCTGAGGGTTGGGAGTTCTGGTTGCCCGATCCCGGCGCCACCGAAGCGGGCGCGGCCTCCGGTGCCGCAGGGGCACCCGGGGCCGGCGCGGCGCCAGAAGAGACCCCTCAACCCGGCGCACCCGAGCCGCACGCCGGCTCCGACGCACCGACACGGGCGTTCGGTGACCAAGGCTCGACGCAGGCCTTCGGAGCCGGGTCCGGTGCCGGAGCAGGTGTCCCGCCCTACTCCGGACAGCCGGACTATGGCGGGCAGCAGCACGTTCCCGGGCAGCAGCCGCCGGCTGGTGCCGCGGGTGCCGGGGCGACTGCCTCGTACCAGTACCAGCCCAGCGGCCATCTGGACCAGCCGGGGGAGTCGCCTTACGACACCGGATTCCTGCGGTCGGGCCAGCCCTCCCACGGGCAGGGACAGCCCGACTACCAGCAGGGTGGCTACCCAGGGGCGCAGGGCGGCTACCCGGGTGGCCCGCAGGGGGGATACCCCGGTGGCGCAGCACCAGGGCAGGGCGCGCCGGGGGAGGGCAGGAAGAGCAACACCGGGATCCTCATCGCGGCCATCGTCGCGGGCGTCCTGGTGCTCGGTCTGCTGATCTGGGGCGGGATCGCCCTGTTCGGCGGTGATGACGACCCGGAGGAGATTCCGACCACCTCCGCTCCCGACCCCACGGAGGAGCCGACCGAGGATCCGGACGAAACCGAGGAACCGACCGACGGCCCCACCGACGAACCCACCGACGAACCCACTGACCAACCAACCGATGACCCCACCGACGACAACGGTCCCGTCGGCCCCGACGACGGCGAAGCCGTGGTCCTGGAGTTGGGTGAGGCCGCGGTGATCCAGGGCACCGAGTCCGACCCGGAGGTGACCCTGGCGGTGCTGAGCGTGGAGGAGTGGGAAGCGGAGTCCGGCGCGTTCTTCTGCACCGAGCCCGAACTCGACGGGTACATCGAGTTCGCCGTGGAGGTCACCACCTACGATCTCGACGAACCCTACGACTTCTCGCCGATCAACTTCGGCATCGCCGACTCCGATCAGAACACCATGGACGAAGTGAACCCGTTCATGGGCCTGCTGTGCGACAACCCGGACATGATCGAGTCGGAGATGTCGGCGAACGAGACGTACACCGGAACGGTCATCCTCGACGTGCCCAGCGACGGCAGTTACATCGTCTGGGAGGAACTCTTCGACTTCACCGGCGAGGCCGTGCCCTACCTGTGGGGCTACTGACCCACTCCGACCGAGCAGCAACCCGGGGGTATCGCATCTCGGGGTTCGGCGACACGTAGCATCCCGCCGGGCACGGCATCCCGCCGGGCACGGCATCACGCCGGGCCCGGCGGGCGCACGAATAAGGACGACACGATGAGACGCACGATCCGCATCTATCCCGACCCCGTGCTGCGCAGCCCGTGTGATCCGATCAAGGTCATGGACGAACGGGTGCGCGGGCTGGTCCAGGACCTGCTGGACACCGTGCACAGCGACGACCGCGCCGGCGTGGCCGCGAACCAGATCGGGGTGGGGCTGCAAGCCTTCTCCTGGCACATCGACGGCGAGGTCGGGTACGTTCTCAATCCCGAACTGGTCGAGACCTCCACCCAGACCCAGCACGGGGACGAGGGCTGCCTGTCCGTTCCCGGCCTGTACTTCCCGACGACCAGAGCCGCTTACGCGAAGGTGGTCGGGGTGGATCTGGAGGGCAATGAGGTGATCCTGGAGGGTGAGGGTCTGATGGCGCGCGCCCTGCAGCACGAGGTGGACCATCTGCGGGGCATGATCTTCCTGCAGCGCCTGGACCCGGAGGTGCGTAAGGAGGCGATGCGCCAGGTGCGCAGCCGCATCTCCTGAGGCCGCAGCAGGGCTTCAGCGGGGATCGAAACGCCCCAAAGGTGCACAAATCGGTCCGGATGGGGCATGATAGGAACCACGAAGCCGCGATGCGGGTTCAACCGGAAGGCTCCGAGAGCGTTGGGGAAGACGTATCTCGACCGGATGGAGGGACCAACATGTCAGGTGTCAACACCCGCGGTGTCCTTTTCGTGCACTCTGCACCGCGCGCGTTGTGCCCGCATATCGAGTGGGCCGCCGGGTCGGTGCTGGATATCCGAGCCACGTTCAACTGGACCGAACAGCCCGCGGCACCGGGTCTGCTGCGGGCCGAGTTGTCGTGGACCGGTCCGGCCGGCAGTGGAGCGCGGCTGGCCTCAGCGCTGCGCGGGTGGACCCACCTGCGCTATGAGGTCACCGAGGAGGCTTCCCGGGGCTCCGACGGCGCCCGCTGGAGCCACACCCCCGATCTGGGCATCTTCCATGCCCAGACGGATGTGCACGGCAACGTGGTGGTCCCCGAGGACCGGATCCGGGCTGCCGTGGCTCACATCGGCGATCCCCTGACGCTCCGGCGGGAACTGGATCTGGCCCTGGGGCAGGCCTGGGACGACGAGCTCGAGCCGTTCCGCTATGCCGGTGCCGGTGTGCCGGTGCGCTGGCTGCACCGGGTCGGCTGACCAGGGGCCGCGCTCAGACCGACGTGACCACAAGGGTGACGTTGTGGCCGCCGAAGCCGAAGGCGTTGTTCAGCGCCGCGATGTCACCGGCGGGAAGTCCGCGGGGGTGGTCGCGCACCACATCGATATCGATCCCGGGATCGACTTCGTTGATGTTGATCGTCGGCGGTGCCTGCCGGTGCTTGACCGCCAGGATCGTGAAGATCGACTCCAGTGCGCCGGCGCCACCGAGCAGGTGCCCGGTCATGGACTTGGTGCCGGAGACGGCGACATGGTCGGTGTGGGCGCCAAGCACGCGGCGGATGGCAGCGGCCTCGACGCCGTCCCCGGCTGGGGTGGAGGTGGCGTGGGCGTTGACGTGGACCACCTGGGCGGCTTGGACATCGGCGTCGGCCAGGCCGAGTTCGGTGGCGCGTGCCTGCCCGGCGCCGGTGGGGTCGGGCGGAGCGATGTCATAGGCATCGGCCGTCATGCCGACCCCGGCGATGCGCGCATACACCTTGGCCCCCCGGGCGCGGGCGTGCTCGGCGCTCTCCAGCACGAGCACCCCGGCGCCCTCACCGAGCACGAAGCCGTCCCGGTCGGTGTCATAGGGACGCGAGGCTCCTGCCGGATCGTCGTTACGGGTGGAGAGGGCCTGCATCTTGGCGAATGCCGCGATCGGCAGCGGGTGGATGGCAGCCTCGGTGCCACCGACGACGACGACGTCTGCCCGGCCCGTGCGGATCATGTTCAGCCCGTAACCGATCGCCTCGGCACCGGAAGCGCAGGCAGAGACGGGTGTGTGCGCGCCGGCCCGGGCGCCCAGTTCCAAGGAGACGTAGGCGGCGGGGGAGTTGGGCATCAGCATCGGCACGGTCAGCGGCAGCACCCGGCGCACACCCTTCTCCTTCAGGGTGTCCCAGGCGCTGAGCAGGGTCCACACCCCACCGATCCCGGAGGCGATCACCGTACCGAGCCGCTCTCCGGGCACGTCGGGGGTGCCGGCGTCGGCCCATGCCTCCCGCGCCGCAATGAGGGCGTACTGCGCGCTGGGGTCCATTCGCCGGATCTGCGGGCGGGGAAGTACCTCCTGGGCCGGGACGGCCAGTTGGCCCGCGAAGGTGACCGGCAACTCCAGTTCGCCGACCCAGTCCTGCTCGAGGGTGCGCACGCCGGATCGTCCGGCCAGGGCCGCCTCCCAGGTGCTGGGTACGTCTCCGCCCAGTGGGGTGGTGGCGCCCAATCCGGTGACGACGACCTCGGTCTGCTCGCTCACTGGTACTCCCCTTCACGCTGCCGGTGGTTCATCTGGAACTGTGAGGTGCTGCCGCCGGGCGCACATGGATTGATGCGCCCGGCGGAGGTGGTGCGACATCGGCGTGGTGCCGATCGGGCCCCGGAGGGCCTGCACCGGGTCCGACCCGGTCGGGTCAGCCCTGGTTGGCGCTGATGTACTTGACCGCGTCACCGACGGTGGTCAGGTTCTTGACCTCCTCGTCGGGGATGCGGACCTCGAACTTCTCCTCAGCCAGGGTGACGATCGTCATCATGGACAGCGAGTCGATGTCGAGGTCGTCGGTGAAGGACTTGTCCGGCTGCACCGCGTCGGTGTCCAGGCCGGTCTCCTCGTTCACGATCTCGGCCAGACCGGCCAGGATGTCCTCTTCGCTGTGCGCCATTGTTTCTCCTTCTACCTCGGTTGTGTGACGTTGGTTGTGCAGTGATGAAGTCTGGTGCAGTGCGCACCGATCGGTGTGGACCCGCGCCCGGTGTTGCTCCGGCCGCTGCTGCTCAGGGTAGAACCACGACCTGGGCGGCGTATACCAGGCCGGCACCGAAGCCGATCTGTAGAGCGACGTCCCCGCTCTTGGCCCGGCCTTCGCGGAGCAGCCGTTCGGTGGCCAGCGGGATGGAGGCCGCGGAGGTGTTGCCGGTGTCGGCAATGTCGCGACCCACCACCACGTCCTCGCGCAATTTCAGCAACTTCAGCAGTTGGTCGGTGATGCGCATGTTGGCCTGGTGCGGCACGAACACATCGATGTCGGCCAGTTCCAGCCCGGCGGCCTCCACGGCCCGGCGAGCGATTCCGGGCATCGTGGAGATCACCCACTTGAACACGGTGGGCCCCTGCTGGCGCAGCGTCGGGCTCTCCATGGTGGAGACCTCCTCGGCCGTCTCAGCGGTTTCGGGGACCTCCTGGCCCATCTCGGCGCGCCGGTAGTCCAGCCAGGAGTGGGTCTGGTAGATCGCCGAGGCCTGACCGCCGTCGCTGCCCCAGATCGTCGGACCGATCCTGGCGGTCTCGGAGGGACCCACGATCGCTGCGCCCGCCCCGTCGCCGAGCAGGAAGGAGATGGTCCGGTCGGTGGGGTCGATGAAGTCGCTCATCTTCTCCACTCCCACCACGAGCACGTGACGGGCGGTTCCGGCCCGCACCAGGGCGTCGGCCTGGGCGATGCCGTAGCAGTACCCGGCGCAGGCCGCGGAGATGTCGAACGCGGGGGCGGGAGCGGCGCCGATCCGGCTGGCCAGCAGGGCGGCCAGGGACGGGGTCTGCTCGAAGTGCGTCACGGTGGAGACCAGCACGGTGTCGATGTCGGCCCCACTCATCCCCGCTTTGGTCAGGACGTCCCGGGCAGCCTCGTGGGCCAGTTCCAGCACGCTCTGGCTGGCGTAGACGCGCGAGGCGATGCCGGTGCGCTGACGGATCCACTCGTCGGAGGAGTTGATCGGACCGATGATCTCCTCGTTCGGAACCACCCGGTCGCCGCGGGCGCCGCCCACGGCCAGGATCTGGGTGGCGGTCACCGGCGCGGACTGCAGCATCGTGGTCATCGGCTCTCCTTGGCGGACTGCACCGCGGCCACGGCGGCCTCGATGTCATCGGGGGTCTTGATCGCCACGGTCTGCACGCCGGGAAGGGTGCGCCGGGCCAGTCCGGTGAGGACACCGCCGGGAGCCAACTCGATCACCAGGCGCACCCCCGCCTCACGCAGATAGTCCTGGCACAGGTCCCACCGCACCGGGGCGGTGATCTGTGCGACGAGGCGGGCAAGGGCCTCGCGTCCCTCGGTCACCGGCTGCCCGTCGGCGTTGGACAGCAGCGTGATCTCGGGGTCCTCGGGCCGGAGTCCGGCGATGGCGGCGCCGACCGGTGCGGTTGCGCCGGCCATGTGCTCGGTATGGAATGCCCCGGCGACGGCAAGGGGAATCACCCGCGCGCCGGCCGGAGGACTCTGCTGCAGCTTCGTGATCGCCTCGGTGGTGCCGGCTGCCACGACCTGCCCACCGCCATTGATATTGGCTCCCACCAGTCCCGCGCCGGCCAGGGCGGTGCTGACGTCCTCGGGCGTCCCGCCCACCACCGCGGCCATCCCGGTGGGCCGTTGGGCAGCGGCCTCGGCCATCGCCCGCCCGCGGGTGGCGACCAGGCGGACGGCTTCGGCGGGCTCGAGCACGCCGGCAGCGGCCACCGCCGCGAACTCCCCGACCGAGTGACCGGCCACGGCATCGGCCCACTGGGCCACCGGTCCCAGAGCCTGGGTGAGCCGCTCCAGGGCCAGCAGGGACGCGGCCACGATCAGCGGTTGCGCCAGCGCGGTGTCCTTGATGGTCTCGGCATCGGCGGTGCCCCCCAGCGTCGCCAGATCCACGTTGCTGGTGGTGCTGAACTCCGCCAGGAGGTCCGCAGTCACCTCGGTCTTCACCCAGGGGGTGAGCATGCCGGGCTTCTGGGCTCCTTGGCCAGGACACAGGAGTGCGATCACTTCTCACACCTTTCCCTCGCGGACCCGGTGGTGCGGACGATGGAACGCACCAACCTCATCAGTCGTGTTTGTGGCATTGCGACAAACCTAGCGGACCTGTGCGCCGACGCAGTGGTGTGCGCCACATCCTGCTGTGGGGCGTGGCACATGTACGTGTACTGAAATGGGAGCGCACGTTGTACGAGTCGAGTCCTCGTACATGAAAGGACGCCTCCGATGACTGCTAGGCAGACAGGGCGGTTCCGCCGCTGCTTTCGTCCAGTCGCCCCAACGCGATCGCGATCTGCAGCACGAACCCCTCCCGGGCGTCGGTGGGTTCCCATCCGGTGATCGTGCTGATGCGCCGCAGCCGGTACCGCACCGTGTTGGGGTGAACATACAACTGCCGGGCGGTGGCCTCCAGTGACCGGCCCTCGTTCAGGTAGGTCGACAACGTCTCCAGCAGTGGGCCACCCACTCCCAGCAACGGCGCGTAGACATCGGTGAGCAGGGTGCGGTGCGCATCGGGATCACCCATCAGGACTCGCTCGGGGAGCAGTTCGTCGGCCATCACCGGGCGTGGCGCCCCCGGCCAGGCGTGCACCGCGTGCAGCGTGGACAGTGCGGCCCGGGCCGAGCGTCCCGCCTCAGCGAGTTCGCCCACCAGCGGCCCTATCACCACCGGACCCGGACCGAACCGGCCCAGCAGCGTGCCGGCCTGCTCGCGAAGGTTGCCGGTCCCGCCCAGCACCACGATCAGCCGGTCACCCTGCACACCGACCAGTGCGTCCTGGGCGGCACGTCGGGCCGCGCGACGCAGGTCCGCTGCCCGCACGTCGTCGACCGGTCCGTCGGTGGTCCCGACCATCACGAGGGTGCTCCCGGTACCGGCCCAACCGAGGGCAGCCACACGGGAGTGCAGGGAGTCATCGGGGTCACCGCGCAGCAGGGAGTCCACCACCAGCGCCTCCAACCGGGCATCCCAGGCCCCGCGGGTCTCAGCCGCCCGGGCGTAGACATCGGCTGCGGAGAAGGCCACCTCGCGGGAGTAGACCAGCACGGCTTCACGCAGTTGGCGGAACTGCCCGGTGGGGGCGAGTTGCTCCGCGTGCTCCTCGACCGTCTCTACCACGATGCGCACCAACTGCAGGGTGTGCTGCAAGGAGATGGACCGGGCCAGTTCTGGCGGCGCGGCACGGAAGATCTCTGCGGCGTTGTAGGAACCAGAGTCGGGATTCTCGTACCAGGAGATGAAGTTGGCGATGCCGGACTGGGCCACCAGCCCGATCCAGGAGCGGTCCTCGGCCTGCAGTTCCCGGTACCAGGTGAGTTCGGCATCGAGACGGCGCATCGCGGCCGAGGTGAGCAGGTCCGAGCCGGTGCGTAGGCGGCGCACCATCTGTTCGGTCGCACCGGGAGCGATGGTCGGTTTCGGGTCGCGGGGCATGCAGCGAGGATACGACCCGCCTTTGTGGGAAGCCCACAAACGACATCACCGTTATCCTCCACTACATGGGAATCCTCGATCGGCTGTCCGACTACCTGCGCGGCAAGGGCGCGCGTGGATCCTCCACACGCACCGGCAAGGGTGGCGGTGGAGTTGCGCCAGGGGAGCCTGTGGTGGAGCAGGAGGGCGCGCTGCGGGAACGGTTGGACGCCGACCCGAACGACCTTGAGGCCTTCGCGCAGCTGGCCGAGCTCGTGCGGCGGCGCACCGAGAGCACCGAGCACCCGGACCCGCTGATCGCCGCGCATGCCGAGGCTGACGTGCAGGCACGCAGCGATGCCTCGCACTGGGCGCTGGCGGAGGAACTGGCCGGCAACCCGCGGGCCTGGTACCCGTTGATCGAGCTGGCCCGGCTGTCCCTGGAGGATGATCATGAGGGCGCGCTGCGCAGACTCGGGACCGCGTGTGAGCGGGATCGGAGCGGGCGTGCGCTCGAGGAGGGGATCAAGATGCTGCGGGGCGCGGATCTGCCCGCCGAGGCACTGTCGCTGGGGGTCGGGTACTGGTCCCCGGCCCAGCAGAGCCCGGAGGCGGGCCGCCAGGTGGTACAGGCGGCCCTGGACGCCGGGCGGGCCACCGCCGCCCGGGAGCACCTGCGCAATCTGGCCGAGTACGGCACCGAGCAGCCCGGCACCACTGCCGTGGTGGCTGAGTTGGAGCCGTTCGTGGCCGCCGCCGAGGCGCGGTCCGAGCGGACGGACTGACCACCCGGCTGGCGCGGCGCAGGCCCCGGACCATCAAGGTTCCGGGGCCTGCGCCGTGTCGGCCGAGCCGTCCCGGCCCTGCACACGATGCCTCAGGCGTCGCCCCCTGCGGTGCCGGTGGAGCCGGCGGTGACGTCCAGCAGGTTGTACTTGTCCAGGGCCTTCTTGGGTGCGTCGGCGTCGACCTCCCCCCGGGCTGCCAACGCCTGCAGGGTCCGGGTCACGATGGACTCGGTGTCGATCAGGAAGTGCCGGCGCACTGCGGGGCGGGTGTCGGAGAAGCCGAACCCATCGGCTCCCAGCGTCCAGTAGTCCCCGGGTACCCAGGCCCGGATCTGGTCGGGCAACTGGAAGTCGTAGTCGGTCACGCCCACGAATGGTCCCTCGGTGCCGTCGAGTTTGGTCACCAGGTAGGGGGTGGGCTGCTCCTCGTCGGGGTTGATGAATGCCTGACGTTCCGCGGCCAACCCATCCCGCCGCAACTCGGTCCAACTGGTCACCGACCACACCCCGGCGCGCACGCCCCAGTCCTCGGCGAGGATCCGGCGGGCTTCCAGGGCCCACGGCACCGCCACCCCCGAGGCGAGGATCTGCGCCTCGGGCCCGTCGCCGTCGTCGGGCTCTGCCAGGCGGTGGATACCGCGGAGGATGCCCTCCACGTCCACGCCCTCCGGCTCGGCCGGCTGCAGCATGGGCTCGTTGTAGACGGTGAGGTAGTAGATGACGTCCGGGTCGCGGTCGTCGCTCTCGCCGTACATCCGCTCCAGGCCGTCCCGGACGATGTGCCGGATCTCGTACCCGTAGGCCGGGTCGTAGGAGACCACCGCCGGGTTGGTCGAGGCCAGGATGGGGGAGTGCCCGTCGGCGTGCTGCAGGCCCTCACCGGTCAGCGTGGTGCGTCCGGCAGTGGCCCCGATCAGGAACCCGCGGGTGAGTTGGTCCCCGGCGGCCCAGAACTGGTCACCGGTGCGCTGGAACCCGAACATGGAGTAGTAGAAGTAGAACGGCACCATGACCTCGCCATGGGTGGCGTAGGAGGTGCCCACGGCCTGGAAAGCCGCCGCCGAACCGGCCTCGTTGATGCCGGTGTGCAGCAGGCCGCCGGCCTCGGACTCCTTGTAGGACAGCAGCAGGTCCCGGTCCACGGACAGGTAGTGCTGACCGCCGGTGTTGAAGATCTTCAGTGAGGGGAAGATCGAGTCAAGTCCGAACGTGCGCGCCTCGTCCGGGATGATCGGCACGATCCGCTTACCGAACTCCTTGTCCCGCAGCAGGTCCTTGAACAACTGCACCAGCGCCATCGTGGTGGCGACCTCCTGGTTGCCCGAGCCCTTGGCCAGACGTGCGTAGGCCTTGTCCCCGGGCAGGGTCACCGGGGTGTACTTCGAGCGCCGCTCGGGCAGGAAGCCGCCCAGTTCGCGGCGGCGCTCCAGCATGTACTCGATCTCGGGTGCGTCCATCCCGGGGTGGTAGTACGGGGGCAGGTGCGGATCCTTCTCGATCTCCTCATCGGTGATCGGGATCCGCAGCGAGTCCCGGAGCAGCTTGAGGTCGTTCTCCTTCAGCTGCTTCATCTGGTGGGTGGCGTTACGGGCGGCGAACGCCGAGCCCAGTCCGTACCCCTTGATGGTGTGGGCCAGGATCACGGTGGGCTGGCCGGTGTGGTTCACCGCAGCGCTGTAGGCGGCGTAGAGCTTGCGGTAGTCGTGGCCGCCGCGCTTGAGCGCCCAGATGTCGTCGTCGGAGAGGTTCTCCACCAACGCCTTGGTGCGCGGGTCGCGGCCGAAGAAGTGCTCGCGGATGAACGCACCGTTCTCGGCCCGGTAGGTCTGGTAGTCACCGTCGGGGGTGTTGTTCATCAGGTTGACCAGGGCGCGGTCCTTGTCCGCCTCCAGCAGCGAGTCCCACTCGCGGCCCCAGACCACCTTGATGACGTTCCAGCCGGCACCCCGGAAGAAGGCCTCCAGTTCCTGGATGATCTTGCCGTTGCCGCGCACCGGCCCATCAAGACGCTGCAGGTTGCAGTTGATCACGAAGGTCAGGTTGTCCAGCCCCTGGTTCGCGGCCAGTTGCAGCATGCCACGCGATTCCGGCTCGTCCATCTCGCCATCGCCGAGGAAGGCCCACACGTGCTGCTGGGAGGTGTCCTTGATCTCCCGCAGGTGCGTGTAGCGGTTCACCCACGCCTGGTAGATCGCCGAGGCGGGGCCCAGCCCCATCGAGACGGTGGGGAACTCCCAGAAGTCGGGCTGATGCCGCGGGTGGGGGTAGGAGGGCAGGCCCCCGCCGGGATGGGACAGTTCCTGACGGAACCCGTCCAGGCCGTGCTCGTCCATCCGGCCCTCGAGGAAGGCGCGGGCGTACATGCCGGGGGCGGCGTGACCTTGGAAGTAGATCTGGTCCCCGCCGCCGGGGTGGTCCTTGCCGCGAAAGAAGTGGTTCAACCCCACCTCGTACAGGGTGGCCACCGAGGCGTAGGAGGAGATGTGGCCGCCCACGGCGATACCGGGACGCTGGGCGCGGGTGACCATCACCGCCGAGTTCCAGCGCAGGTAGGAGCGATATCGACGCTCGACCACCTCATCGCCGGGAAAGTACGGCTCGTCCTCGACACCGATGGTGTTGATGTACGGGGTGGTGGTGGCCGAGGGGATGGCCAGGCCATGCTCGCGGGCGCGCTTGAGCAGGTTCAGCAGGATGTAGCGGGCCCGCGGGCCGCCGCGGTCCTCGATGAGGCCGTCCAGGGATTCCAGCCACTCCCCGGTCTCCTCGGCATCGATGTCCGGCACCTGGCTCAGCATGCCGTTGATCAAGGGTCCGGAAGTGTTGCGTGCAGTCACGGGAAACTCATTTCTCCGTACGCCAGGGCTGCGGCGCACGGGCTCGGTTGGCCTGTACGGGCCAGGCCCACACGTTCTGCGTGCTCTTGCGATCCTATTGTTGCGCGATGCGGGGCGCCTCATGCCAGAACCCGGATGTGACCTGACCGACACCGGCGACCCCTACACTCAGGGGTGCGAACGGTGCCACCCGGCACCGCTGTCGAAACCCCGGGAGGGGACGGAGAGGAGAGCAGGGAACGTGGGAGAGGCCACGGGAAACGTACGCTCCCGGTTTGGTGTGAACCCCGGTCAGGTGGTGCAGGAGTTCGGGTACGACGACGACGTCGACACCGGTGTGCGCCAGGAACTGGAATCCGTCATCGGCTCGGAACTGGCCGATGAACTCTACGACGACGTCACCGATGCCGCCATCGTGTGGTGGCGCGCGGACGACGGCGACACCGCTGATCTGACCGACCTGGTCCTCGATGCGATGACCACCCTGGAGGACGGGGCCCTGATCTGGGTCCTGGTACCCAAGCCCGGCCGGGACGGGCACGTGGCCCCGGCAGACGTGGAGGAGGCTGCCTCCACCGCGGGGCTGCACGCCACCAGTGCCATCTCGGCAGCGCCGGACTGGACCGGGATGCGGCTGGTGACGCGCAGCCGGGGCCGCTGATCGTGAGATGGTGCCGTGGTGAGTAGGACCAAGACCACGATTCATCCTTTCGACCTCGCCGCTCCGGGCCGGGTCGCCCCCGACTTCACACTTCCGGACACCCACGGCACGCCGGTTCAGTTGTCCGCTCTGCGCGGCGCCCCGGTGCTGCTGGTGTTCTTCCCGTTCGCCTTCTCCCGGTTGTGCCACCAGGAACTGACCGGCCTGAACGAGCAGCTGGACACCTTCGCCGCACTGGACGCCGCGGTGTTGGCCATCTCCTGCGATCCCCTACACAGCCTGCGGGCGTGGGGGGACCAGGAGGGCTTCGGACTCACCCTGCTCTCGGACTTCTGGCCGCACGGCCAGGTGGCCGAGGCCTACGGCGCGTTCGACGACGAGGCCGGTCACGCCGGGCGGGGGAGTGTGTTGATCGACGCCGGTGGCGCGATCGTCTGGAGCACGCTGAGCCCCCCGGGCCGCACCCGCTCCCTCACTGAGCACGTCGACGCCGTGCGCGCCCTGGCCGCGGCCCGGGTGGAGGAGCCGTGAGCGCGGCCGCCCCGCGCCGTCGTCGTCCGTTGACTCCCCGCCAGAGGCAGGTGGCCCCGGTCGGTGGGCGGTACCTGGACCACCCACCGCTGGCGATGGCCCACCGGGGCGGTGCCGGGTATGCGCCGAATGCCGGCAACGAGAACACGATCAAGGCTTTCGCCAACGCGGTGGAACTGGGCTACGACTACCTCGAGACCGACGTACGCGCCAGCGCCGACGGCGAGGCGTTCTGCTTCCACGACGACGACCTGGTGCGAGTGGTCGGGCAGGAGCGCCTGTTCGGAGAGTTGTCCGGCGAGCAGATTCGCTCGCTGCGCACGCTCGGGGGGGAGACGATCCCCTCCCTCGCGGAGGTGCTGGAGGCATTCCCGGACACCCGGTTCAACATCGACGTCAAGACCGATGACGTGCTCGAGCCGATGCTCGGCGTGCTCGATGAGTTCCAGGCCTACCACCGCGTCCTCATCGGCTCCTTCAGCAGCACCCGGCTGAACCTGGTGCGGCGCGAGCGCCCCCAGCTGGCCACCTCAACCTCACCGAGGGAGTCGATGGGCATCGGTTACGGGGTCGGTCCGGCGGCCACCAGGGCTGCCCGCTCCGGCGCGCTCTGCCTGCAGGTACCGATCCGCTACCGGGGCAGGCGGGTGCTGACCCCCCGCACGGTGCGAGCGGCCAAGCGACAGAACCTGCAGGTACACGCCTGGACGATCGATGAGGCACCCACCATGCATTCGTTGCTGGACCTGGGGGTGGATGCGATCATCACCGACCGGCCCGAGGTGCTCAAGGATGTGCTGATCGAGCGGGGACAGTGGCGCGGGACGCACTCGTCGCGGAAGCAGGAACCGAGCGCAACGGATTGAGCCCGGCGGGTCCAATGCCGCAGGTCCAATGCCGCGGGGCGACTCGTGGCGCTATCCCGCGATGCAGTAAAGCCGGCGACACCGGCCCGTGGGGGCGGTTACGTTGACGGTATGGGTTCGGCATATCTGAGATTCCCTCATGTCCATCACGACTCACTGACCTTCGTCGCTGCCGACGATGTCTGGCTGGGTGGTATCAGTGGCGGCCGGGCCTGGCGCCTGACCAATGACCGGGCGCCGGTGAGCCGGCCGCGGTTCTCCCCGGACGGGTCCCACATCGCCTTCGTCTCCCACCGGGACGGGCACCCGGAGGTCATGGTCATCGACCTGGCCGGGGGCAGCGCACGCCGGCTCACCTGGTGGGGCGGCAGCAACACCATGGTGCTCGGCTGGACCGGTGAGGACAGGGTGCTGGTGGCCTCCAACGCCGGTGAGGCGAACATGCGCCACCTGGTGGTCAGGGCGGTGGACCTGGACGGCGGGGTGGAGCGCCTGCGGTACGGTCCGGCCGGGGGAGTGGCGCTACACCCGGACGGTGCTGCGGTGATCAGCACCCCGGCCGGGCGTTCGGCCGCGCACTGGAAGCGCTACCGGGGCGGCACCGCCGCCCGGCTGTGGCTGGATGCCGGCGACGGGCAGTGGCAGCGCCTGCTGCCCGATGAGACCGCGCCGCTGACCGACCCGATGTGGCGGGGTGAGGCGTTGCTGTTCGTCTCCGACATGGCCGCAACCTTCCCCGACGCCGCCGATGAGCAGGCGAACCTGTGGGCCTGGGACACTCCCGGGCGGGGGCATCCGCGCCAGATCACCCATCAGGGGATCGATGAGGGCTACGTGCGCGATGCCGCCACCGACGGCGCCTCCATCGTGTGGTCCAGCCGGGGCGATGTGTGGCTACTGGACGATCTGGACGGCGACCCGGTCAAGGTGAACCTGTCGCTCCCGGGCGCAGCGCCGGTGGCGTTCGAGGCCGAACCCACCAAGAACCTCGACGCCTTGGTGCCCGACCACGGCGGGGACGCCTCCCTGGTGGCCTGGCGGGGCAACGCCTTCTGGCTCAGCCACCGGGAGGGACCGGCCCGGGCGATCGCGGCCGATGCCGGAGTACGCGTGCGCGAACCGAGGCTGTTGGGCCGGACCGGCAAGGCGGTGATGGCCAGCGACGTGGCGGGGGAGGACTGCCTGGAGGTGCGCGACCTCACCGGCACCACCGACCCGCAGCGGCTGGCCACCGGGCAACTGGGCCGCGTCCTGCACCTGGCCAGCGATCCGGCCGGGCAGCGCGTGGCCGTCATCTCCCACGACGGCGCGATCCGGCTGGTCACCCTCGCCGATGCCTCGGTGCGAGACCTGGGGCATTCGGAGCAGGGTGAGGCCACCACGCCCAGTTTCTCCCCGGACGGGCGCTACTTGATGTGGACGGTGCCCACCGCCGATGAGGCCAGCCTGCACGCACTGCGCCTGGTCGACCTGCACGGCGATGGGCAGGTGCACAAGTTGACCTCGGGCCGGTTCCACGACCACAGCCCGGTCTTCAGCGCCGATGGCAAGTACGTGGTGTTCCTGTCCGACCGCACGTTCGACCCAGCCTATGACAATCACGAGTTCGCGTTGTCCTTCACCGGGTCTACCCGGCCGTGGTTGATTCCGCTGGCGGCCACCGAACCGGCGCCGTTCGGCCCGAGCGCCGACGGGTGGCGCGTCTCCAAGGCCGGTGCCGCTGGGCAGACCGGTGCGGTTGGGCAGAGCGGCGCCGGGGGCGTAGGCGCACAGGAGGGTACGGAGGACGACGACGGCGCAGCCGGCCCTCGTGAGCAGGTCACCGGGGCGCCGGCTGCTCCGCCCAGCCCGGACCTCGACGCCGCCGGGGCCGAGGAGCGGATCACCCCGTTCCCGGTGCCCTCGGGAACCTACAAGGACCTGCGCGCCGTCAAGGGCGGAGTGGTGTGGATCAGCGTGGCCGGGGAGGCTGGCGTGCTGGGTAGCCGCCGTGCCGGGGTGGCCGGTGAGCCGGCTGCCGACACCCTGCAACTGTGGACCTTCGAGACCCGCAAGGTCACCACCATCGTGGACAAGGTGGACTCCTACGCCGTCTCCGGTGACGGTGAGCGCCTGGTGGTGCGGCACAAGGACGAGGTCACCGTGGTGCCCGCGGACCGGAAGGTGGAGGAGGAGGATGATCAGGCCAAGGTCAGCGTCGATCTGAAGCGACTGCGGTGGCAGGTGGACCCGGCGGCCGAGTGGCAGCAGATGTTCGATGAGAACGCCCGGTTGATGCGCGATCACTTCTGGCGCGCGGACATGGACGGGGTGGACTGGGCCGGTGTGGTCGCGCGGTACCGGCCCCTGGTGGACCGGCTGCGCAGCCACGATGACCTGGTGGACCTGCTCTGGGAGACGGTGGCCGAACTCAACACCTCCCACGCCTACGTCATGCCCACCGAGCCGCCCGGAGCGCAGGAGCGCAAACTGGGACTGCTCGGCGCCGACCTGACCCCGGCCGCGGATGGCTGGCGGATCGACCGGGTCCTGCCGGGGGAGTCCAGCGAGCCCGATGCGCGCTCACCCCTGCGGGCAGCCGGGGTCGATGCGCGCGCAGGTGATGTGATCGTGGCGGTGGACGGGCGACCGGTGGACCGCCACGCCGGCCCGGCGCGCGGACTGGTCGGGGCGGCGGACAAGCCGGTGGAGTTGATCCTGCGGCGCGATGGCTCGGATCGACGGGTCGTCGTGGTGCCCCTGGGCGATGAGGAGGTACTGCGCTACCAGGATTGGGTCCGGTCCAGGCGCGAGTACGTGGCCGAACACTCCGACGGGCGCCTCGGCTACCTGCACGTGCCGGACATGATGAGCTACGGATGGGCGCAACTGCACCGCGACCTGCGGATTGCCAGCCGGGCCGAGGCTCTGATCGCCGATGTGCGATACAACCGCGGCGGGCACACCAGCCAGTTGGTCGTGGCCCGGCTGGCCGCCAAGGTGGTCTCCTGGGGCACCGGCCGGCACCATGCCCGGGCGAGCACCTACCCGGCGCACGCACCCCGGGGCCCGGTGGTGCTGGTGGCCAATGAGCACTCCGGATCCGATGGCGACATCGTCAACGCCGCGGCCCAGGCGATGGGTATCGGGCCGGTGGTCGGGATGCGCACCTGGGGCGGAGTGGTCGGCATCGATGGCCGCTTCGACCTGGTCGATGGCACCACCGTCACGCAGCCCCGGTATGCGACCTGGATGAAGGGTAAGGGCTGGGGGATGGAGAACCACGGCGTGGACCCCGACATCGAGGTCGTACACACTCCGGCCGACTTCTTCGGTGCCGCCGATCCGCAACTCGACCGGGCGATCGCCGAGGCACTGGACCTGCTGGAGCGGGAGGGCTCCGAACACGAGCCGCCGCTACCGGAGCCGAAGGTGAACCGGCACACCTGAGCCGGGTTCGGGTGCACCCCTCTGGCGTTGATACAACTCGAGTTGTCAGAATGGGAGGGCGGTACCAGCCGAGGCCGAGGAGGCGATGACAGTGTCCGACCCCATCCCGGATACCGATCAGGTTCTGGGCACCATGACCGATGCTGCCCATGAGCATCACAGCGAGTTGTGGGCCGAACTGACGATCCTGGAGACCGAGCTCATCCGCACCGTGGTGACCGGTGCGGACTTTGCCGGGCCCCGTGATGCCTTCGTGAGTTACCTGCGCGGCGAGGTGGCCGAGCACCTCGAGGCCGAGCAGACGGTGCTTTACGGCACCGCCCGCGGCGTGGGAGCGCATGCGCTGGTCGCCGCCATGGATCTGGACCACAGGGCGATCCTGGCCCTGGTCGAACACATGGAGCAGGCCTCGACCGGGCTGCAGGCTGCCCTGGCGGCCCGCAGCCTGGTACTGCTGTTCGCGCTGCGGATGGAGAAGGAGGAGTCCGTCGTGCTGCCGATGCTGCGCGAGGCAGGAGTGGACGTGGAAGCACTGCTGGCGGGCAAGGTCGAGATCACCGGTGCGGGCGAGTAGCGGTAACCTTGGTCTGCCAGGGCCCATAGCTCAGTTGGTTAGAGCACCGCGTTTACACCGCGGGCGTCGGGGGTTCGAGTCCCTCTGGGCCCACCCGAAGTCCGACTGCCGCGCGACCGCCGCTGTGCGCAAGGCCGGGCGTGAGCGGTTGATCCGCAGCCCGGACTCTCGCCGGCGTCCGGCCGGCGCGATTCTGGTCGCGGTCGCCGCAGTGGCGGCCGCGCTCGCGAGCCTGGCATCCCCGACGTCGGCCGGTGCGCAGTCGATCTCTCCCGAGATCGATGCCTACCTTCAGGACCAGGTGGACCGCAGCCCACTACCCGGTCTGGCGGTAGCGGTCACCCAGGGAGAGGACGTGCTGCACCTCGGCGGATACGGCACCGCCGGCGGGGGCCGGCCGATGACGGCGGACACGCCGATGCGCGTGGCTTCCCTGAGCAAGGCGTTCACGGCGGTAGCCGTGCTCCAGCAGGTAGAGCGGGACGCGGTGGATCTGGACGAGCCGGTGCGTCGCTACCTGCCGGACTTCACCCTCGTCGATGACTCGGCTGCAGGAAGGATCACCGTCCGCCACCTGCTGCACCACACCAGCGGCCTGAGCGACCCGGGATTTCCGGGCTTGTGGCGGCTCGATCAGCACAGCCCAGCCGAACGCCTCGCCGAACTGGCCAGCGCCCGGCCCAGCACGGGTCCGGGAGAGGAGTTCGACTACTTCAACCGCAACTACGACGTCCTCGCGCGACTCGTCGAAGTGGCCAGCGGGGAGGAATTCGATTCCTATCTGCAGCGGGAGATCTTCACCCCGCTGGGGATGGTCGACACTGTGAGCCTCACCCGGGCCGAGGACGCGGTATCGGCAACGCCAAGCCTCGCGCAAGGTCATGTCGCCCTGTTCGGGGCGGCCGTGCCCCGCGCCGAACCCGAGGGGTACGTGGCGGGCTCCGCCGGAATCGTCACGACCGCTGCTGACCTCGCCCGGTGGCTGCCGGTGCATGGCAACGCGGGCGCTGCGCACGGCCAACGCGTGCTGGGAGCCGACAGCCTCCGACTCTCGCACAGGCCCCCGGCACACGTAGATTCCACCTATGCGATGGGCTGGGTGATCACCACCTTCGGTGCGCACCCGGCGCTGGAACACACCGGTGTCGCAATGACCTTCCATGCGGAGCAGGTGCTGCTGCCCGAGACCGGACACGGTCTTGTTCTGCTCGCCAACGCCAACCACGCCTTCGGCGACGTCACGCGCATCAAGGAGGGTCTCGTCGCCCTCCTGGTCGGCGAGCCGCCACCCACCCACCTGATGACCCACTGGCGGTTGATCGGACTCGTCGCGGTGGGGATGACCATCGGCCTGCTACTGCGTGTTCGCAGCATCCGTCGTCGGGACCGGTGGGCGCATCGTCGCGTCCGCGGTCCGAGGTGGCTGCGCTGGCTCGGCGTCCTCCGGTTGCTCACCCCGGCGCTGCTCCTGGCGGCGTTGCCCTTGCTGATCAGTGGCGCGAGCGGGCGAGTGTTTCCCATGCGCCTACTGGTCCCGGTCACGCCCGAGGTCGTCGCCTGGCTCACCGTGGCCACCGGTACCGGAATCGCCCTCGCCGTCGCCCGGGTTGCCGCGCTCAAGAGAGCCCGGCGTACGAACGAGGCGGGGGGCGAGGCGTCACCTGACGCGGGGTCGCTGCGGCGATTCCCGCGTTGCGCCGGATGGCCGGGACCTATTCGGGTTGCCTGGCCAAGACACAGACGCTCTTGACGCCGAACCGGTCGCTCGCGCCACGGGCCTGGTCGGACAGGAACCGGTATGGGTTGGTCGTGACCATCTCGACCCGCAGGCCTGCGTCCTCGATGGCGGCGAGGTAGGCATCCTCCTGGGGGGCGCCACCGATACACGAAGCCCACAGTTCGACGTCGTCGACGATGGCGTCGGTCAAGGTGGTTTCGGTGACGATGTCCGCCACCGCCAAGCGGCCCCCGGGGCGGAGTACGCGAGCTGCCTCGGCGAAGACCCGTGGCTTGTCCGGCGCAAGGTTGATCACGCCGTTGGAGATCACCGCATCGAAACTGCCGTCTCCGTACGGCAGTTGCTCGATCCTGCCGGAGCGGAAGGTGACGTGGCCGAATGCCGCGGCCGCCCGCAGGCGCTCGGCCTTGTCCAGTTGCTCGGGTGTCATGTCGACGCCGACGACCCGTCCGCCCGGGCCAACCTGCACGGCGGCGAAGAAGGAGTCCATCCCCGACCCCGATCCCAAGTCGATGACCGATTCTCCGTCGCCGAGATCGGCCAGGGAGAAGAAGTACCCAACGCCGGCGAATGACTCGACGGCCCCCGTGGGAACTTGATCGAGAATCTCGGCCGGATAGCCCAGCCGGTCCGCGAGTGGCCGACCTAGCTCGAAATGGAACTCGGAGTCGGGATCCTGGGCCACCGCCCGGTACATCGCCTGAACCCGGGTGGTCAACTCATCGACGTCGATGCGCGCGTGGCGAACAGTGCTCATGTCCCCTCCTCAGATCACGTCGAGGGTGGTCTCGACCGGAACGGCGTTGGCCAGGCAATCGCGCACCGGAGAGGTGTCCTGCACGTACTGGCACAGCGCTTGCAGTTGCTCCTGGCCGGCATTGGGGCTCGACACACGGCCATGCGCACGGATCGCGGTGAATCCGGGCCGGGCGCCCTCGAGACCGAGGAAGGGCCGCACGTCCAGTTCGCCTTCCACCTCGTACTCCATCCGGGTGATGTGGATACCTTGGGCTGCCGCGTTCGCGACGTATCCCACGGCGTAACAGAAGGCGAGGGCCTGCAGAAGCAGTTCTACCGCGTTGGCCCCCTTGTTGGAGCCGAGCAGGACCGGTGGCTCGTCACCGTGCAGCACGAACGACGCCGAGCGGCTCTCGTCGGTCTCCCCTGCGTGGGTGAACGTGGAGATCTCTCCAATGTTGTGGGTGCCCTCCTCCCAGTTGCTCCGTGCTCGGAACGTGAACGTGGCCAACTGTGGGTCGTCCTTGATCGCATCGATCGTGGCGCCGAGTCGCTCGACGTCGATGCCGTTGTCGGTGGTGGTAGTCACGCGTGGCTCCCTTCGCGAGTGTGTGGGCACCCGACGCTACGAGGACCACGGTGACTGCGCATCGGTGCCTCGCCCCTATTTTTCCCGGCGGCCCCACCCATATCTGCTGACCCGCCGGGCGCGGCCTACTCAGGCGAGGGGCTCAACACCCCTAGGTCGATCGCGCGGCGTACGGCCGCGCGCCGGTTGCCGACGGCAAGTCCGGTCAGGATGGCGGCCACGTGGTGCTCGATGGTCCGTTGTGACACCGCCAATCGGGCACCGATCTCGGCGTTGGTCAGATTCTGTGCCAGCAGCGCCAGCACCTCGGCCTGCCGCTCGGTCAGACCTGCTGGATTGGCGCGCGTGGAGCGAACCGGGCCACGCCGCACGGTCATGCCGTGGGCACGCATCTTGCGGCGCAGGTGCGCCTCCAGCGGTTTCGCACCCAACTTCTGCGTGATGTGCACCGCGGTAGCCAACTCGGCTTCCCTATCGCTCATGGACAGCAGCAAGGCCTGGTCATAGCGCCAGCCCTGAGCCTCGAATGCGTGGGCGGCATCGTGCCATGCCTGCCGGATCATGGCGGCGTGCGGCAGGGGCGCGACCCCGTGATAGTCAACAGGAACCCCCACGACCGTGGCCCAGGCGGCAAGGCGAGCGCCGAGGAAGCCCTCGACTGCGGTTTCCCGGGCGATCCTTGCCAGCACCTGTTCGGTCCTGCTCACCGGGGGAGTGCGTCTATGGGTGAGGGCCCATTCGATCTCGAGTTCGAGCACCGGACCCGACAACTTGGGTTCGCCTGCTTCGTCGACCAGGGTGATCAGATCGCTCAGGCGTCCGGCGGCGTCATCGTCGCCGCGCCGCACCGCGACCTCGGCGAGCACGGTCTGGGCCTGTAGGCCCGCGATCGTGCTGCTGGCCCGTCTCTCGATCACACGCTCGGCAAGGGCCCGCGCCTCATCGAAGTGTCCCGATCGTGCCTTCAGCCAGGCGAGCAGAGTCTCGAAGTGGTCCCTGAAGACATCGCGCTGACGCTCCTCGACCAGTGCCAGGCCCTGTGTGATGCTGCGAAGTGCCGCATGAGGTCGCACCCACCCCAGATTGAAGAAGGCGAGCGCAACCAGGCCGTTCATGACCGTGTCGTGCGCACCGGCCCGGCGCGCACCGTCGATCACACCGTGCAGGGTGCTCGCCTCGGCTGGGTTGAGTTGCATACCCATCGCCGCCATCGCGACCAGCGCGCGCCATTTGGCGTCCTCGTTGCCCAGTTCCTCGGCCAGCCGCACGGCCCGGTGGCCGCTACGTTGCGTCTGCTCGGAGTTCCCGGAGCGCGTGGCCAGGTCGCACAGCTGACTGTGCGCGGAGGCCAGTTCGGTGGTGGCGCCGAGCGGCTCGAGCACCGCGATTGCGCCCTGGGCTTGTTCCCAGGCCGCACGGCTGTCACCCGCCAACCAGTTGAAGCGGGCCCGGGCGGTCTTGCACCGCCCGACCCCACGCACGTCGCCGTGTTCGCGGTGCAACGCGATCGCACGGTCCGAGGCGTTGAATGCTTCGCTCAGGTCTCCGACGTGACATGCCTCCTCGGCGTACGCCTCGTACAGGCCGGCCCGGTCACCGATGGGGAACTCGTGGGCGAACTCAGCGGCGCGGCGGTAGTACTCGAACGCCTCGCGATGTGATTCCAGTGCGGTCGCCTCGCGGGCCGCGGCCAGGGCATGCGAGGCAGCCGCGTAGGTGCTCCCGGCTGCCTCTGCATGGTGAACGATGTCGGCTGCGGCGCCTCCGGTGGCCAGAAGCGCTTCCAGGACCTGCGCGTGCAGGTGACGTCGGCGGGTGGCGGTCAGGCTCGAGTGGACCGCGCGACGGATGAGTTCGTGCCGGAAACGCACGTGCGTCGGCTCGAGGGTCAACAGCCGAAGACGTTCGGGCGCCTCCGCTGCTGCCGTCCACTCAGGCAGGGCGGCGTCGAGGGCGGCGATAGGAAGACGTGTCGGCGCAACCGAGACCAGTTCAACCAGATGGCGTGAAGACGGATCGAGCCGGGCACAGCGCCCCAGGATCGCACTCGTGACCGACTGCGGCAGATCACCGGGAAGGTCAGCGACCAACTCTGTGACGAAGAAGGGGTTGCCGCCGGTTACGTCATAGACCCAGTCGGCGTTCTCCTCGCCGCTGAGCCTGGCCACGGCGGCACGTGACAACGGGGGCAGTTCCACACGCACCGCGGCGAGACGGTGCAGCACGCCCAACGCCGACTGCACCGGGTGGTCGGGGGCTGCCTCTCCGGATCGCAATGTCAGCACGAGCACAGCGGGCAGGTCGGCGATGCGGCGCCCGAGGACGGTGATGGCATCGATGGTGGCGTCGTCCGCCCAGTGGATGTCCTCGATCACGATCACCGTCGGTCGCTCGGCGGCGGCCAGCTCGTCCAGAACCCGGGTGTGCAGTCGATACGGAGGGTCGCCGGCGTCGAGCATGGACTGTAAACCCCACGGCGCCTGCGCGGCGATATCCCAGAACGGCCCGAATGGTCGGGATGTGGACAGGTCATCACAAGTGCCCCAGTAGACCTCGGCATCGGTCGTGGGCGCGAAACTCGACACGAGCATCGTCTTGCCCATGCCGAGTTCACCGGCCACGATGGCCACCGATCCACGACCGTCGGCGGCGACGTCGACGGTCCTGCGCAGTGCGCGTAGGGCGGCGTCGCGTTCAAGCATGGCACCCATGGCCACCACCTGCACCTCGCCTTCGCCTGCAGGGTCCGACCGAATCCTGGTCCGCCTTCCCGGTTCCGATGCTAGCGGGAACCTCCCGGACCAGGGGTCTCATCAGCAAATTCGTGGCTGCCCCGTTCGGGAGCCGGTGGGCTCGGCCGGGTCAGGACCCGTTCAGACCCGTGGGCCGGTCGACCAACACCGACAGGATCACCATCGTGCGGGTGCGGATCACCATCTCGTGGCGGCGCAGGTTCTCCACCACCCGCTCCAGGTGCCGGACGCCGTCGACCTGGACGCGCAGCACCGCGTCGGGATCACCGGAGACGGTCACGGCGCTGAGCACCTCTGGCAGGTGCTGCACAGCGGCCAGCACGTCCCGGGGAGCCGTGCGCTCGGCGCAGTAGACCTCCACGATCGCCTCGATACCCTGACCGCTGATCGTGGAATCCACCACCGCCGCATATCCGCGGATCACCCCGCGCGCCTCGAGCCGGTCCACCCGACGTTTGACCGTAGGCGTGGACAGCCCCAACTCCCGGCCCAGGTCGGTGAAGGTGCGGCGACCGTCCAGGCGCAGCGATGTAAGGATCTGTCGATCCACCTCATCGATGGGTACACGTGTTCCCACTTTCGATACTTTACGCAAGATCTGGTGGTGCTTCACGTCACATCGGGGTACAACGGCGACATGTTCGAAGAAGCACAGCTCTACGCCCCCGTGACCACCGATGAGAACGGTGTCCAGGTGCACCTGGCCGATAACCACCCCGGCGTGAACGATCCGGAGTACCGCCGTCGTCGTAACGAGATCGCTGCCCCGGTGATGACCTGGGAGCCCGGGATGCCGATCCCACAGGTGGACTACACCGATGAGGAGAACCAGATCTGGGCCCGGGTCTGCGCGGAGTTGGCACCCAAGCATGAACGCCTCGCAGTGCGGGCCTTCCTGGAGGGAAAGGAAGCGCTGGGGCTACCCACCGACCGGGTGCCGCAGTTGGACGAGGTCTCAGCCGGCCTGGAGCGGCTCACCGGCTTCCGGCTGCATCCGGCCGCCGGGCTGGTGCCCCTGGACGTCTTCTACGGGTCCCTGGCGGATCGGGTGTTTCACTCCACCCAGTACCTCCGGCACTCCTCCCAACCGTTGTACACACCCGAACCGGACATCATCCACGAGGTCGTCGGCCACGGGAACCTGCTCGCCTCCCCGCAGGTTGCCGAGGTCAAGCGCCTGGCCGGAGAGGCGGCCCGGCGGTGTGAGACCGAGAATGGGCTGCAGTACGTTGCCGACGTGTTCTGGTTCACCATCGAGTTCGGGGTCATGTACGAAGACGGCGAACTGCGCTGCTACGGAGCCGGCCTGTTGTCCTCCTACGGGGAGATCGAGGAGTTCCGCGGCGCGGATGTGCGCCCGCTCGACTTCCATCTGATGGCCACGCTGGACTACGACATCAGCAAGTACCAACCAATCCTGTTCGCCTGCGACGGCATGAACGAACTCACCGAGCGGGTCGGGCAGTTCTTCGCCGAGTTCGACGACGAGACCCCCGCTCGCCTGGCCGCCGCCGCGGCCTGAGGTGCTTACGCCGGGTCAGGGTGCGGAGTCGGTGAGAACGACCAGTTGCTGGGTCGCGCGGGTCATCGCGACATAGCGGTCCACCCCGCCCTGCACGCCGATGCCGAACCCCTCGGGGTTGATCAGCACCACCAGGTCGAACTCGAGGCCTTTGGCCAACTCGGGAGTCACGGAGTGCACCCTGCGGGGCAGGGGAGGGGAAGGGGGACGTGTGCTGATGACGCATCCGACCCCCTCGGCGTGAGCGGCGGCCCACTCCTGCAGGATCGCCTGTAGTTCCGAGGTATGTCCGTGCCGCACCGGCAGACCGTTGCTGCGCACCGAGCGGGGCACATTGGCATCGGGAAGCACCTCCCGGATCACCGGCTCGGCATAGGACATCACCTCGACCGGGGTGCGGTAGTTGAGTCTCAACGTCGCGATCCTGGCCTCACCCAAGCCCGCGCGGTGCAGGCGCTGGGACCACGACTCGGTGAACCCGTCCCTGGCTTGGGCACGGTCGCCCGCGATGGTGAAACTACGTGAGGGGCACCGGCGAAGCAGCATCTGCCACTGGGCCTCGGTCAACTCCTGCGCCTCATCGACCACGATGTGTGCGAACGGTCCGGCGAGCCGGTCTGCACCGGCGACGCCATCGGCCGCGTCCTGGACCAACGCGTCGCGCAGGTCCTCCCCGTGCAGCATCGTCATCACACTCTCGCCGTCGTGATCGGCGGCGATGAGTTCGGTCACGACGGCATCCATCTGGTCACGTTCCGCCTGGGCGGCCGCTGACTGTCGCCGCCGGCGTCGAGCATCACCTGCCTCACCGAGCCGGTGCCGCGCCGCATCCAGCAACGGCAGATCGGACTGGGTCCAGGCGTGCGGGTCCTGGCGCTGGAGCGCGCGAATCTGCTCTGGCGCGAGCCACGGGGCACACAAGCGTAGGTAAGCCGGAACCGACCAGAGATCGCCGATCAGGTCCGAGGCACCGAGCAGCGGCCACGCGTGATTCAGCGTGGCGGTCAGTTCGGTATCCCGGGACACCTCCCGGCGTACCAGGTCCGTGGGCACCTCACTATCGTGCTGATCGATCAGGAACTGCACCAGCGCGTCCCACACGTGTTCGCGGGCCTCATTGTGCGGGGTGCCCGGATCCGGCGCAGCAAAGGCCTCCGCCCAGTCGACATCGGTCACCTGGACGTCGGCCCACGAGGTCGACACCTCCAGCGACTCGGTGGGGGGCTGCTCGTAGAAGGCCACCGCCTTCTCGATCGCCCCGGCCATCTGTCCCGAGGCCTTCAGGCCGGCCACCACCGGGTCGCTCTCTGCCGGGGTGTGTTCGCGCGCACCGGCGAGGTCGGTCAGCGTGCAGGTGAGCACACCCTCCTCCCCGAGGCTGGGCAGCACATCGGCGACGTAGGACAGGTAGGGCTGGTGCGGGCCGACCACCAGCACTCCGCCACTACCAACGCCCAGCCGGGGGTCGGAATAGAGCAGGTAGGCCGCCCGGTGCAGAGCCACCACCGTCTTCCCGGTGCCGGGTCCTCCGTCGACCACGAGCGGGCCGCGCGATCCGGCCCGGATGATCGCGTCCTGGTCGCCCTGGATCGTGCTGAGCACATCGGGCATCGCTCCGGTGCGGCTCGTCCCCAGGCTGGCGATGAAGGCCGACTGATCATCCAGGGCCGCGTGCCCCTGCAGCGCACCGGGAGCGAAGACCTCATCCCAGTAGTCGGTGATCCTCCCCGCACTCCAGCGGTAGCGCCGCCGGCTCGTCAGCCCCATCGGGTTGGCGTGGGTGGCGGCGAAGAACGGTTCTGCCGCCGGTGCGCGCCAGTCGACCATCAGGACCTCGCCACTCTGGTCGGTCAAGCCGATGCGGCCGATGTAGACCGGACCGGTATCGCCCGCGCGCACCATCCGGCCCAGGCATAGGTCCATCCCGTACCGGTACAGGAGCCTGAGTCGGGTGGTCAGGCGGTGCACCCGCTGATCACGCTCCAACGCCGCTTGCACACCACCACCGGGGGATCTGCGCTCGGTCGCGAGTTGGTCGGAGGTGGCGGTGACCTGCTCGCTCAGGCGTTCTGCGATGATCCGCAACTGAGCCTGGTCGGTACCGATAAGGGCGGGATCGGCCTTGGCGGTCCTGGCTTCGGAAAGGTCGAAAATGTCGGTCCGGGTGGTGGGCACGCGTCAACTCCACAGGTCAAAGGGGCATGGGCTCGGCTCGGGACCCCGCATTCTGCGGTACGGAGGGGGTCTTGCGGCAAGGCCCCCCTCGCGCGATACGGTAGGTGTACGGCAGGGGACTCCTCGGTGTTGAGGTGCTCGCGGCGTCCCGGTCCGCGAGACTCCCGGGCGGGTGACGACCCGCGACGTCACAGCGGGTGAAAAATGGCTGAGGAGGCGCCGACCGACGCCGACCCACGGACGCGAAAGGACCGAGGCATGACTGTCACCGACGACCTGCTCCGCAACGCGGAGGCCTATGCCGCAACGTTCGACAAGGGTGACCTGCCGATGCCGCCAGGGCGTCAGGTCGCCGTCGTTGCCTGTATGGACGCCCGGCTGAATCCCTACGGCCTGCTCGGCCTGGAGGAAGGGGACGCCCACGTGATCCGCAATGCCGGCGGGGTCATCACCGAGGACGAGGTCCGTTCCCTCGCGATCAGCCAGCGCCTGCTCGGCACGCGGGAGGTCATCCTCATCCATCACACCGACTGCGGGATGCTCACGTTCACCGACGATGAGTTCAAAGCTCAGATCGAGGCCGACACCGGCATCCGGCCGCCATGGGCACCGGAATCCTTCCGGGACCCTGCCGACGACGTGCGTCAGTCCCTGGCCCGCATCGCCGCCAACCCGTTCGTGCCACACAAGGACCGGGTCCGCGGGTTCGTCTACTCGGTCAACGACGGCACGCTGACCGAAGTCAACGCCTAGATCGACCGGCTGTCGGGGCGATGGGGTTCACCCCGCCGCCGTCGCCCGCGCCGGGTTCAGTGCCCGGCGCAACAGCCGGTGGATGTACTCGGGATCGGCTGGGACGTTGTCGATGAGGACGGCCGTGCACAGGCCGTCCGAGGTGGCCACGAGGGCGGCGATCGCCTCGGGATCCTCGGTGAGCGCGGCGCCGAGTTCGGCGACGTTCTCGCGCCACCGGCGTGACACTTCGGCAAGTGCGGGCCGGCGGGCCGCCATGGTGGCCAGTTCCCGCTCGGCCAATGCCCGGTCACGACCCGGACCGGCGGAGTCGGCGATCAACTGGGCCAGGCCGTGGAGGTTGTCGCCCGGGCCCTCGATGATGGCGCGGATGTGTTCGGTATAGGTGTCGGCGACGCTGGCCAGGGCCGCAACGAGCAGGTCATCCAGGGTGACGAAGTAGTAGGTGATGAGGCTGGTGGTGATGTCCGCCTGCGCGGCGACGGTGCGGTGGGTGACCCCCGACGCGCCGTCACGAGTGACGACGGCTAGGGTCGCCTCGATGATCTGGGCGCGGCGCTTGCTGCCCCGGGCAAGCCGTCCATCGATGTGGCGTTCCTCGTCCGCTCCCATGCACCTCACCTCTGGTCTACAGGGTAGTGGCATCTCACCGCTGATCGGCCTCGACACGTTGCTCCTGGCCGAGCGGGGGGAGGTGCCGGAGCGCCACCAGGCAGAGGAGGGTCGCGAGGATGATCGCTGATCCCGCCGTGGCGGCCGCGACGTTCATCGCGCCCGTGAACGTCTCCTGCGCGCGGACAAGGACATCGGCCGAGAGTTCGTCGGCAAGGGCCAGTGCCTCCGGGAGGCTGGCGGTGAGGCCGTCGGTGACCTGCGGTGCGGTCCCGGGCGGCGCGGTCATTCTCGCGGCGTAGAGTGCTGTGGTGAGGCTGCCCAGCAGGGCGACGCCGACGGCGATCCCGAGTTCCATGACGGTTTCCGACATCGCCGCTGCCGAGCCGGACTTCGAGGCCGGGGCAGAACCGACGACCACGTCCGTGCCGAGCGCGCTGATGGCGCCCAGGCCCAAGTAGACGAACGCGAATGCGACCACCACCCACGCTCCGTCGCCGCTGCCGACGATAGTGAGCAGCACGTATCCGATCACGGACAGGCCCAGCGTGAGCGCCATCACCGACCCGGGTCGGAGGCGCCTGGCGACGAATGGTGCGCCGATGGCAGCGGCGAACATGGCCAGCGCGGGAGGTCCCATCCAGAGGCCAGCCACGAAAGGTGTGAGGCCCTGCACCAACTGCAGGTACTGGGTCACCAGGTACATGGTTCCTCCGACGCCGATCAGGCCGACCAGGAGCACCACCAGGGCGGCGGAGAAGGATCGGTTGCTGAACAGGCTGACGTCGAGCAGGGGAGCGCGCAGAGCACGTTGGCGGCGAACGAACGCAGCCCCGCTGATCACACCGACCGCCAGGAGGAACGCCGACTTCAGCTCGGGGCCGTGAACGGCGGTGTGCTTGACGGCGTAGATCACCGGAAGGATGGCCGCGAGCGAGAGCGCGACACTGGCCAGGTCCAGCCGCCCCGCAGCCGGGTCGGCATACTCGGGTAGCACCCTGCGGGCGCCGAGCAGGACGAGGACGGCGGCCGGAACCGCGAGCAGGAACGCCGCGCCCCACCAGAGCGCGTCCACCATGGCGCCGCCGGCCACCGGACCGGCAGCCATCCCGACCGCGAACATCGTGGCCCATACCCCGATGGCCAGCGCGCGCTGACGCGCATCGGCGAACATGTTCGAGATCAGCGACAGCGTCGAGGGCATCAGGGTCGCGCCGGCGATGCCCAGCAGAGCCCGGGCCAGGATCAACAACTCGGCGTTCGGGGCCAGGGCCGCGAAGATCGAGGCGAGTGCGAACGCTGTCATCCCGATCATCAGCAGACGCCGTCTGCCGATCCGGTCCCCGAGCGTGCCCATGGTGATGAGGAACCCGGCGATGAAGAACCCGTAGGCATCCATGATCCACAGCGTCTGGGTGGTGGAGGGATCGAGGGCCGCCACCATGCTCGGCACCACCAGGTACAGCACCGTGACATCGAGTCCCAACAGCACCGTTGGTACCGAGAGCAGGGCGAGGCCCGCCCACTCGCGCCGTCCGGCCAGGTGGGGTGGCGCATCGAGCATGGATCTCTCCCTCAGAGTCTCTAGTTGCACAGATATACAAGTAGGACGGTCGCACAACTAGGACGATGGTGCAAGGGAATTTCCGGACGACGGTGACCGCTGATCTGAACCGGGCGCCTGGACGGTGTCGCTCGGCCGGCGAGGAGAAGTAGGTAATGGGTGCGGCATCGTCATCAGCGGGTTCGGGACGTACCCGGCCGGGGTGGGGCGGAAGTCGCGGTCGGTGCCGGGCTGGCGAGGCCGCCGGCCGAACCGGAACTGTGGAACTGCACCGAATGGTGAGTAAGGCGCAGGCCTTGATTGCGATGGATCAAGGTTGGCGCGGCTGTGTCGCACGGGCGCGTGCCCACACGCGCCGTCGCAGGACGTGGCTCATGTGGGCCCCGCCCCGCGTGCCCCGGGAACCTCGAGCCCACTCATGCGACAGGATGGCTGGCCGGAGGAGGTCTACATGACGACGTGGCCGGAGAAGAACCAGCACGCACTGCAGCAGCACCTGACCACGATCGCCCGGGAGGCGCCGGGACACTGGAGTTTCGCGGTCCGGGAAGCCGGGCAGGTGATCGCCCAGGTCGAGGCCCACCGGGTGACGACCCCGGCGAGCACCATCAAGGTGGCCGTGCTGCTGATGGTGCTGCAGGACGTGGCCGAGGACCAGCTCACGCTCGAGCAGGTGCTGGAGGTACCCGAGGAACGCGTGGGCGGTAGCGGCGTGCTGGTGCACCTGCCCTCGGTGCAGCGACTCACCGTGGCCGAAGTGGCCGAGATGATGATCGTGGTGAGCGACAACGAGGCCACCAACATGCTGATCCGCCTGCTCGGCCTGGACCGCATCGCCCAGTTCCTGGCCCGGTGGGGCATGCACGACACGCAGATCCAGCGCACCCTGATGGACACCCACCTGCCGGGCCGCAACGCCACCACCGCCGCCGACCAAGCCCTGTTGCTGGACGCGCTGTGCGCCGACCTGCTGCCACCTCACCTGCGCACCCTGGCCCTGGACATGCTGTTGCGCCAGCAGTTCAACTCCCGCATGCCCGCCCGCCTGGGCCCGGACGTGCTGTGCCGGCACAAGACCGGGGAGATCATCGGCATCCGCCACGACGTGGGGGTGCTGGACTTCGACGACCGGATGATCTCCTTCGCCGCCCTGGGCAGCGACCTTCAGGACGTGATCGACGACGACGGTCCCGGTCCCGTCGATGACATCGTCGCCCGGGCGGCAGCAACCGTGGTGGCAACCGCGCGGGGCTCGGCCAACTGAACCGGCACAACCGATACCGCTGTGGTGACACAGCACCGGGAGGATTCACTACATGACCGACCACGACGTCGTCGTCCACGGGGGCAGCATCCTCGACGGAACCGGCACCGAACCGATCCGCGCCAACCTGGGAGTGCGCGGGGGACGGGTCGCCGAGATCAGCCGGGCCGACCTGCGCGGAGCGCAGGTCATCGACGCCACCGGCCTGATCGTCACCCCGGGCTTCATCGACCTGCACTCCCACGCCGACTTCCGGATCCAGGGCCACCCGCAGGCCAGCACCCAACTGCCGCAGGGCGTGACCACCCTGGTGGGCGGCAACTGCGGCTTCTCCCCGTTCCCGGTGGCCGATCTGGAGGCGATGCGTACGTCCTCGGCCTTCCTGGAACCCGAACTGGGCTGGGAGTGGACCGATCCCGGCGGGTTCGCCGACGCGGTGGACGCGGCAGGACCGGCGATCAACATGGTGACCCAGGTGGGCCACAACGCCCTGCGGGAAGCCGTGATGGGCGGGGAGCAACGCCTCGCCTCCAACGACGACCTGGCTGCCATGGGTGAGTTGCTCGCCACCGCAGCGGCCCAGGGGGTATACGGGTTCTCCACCGGCCTGATCTATGCCCCGGGCACCTACTCCGACGAACGCGAACTGCAGTACCTGGTCAGCGCGGCGGGCCGGCATGGGCTGTTGTACTCCACCCACATCCGCAACGAGGGTGCCCGACTCACCGAGGCCGTCGAGGAGGCGGTCCGGCTCGCCGCCGCTGGTGGCGCGCGGTTGCAGATCTCCCACCTCAAGGCCGCCGGGGAGCGCCACCACGGGCGTACCGCTGAGGCACTCGGGCTGATCGATGAGGCCGCCGAGGCCGGCCTGGACGTCGCCGCCGACGTCTACCCCTACACCGCCTCCTCCACCACCTTGACCACCCGGTTGCCCACCTGGGCCCTGGACGGCGGTACCGCTGCGCTGCTGCGCCGACTGGCCGACACCGAGGCGCGTGAGCGCATCCTCGCCGAGATGCGGCAGGGGCAGGCCACCGTGGCCTCCGGGGTGATGATCGCCCACCTCGGCCCGGGCCGTTACCAGGACGCAGCCGGGCAGAGCCTGGCCCAGATCGCCCGGTCCGAGGGCGTGGACGACGCCGAAGCCACGCTGCGGATCCTGGCCGCCCACGACGGCGGGGCCAGCGTGGTGCTGCACTCCATGTCCGATGAGGATGTGGACCGGGTGCTGGCCCACCCACGGGTGGCCGTGGCCAGCGACGGGTGGGTGTTACGGGACCAGGGTCGAGGACGCCCGCACCCGCGCAGTTTCGGCACCTTCCCCAGGGTGATCTCCCATTACGTGCGCGAGCGGGGCCTGCTCACCCTGCCCGAGGCGGTGCGGAAGATGACCTCCCTGCCGGCCTCCCGGCTCGGCTGGTCCGACCGTGGCATCCTGCGCGCCGGGTCGGTGGCCGACGTCGCCGTCTTCGATCCCCGCACGTTCACCGACAACGCCACCTTCTCTGACCCCTGGCGGCTGGCCACCGGGATGCACGCGGTGCTGGTGGCCGGGCGGGTCGCCTTCGACGGCGGCGAGGTCACCGGCGTGCGAGCCGGGACGATGCTGCGGGCGGGCAGCGACTAACCTGGTGGCGTGATGACGCAAGCATCTGAGCAGGGCCCGCGATGAGCACCGACGTCGGGGTGGTGGCTATTATCCGGCTCCGCCGGCGCAGCCCGCCCCTGGAGGTGCTGGAGGCGCTGACGGCCGGGGGAATCACCCGCCTGGAGGTGACGCTGCCCACGCCGGACGCACGTGCCACGATCACCGAGTGGCGGGACCGCACCGAGGCTCAGGTCGGTGCCGGGACGGTGCGCAGCGCTGACCAGGCGGTCCAAGCGATCAGCGCCGGGGCGCAGTTCCTGGTCACCCCCACGATCGACTCCGGCGTGCTCGGGGCCGCAGCACCGGCGGGCCGGCCGGTCTACTGCGGCGCGAGCACGCCCACCGAGATCGAACTGGCTCACCGCCACCCCGCGGTGGCTGCGGTCAAGGTGTTCCCGGCCGGACCGTTGGGCGGGGTGGACTACATCAAGGCGATCGCCGAGCCCCTCGATGACATCCCGTTGCTGCCCACCGGGGGCGTGGGCGCGGCCGAGGCCACCACCTACGCCGCGATGGGATGTGTGGGTGTGGGTGTGGGTGGACACCTGGTCAACGACGACCTCGTCGCCGACCAGGCGTGGGCGGAGATCCGCGACCGGGCCGCCGCCATGGTGCGTGCCTGGGACGACGGCGTGGAACGACGCCCCCGATGAGCGGCATCGATGTGCTCACTCTCGGGGAGACCATGGGCACCATCCGCGCCGAGGGGACCCTCGGCGTCGGTCCGGAGCCGAGGATCTCGATCGCCGGTGCCGAGTCGAACGTCGCGATCGGGCTGGCCAGGCTCGGGCACCGGTCGGCATGGGCGAGCGTGCTGGGCGGTGATGCGATCGGTGACCTGATCGTGCGCACCCTGGCCGCCGAGCGGGTCGACACCACCGCGGTACGCCGTGAACAGGGCGCTCCCAGCGGCATCCTGGTGTCCCAGCAACGCCCGATGGGGCGAGCCCGGGTGGACTACCACCGGGCCCACTCGGCTTTCACCGCGATCGGGCCGGCCGACGCCCGGGCCGCGTTGGACCTACGGCCGGGAGTTGTGCACCTGAGCGGGATCACCCCGGCGCTGGGCCCAGGGCCTGCCGAGGCGACCCTGGCGCTGGCCGGGGCCGCGCGGACGGCCGGTATGAAGGTCAGCCTGGATGTGAACTTCCGGTCCCGGCTCTGGTCACCGGAGCAGGCCCGGCCGGTGCTGGCCGAACTGGCCACGTACGCCGACGTCGTCTTCGGTGACCCCGGGGAACTTGCCCTGCTCACGTCCGGCGCCCGGATGGACCTCGAGGCCCTGTTCGGTCTGGGCGTGGGGGAGGTGGTGATCAAACTCGGTGGGGACGGCGCCCGGGTGCGCACCGCCGGGGATGACGTCCTTCGCCCGGCCCTGCCCGTCGACGTCGTCGACCCCATCGGCGCCGGCGACGCGTTCGTGGCCGGGTACCTCTCCGCCCTGCTCGAGGACTTGCCGCTGCCGCAGCGACTGGAACGCGGGAACGCCTGCGGGGCTGCGGTGGTCTCCAGCCGGGGGGACTGGGAGGCGATGCTCACCCGCACCGACCTGGACTCCCTGGACACCGCACCCGGCGACGTCCAGCGCTGACCCGGCCCGGGCAGGGCATCGAGGCCGTTGATGTCGTCGCGCCGCCGGGGCCGACCTCGCCACCATGCGGATCGGCCCGGACGACCGAGGGCCCGGATGGGCGCCGCGGGCGTCGCACTCGCAACGCCCGCGATACCCATCCGGGCCCACCGGGGTCGGGGTGAAGGGCTGACTCAGCCCTCCACCTCCGAGGCCACGTCGGAGTCGTACAGGGACTGCAACTCTTCCTCCACGCGCTGCATCTCCTCGGCCACGTCCACGTCGGAGGTCAGGATCCGCTGCAGGGTCTGGGACAACTCCAGGTCACCACCGGGCACGAACAACCGGGCGAAGTCCTGCACCCGGGCGCGTTCGAGCTGTTCCACCGCGGTCTGGAACTGCGGGGTCTCGGCGTAGACGTCGGACATGTCCGCATCCTGGTGGACCGGCACGTACCCGGTGGCAGCGGAGAACGCGGCCGTCGAGTCCGGGTTGCCCATGAAGCCGGCGAACATCGCCGCGGCCAGCTGACGTTCCGGAGTGCTGTCGGAGGCGATCATCAGACCGGCACCACCGGTCGGGGTCTCACCCTCGGCGGCCGGACCGCCGGGCAGGAACGCGGTGCCCACCTCGAAGGATGCCGAGTCCAGGATGCCGCCCAGCGAACCGGTGGACTGCACGATCTGGCTGGTGGCGCCGGCGGAGAAGTCATCGGCCGGGTTGCCCGAGGACACCGAGGCCCAGGAGTTGGTTGCTTCCTGTGCGAACTCCAGCGCCTCGATGGTGGCATCTGAGGAGACGGGGGAGAAGTCCCACTCATCGGACCAGGCACCGCCGTAACCCCACACGATGTTGGCCATCCACCAGGCCGGGTACTCATCCTGCGGCGGGAAACTGAAGGCGGAGTTCGCCACCCCGGCGTCCATCAGCTGCTCGGAGACCTCGGCGACTTCGTCCCACGTCTCCGGGGGCGCCTCGATGCCGGCCTCTTCGTAATGGTCGACGTTGTAGTAGAACAGCGGGGTGGAGCGGGCGTAGGGGACGCCGTAGTGGCTGCCTTCGTACTGGTAGTCCTCGTACAGCGCTTCGACGTATCCGCTGGTGTCGACCCCGGCCTCCTCCATCAGGCCGTCGACCGCGACCAGGGAGCCGTTCAGATAGTTGGGGAACCAGGTGGCATCGGACAACACCACCACGTCCACCTCAGCGCTGCCCTGTGCGGTCTGGAACCGCTGCGAGGTCTCCTCGTAGTTCGCCCCGGAGGTCACCACGTTGACCTCGATGCCGGTCTCGTCGGTGAACTGGGCGATCAATTCGTTCTCGACGTCGGCCGAACCACCGGGGTGGTTGGTCCAGAAGGTGATCTCGTCGGCCGGCTCCACGCCGGAGACATCCACGTCCTCCTGGGCGTCACCGTCACCACCGCTGGTGTCCGGGCCGCACGCGGCCAGGACGAGGGTCGCGGCACCGAGCGCAGCAAGGCTGCGGACGGTGCGGCTGGTGGACTGTTTCATGGGTGCTCCTTCTTTCGTTTCTTCGTTGGTCGTCGGGGTCGATGGGTTCACTTGACCGCCCCCTGGGTGAGGCCGGCCACGATGTAGCGCTGGAGGGCGGCGAAGATGAGTAGGACAGGGACGATCACCAGGACCGCACCGGCCATCAGCACGCCGTAGTTGCCGGTCTGCCCCTCGATCGACTGCAGCATGTTCAGACCCACCGGCAGGGTCATCCGTGCCGGGGAGTCGATGATGATCAGGGGCCACAGGAAGTTGTTCCACTCGTTGACGATGGTCACCAGCGCCACGGTCGCGATTGCCGGTAGCGACACCGGTGCGGCGATCTGGAACAGTTTGCGCAGGTGTCCGGCGCCATCGAGTTCGGCGGCTTCGAACAACTCCTTCGGGAGTGCCTTGAAGTGCTGCCGGAGCAGGAAGGTCCCGAACGCGGTCCCGAGTCCGGGCAGGATGATGCCCCACAGGGTGTCCCGGCCGCCGAGCGCGGTGATGGTCAGGTAGTTCGGCAGCATCGACACCTCCGGCGGCACCATGAGCGCAACCAGAATGCCCAGGAAGATGAGGTTCGCCCCGGGTACCTTGATGAACACCAACGCGTAGGCCGTGGTCACCGCCAGTAAGACCTTGATGGTGGCGCCGATGATGGTGACGATCACGCTGTTGCGTAGCACGGTGAGCAGCGGCACCCGGTCCGCCACGGCTCCGTAGTTGCTCAGGGTGGGGTCCTGGGGCAGCAACGTGGGGGCCAGGGTGAGGATCTCCGGCGGTGGTTTGAAGCTGGAGGAGATCATCCAGGCCAGCGGCAGCACGATCACCAACAGCGCGATCAGGATCGGTAGGTAGCCGGCCAGCATCGTGTCGGCCAGGTGGCGCGGGCTGAAGGCTTTCGTCCAGTCCGGACGCGTCTTCCTCGTCGGCGGCCGGCCGTCGAGACGCCCGGGATCGGCTCCGGGTGTGGCGAGGGGTCGCTGCGTCACTGGTAATGCACCTTCCTCTCCACGTAGCGCAACTGGACGGCGGTGATGAGGAACAGCGTGAAGAACAGCACCACCGCGATAGCAGCGGAGTACCCGGCCCGCTGGTAGGCGCCGAAGGACTGCAGATAGATCTCGAAGATGATCGTATTGGTGCCGTGCCCGGTGGGCGTCATGATCCGCAGGATGTCGAAGGCGTTGGTCATCGAGAAGATGATGTTGGTGACCAGCAGGAAGAAGACCGTGGGAGTCAGCAGTGGTAGCACCACGGAGAAGAACCGTCGCGCCGCCCCGGCCCGGTCCAGGGTGGCTGCCTCCAACAGATCCTGGGGGACTGCCTGCAGTCCGGCGAGGAAGACCACGGCGCAGAAACCGAGGTTCTTCCAGACGTAGACGATGATCACCATCACCAGTGCCCAGTTCTCGTTCAGATACCACTGCGGTGAGGCGATACCGAGGAACCCGAGGAGGTAGCTGAGAGCACCCCTGGTGGGGTCGAAGATGAAGTTCCACACCAGCGCCACTCCCACGCCGGAGAGCACATAGGGGGCGAACACGGCAGTACGGGCCGCCGTGCGCCCGGGGATCTTCTTGTTCAACACGAGGGCGATGAGTAGTCCCAGCACCATGGAGCCCACCACCGCGCCACCGGTGAAGATGCCGGTGACCCGCCACACCTCCAACCCGGAGGGCGAGGTGAAGAAGCGCGCATAGTTGTCCAGCCCCACGGGTGTGGCGCTGGGGGATCCCAGCCGCCAGTCCAGGGTGGAGTAGTACATGTTGCTGATCAGCGGGAAGTAGATGAACGCCAGGATCAGCAGGATGTTCGGGCCGGCGAACAGCAGGAAGAGCGACCAGTTCCGCGAGAGCCGACGACGGTGCGCTAGTTTGCGTCGCCGCGCGCGTTCCTCCTCGTCCACGGGGCCCGCGCCGCCTGCCGCCGGCGCATCGACCGGTCCCCGGGAACGCGACCCTGCCGGACTAGGCAGTGCCGTCATCGACCCTCCTTCTGCATGCTTCGGTGCAATAGCCACCTCTCGACGCGCCAGCGTCGGGGTAACCCGCGATGAATCTACCCTGAACTCTGGCAACCGGGCACCGAGCGCTTGCTGTGCACACCCGTGTGGCAGACCCTCGGTGCGCTGTCGGCGAGCCGTTGTGCGTGTGCGCAGCCGAAGGTCGATCAGCGCTGCTCGGGTGGGGCTTGCTTCCCCGGCAGGTCGCCGACAGCCTGGTGACATGCACACCACCCTCACCCTGCAGGACCTGATCCAGTCCCTCGAACGACGTTATCCGCCATCGACTGCGCAGGGGTGGGACGCCGTGGGTCTGGTTGTGGGCGATCCCCGGACCCCCATCGGCCGGGCGCTGCTCGCGGTGGACCCGGCCGATGCCGTGGTGGACGAGGCGATCGAGTGCGGGGCGGACCTGATCATCACTCATCACCCGCTGCTGCTGCGCGGCGTCCACTCGGTGGCCACGACCACCCCGAAGGGTGCACTGGTGCACCGGCTGATCCGCTCCGGCATCGCCCTGTATGTGGCACACACCAACGCCGATGCCGCTGCGGGCGGGGTCAACGAGGCCCTCGCCGACCTGCTCGGCCTCACCGGCGCCCGGCCGCTGCAACCACTGCCCGGTGACGACCTGGACCTGCTCATCACCTATGTGCCCACACCCCAGGCAGAGTCGGTGCGCCAGGCCCTCGGTGCCGCCGGTGCCGGGCAGGTGGGGGAGTACACCGGGTGCGCATGGTCGGTGACCGGTACCGGGGAGTTCACTCCGGTCGGGGCGGCCGACCCGGCAATCGGTACCGTCGGGCAGCACGAGCGCGTGCAGGAGGTGCGCCTGGAGATGGTGCTGCCGCCCAGCCGGCGGAGCGCCGTCGTCGAGGCGTTGCGCCGGGCGCACCCGTATGAGGAACCCGCCTTCTCCCTGGTGCCCACCGCAGCGCCACCGTCTCCGGCCGGAATGGGCCGGATCGGAGAGCTGGCCGATCCGATCACTGTGCGTGACCTGGCTGAACGCGTCGCCGATGTCCTGCCCGCCACGGCCCATGGGGTGCGCGTGGGCGGCGACCCGGATGCCACAGTGCGCACCGTCGCCGTCTGCGGCGGCGCCGGAGACTCGCTGCTGGAGGTGGTCGCCGCTGCCGGCGCCGATGCCTACGTGACCGCGGACCTGCGGCACCATCCCGCGGGCGAGGCTCTGGCCCGCACCGGCGCCCCGGCGCTGATCGACGTGGCGCACTGGGCCAGTGAGTGGCCCTGGCTGCCCGTGGCGGCCGAGCATCTGCGAGCCGATGCCGAGGCCGCCGGGGCACGGATCGAGGTGCGGGTCAGCACGCATCCCACCGACCCGTGGACCGATAGGCTGGAATCCACCAACCAGGAAGGACGTGTGTGACTGTGAGCACTGCGCCCGTATCCGACCAGCGTGCGTTGCTGGACCTGCAGGCACTCGACACCGCCCTGGCCAAACTCGCCCACCAGCGCAACTCCCACCCCACGCTGGCGACCCTGGCGGAGCTGACCGCACGGGCCGAGGACCTGGACCGCAGCCGGGCGCAGACCCAGATGCTGGTCTCCGACACCCGCCGCGAACTCGTCAAGGCCGAGACCGATGTGGAACAGGTGCGCAACCGGGCCGACCGGGACCGCCAACGGCTGGAGTCCGGGACCGGTTCGCCCAAGGACCTGCAGGCGCTCTCGGCCGAGCTGGAGTCGCTGGGCAAGCGCCAGAACAGCCTGGAGGAGGTCGAACTGGAGGTGATGGAACGCCTGGAGGCCGCTGAGCACGAACTGCAGGCCACCACCACCCAGCTCGAAGCGATCCGGGCCGATATCACCAGGGTCGAGGCCGAGCGTGATGCCGCGTTCGCCGAACTGGACGCCGAGAGCGAGCAGCACAAGGCCGCTCGGGACGAACTCGCCGCCGGGATCGATGAGGCGCTGCTGGCGCTGTACGAGCGGGTCCGCGCCAAGACCGGAGGGTTGGGGGCGGTGGCGCTGCGGGGCAGTGCGACCCAGGGCGTCCAGGTACCGCTGTCCCTTACCGAGAAGGCAGCGATCGAGGCGGCCCCGCCCGAGCAGGTGCTGCGCAGCGAGGACTACGACTACATCCTGGTGCGCCTGGACGACTGAGCGTCAGTCCGACAGCACCAGCTCCAGCGTGGCCGGCCCCGACCGGACGGGGGGATGCAGGCCGACGTCGGCCAGTACCGGGCCGATGAGTTCGGCCGCGGCCGCGGCCACGCCCGCCGCGGTGCGCGGTAACGGCTCGGGCCGGCGGAACAGGTGACCGGTGAGCACGCCCCGGGTGTGCTTGGCGTGATGGGAGACCACGACGGGCCTACCTGACCGGATGGCCACCACCCGGACCGCCAGCCACTCCCGGTCCGGGGCTGGTGACCAGGCCCGCGCGTAGTCCTGCGAACGGCAGTCGAGGACGACGTCGGAACCTCCCGGGTCGAGAGCCCCGCCCAGGTGCCGGGACCAGAAGGTGCCCAGCGGCGCCAGGGGCCGCAGCGGTGTGGACATGGACAGCCGGTAGGCGGGGATCGCGTCGTCCGGACGGAGCACCCCCCACAGCGCCGAGACGATCCGCACCGAACTGTTGCTACGCCGTCGGGCCGTCCCGGACAGGTTCACCAGGCCGGCGGCGTCGTAGAGCACGCCGCTGTAGACCTGCGCCGCCGGCGCTGCCCGGGCGTCGCGCAACCGGGTGTTCGCCTCGACCTGCTCGGCCAGGGAGGCACCGAACCGCAGACGGGTGGTGGCGTCGGCGCCGGCCGAGGCGCGTATCAGCGCCTGCAGCACCTGCTCACGCGGGCCGGCCAGTTCCGGGTGGCTCAGCGCGCCGGGATCGAACCGGCGTCCCCGCTCGGGCGCGGCCTTGCCCTCCGAGGGAGGAAGCATGATCAGCACGGGCGTGTCCGCAGGTGCCGCCGCATTCGGGTCCTTTCGCCAACCGGTCCGGGAGACATCGGGCAGCCTATCCGCGCCGGACCACTGCGCCGCCCTGTTCTCAGGTTGCCTCGTTGGATATCGGTTTGGACACAACCCCGGGGGAGGGGCTATAGGGCTCGCTCGGTGCGCTAACCTGCCCAGAAGCTCGCTGGCAAGGATGCCCGACCGGCATCGGGCCCCACGCGAGATCCAAGCGATGATGACATCGAGGTAGATGCAGATGCGTGTACGTAGTTTGAAGGCCGCCGCGGCTATCGCCGCGGTCGGTGCTCTCACGCTGGCCGCCTGCGGCAACGGCAATGGCGATGAGGACACCAACGGAACCGGCACCGACACCAATGGTGCCGAGCAGGATGACGCAGCGAGCACGATGCCCGTGGTGATCGGCACCACGGACACGGTGACGAACATCGACCCAGCGGGTTCCTACGACAAGCCGTCCTGGAACATCATCTACAACACCTACCAACGACTGCTGTCGGTCCCGTTGGGGGAGACCGAGCCCACCCCGGATGCGGCCGAGGCCTGCGACTGGGACGACGAGGTCACCTACACCTGCACGATGAAGTCGGGCCTGATGTTCGCCGACGGCAGCGAGTTGACCGCAGAGAACGTGGTGCACTCGGTCGAGCGCCAGCTCGCGATCCAGCACTCCTCCAACGGGTGGCAACTGCTGGACGGCATCGAGTCGGTGGAGGCGCCGGATGAGTCCACGGTGACCTTCACGCTGTCCAACGCCGACGCCACTTTCCCGTACATCCTGACCACCGGTGCGGCGGCGATCGTGCCGATGAGTTTCCCCGGCGATGACCTGCAGCCCAACGCCGAGGTGTTCGGCTCCGGCCCGTACACGGTGGACACCTTCGACGCCACCCAGCAGATCCAGCTCGGGCTGAACGAGAACTACTCCGGTGACTCGGAGCTGAGCAACTCCGGGGTGATCCTGCAGTTCTACCAAACCGAGTCGGCGCTGAAGCAGGCGATCGAGGAGGGTGATGTGATGGTCGCCTACCGGTCCCTGGCCGTGACCGACATCGAGGACCTGCGCGAGAACGGCGCCGAGCGCGGTGTGCAGGTGGTCGTCGGTGAGGGCACCGAGATCAACTACCTGGTGCTGCAGGTCTCGCGCCCACCCTTCGACGAGCCCGCGGTGCGGCAGGCGCTCGCGCAGGTGATCGATCGGGAGACCATCGCCTCCTCGGTCTACCGGGACACCGTGACCCCGCTGTACGGCCCGATTCCCGACGGGGTGGCCGGGCACGTGCCCGCCTTCGACGACGCCTACGGTGAACCCGATGTGGATGCGGCCCGCGCGCTGCTCGAGGACGCGGGCGTGGACATCCCGGTGGCCTTCGACGCCTGGTGGATGCCGGATCGCTACGGGGAGGAGATCGGTGACATGTACGGCGAGATCCAGCGTCAGCTCAACGACTCCGGCCTGTTCGAGGTGAGCCTGGAGCAGTTGTCCTGGGCCCAGTACGCCGAGACGTTCTCCGACCAGTCCATGGACGCGTTCGACCTGGGGTGGTTCCCGGACTTCCCGGATGCCTCCAACTACATCCAGCCCTTCTACGGCACGGCGAACATCTTCAACAACGGCTACTCCAACGACGAAATGGATGAGTTGATCGACACGATCGTGACCGACACCGACGAGGACGCCCGCCTGGCGGCGTTCGAGCGGGCCTCGGAGATCGCGGCGGAGGATGTGCCGATCGTGCAGTTGTGGCAGCGCGACCAGATCGCCGCCGTCCGCGACGGGGTGACCGGCGTGGAGGAGACCCTCGACCCCTCGTTCATCTTCTACTACGCCGGCGTGAGCGGCGCCACCGAGTAGGTGGCGCGGGCCGGATCGGTGCCGGTGCGTGCGGGACTCCCCAGCGCACCGGCACCGACCGGTCCCCACGAGTTCGTACCCCATCGGGGTGCGCCATGCGCGGGAAGGATGGGTGAGTGTCACAGGCCACCGGTTCACTACGCACCTACCTGATCACCAGGCTGCTGCTGTTCGTGCCCCAGGTGCTGATCATCCTGACGATCGTGTTCATCCTGATGCGGGTGGCCCCGGGGGACCCGGTCAGTGTGGCCCTGGGGGGCCAGCGTAGCGCCGAGGAACTGCAGGCACTGCGGGAGGCGGCCGGGTACAACCGGCCGATCCTGGTGCAGTACGCGGAGTACATCGGGGGCGTGCTCCGGTTCGATCTGGGAACCACCATCGTGGACAACCGGCCGGTCACGCAGATCTTCGCCGTCAACGGTGGCGCCACCCTCACGCTGACGTTGGCGGCCTTCCTGGTGGCGCTGGTCCTGGCGGTGCCGCTGGGCCTGCTCGCCGGGCGGTTCCGCGACACCGCCCTGGACGCGGTGCTGAGGGTGCTGGGCATCCTGACCTACGCCGCGCCGGTGTTCTTCGTCGGGCTCTTGATGCAACTGCTGTTCGCCCGCACGTTGGGGTGGCTGCCGTCCAGTTCCCAGGCGTCGCCGGTGATGTTCGCCTCGGTGCCGGCGCGCACAAACTTCTTCCTCATCGATGCCCTCCTGGCCCAGAACACCGCGGCGTTCATCAACGGCCTGCAGCACCTGGTGCTGCCGGCGCTGACCCTGGGACTGCTCCTGACCGGGGTGTTCATCCGGATCATCCGCATCAACCTGATCCAGACGCTGCGGAGCGACTACGTCGAGGCAGCCCGGGCCCGGGGCGTGGCCGAATCGCGGGTGGTGATCAACCATGCGTTCAAGAACGCGATGGTCCCGTTCGTGACCATCCTGGGACTGCAGGTGGCATTGCTGCTGGGTGGGGCGATCCTGACCGAGCAGACCTTCAATTGGAACGGCATCGGCAGCCAGTTGGTGCGCTATCTGGACTCCCGTGATTACGCCGCAGTGCAGGGCATCATCACCTTCTTCGCCCTGGCGGTGGTGACCGCGTCGTTGTTGATCGACATCATCAACGCGATGATCGACCCGAGGGTGAGGTACTGATGGCCGTTGAAGCCGTTCCCACCGCCCCGTCGTCCCAGACGCGAGGCAACGGAGGCTCGCGCCTGCGGCGGATCCTGCGCGGGATCGCCCGCCCGTACACCAACTCCCACGGTGTGGGCCGGTTCATGCTCGTCACCGGCACGGTGCTGACCGCGCTGATGCTGCTGGTGGCGCTGCTCGCGCCGGTGCTGGCCCCGTTCGGGCACGCGCAGGTGGCCGACGACGCCGGCCGGTTCGCCAACCATCTGGCACCCGGCGGGCAGCACATCTTCGGAACCTCCACCCAGGGGTACGACGTGTTCAGCCGGGTGGTCTTCGGCGCCCGGACCGCAGTGACCGTGGTGCTGCTGGCGCTGACCTTCTCGCTGGCCATCGGGGTGCTGCTGGGCCTGCTGGCCGGCTTCGTCGGGCGCTGGCTGGACCGTGCACTGGTGATGATCATGGACGCGCTGTTCACGCTGCCGGCGCTGCTGCTGGCGATCGTGGTGGCGTTCCTGCTCTCGGAGCGGCTGGGCGGTGGTGCCACCACCGCGGCGCTGGCGATCACCGCGGTGTACATCCCGCAGTACTTCCGGGTGGTACGCGCGGCCACCGTCAGCGCCAAGGAGCAGACCTACGTCGAGGCGGCCCGGGCGATGGGGGCGCGCCGCACCACCGTGATGTCCCGGTACCTTCTGAACAACGTGATCCAGTCCGTGCCGGTGATCGCCACCCTGAACGCCGCCGATGCGATCCTGACGCTGGCTGGACTGGGGTTCCTCGGTTACGGCATCCAGCCCACCGAGGCGGCCGAGTGGGGATACGACCTGCAGCGGGCCGTGGCCGATGCCGGGGCCGGGATCTGGTGGACCGGGCTCTACCCAGGCATCGCGATCGTGCTGCTGGTGATGGGGATGACGCTGATGGGGGAGGGCCTGAACGAGGCCCTCAACCCCGCCATCCGGGTGCGCCGACTGCTGCAGGTCCGGATGCCCGGGGACGTGAACGCCTCGATGAAGCCGGGTCCGGCCCGCTTGATCCGCCGGCCCCGCACCACCGGTGGTGGCAGCGGGGGCGGTTCCGACCAGGCGCGGCGCCGGCCGGGCGCCTCGGGCAGTACCTCGGGCACCACCTCGGATGCGGAGGGCCGCGATGAGTGAACCAGTGCTGTCCGTGGCGGACCTGCGGGTCTGGTACGGCACCGACCGCGGTCCGGTCCGCGCCGTCGACGGAGTCTCCTTCGACCTCTACCCGGGGGAGACGCTGGGGCTGGTGGGTGAGTCCGGATGCGGCAAGACCACCCTGGGCCGCGGGGTGATGGGCCTGCTGCCCCGGGCGGCCAGCGTGGACGGCGTGGTCGACTTCGGTGGGCAGAACCTCGTGCGGGCCAAGCCCAAGACCCTGCAGCGCCTGCGCGGACCGCAGCTGGGCATGATCTTCCAGGAGCCGCTGACGCGGCTGAACCCGCTCATGCGTGTCTCGGAACACTTCGAGGAGGCGCTGTCCGCCCACGAACCCGAGACACCCAAGGCACAGATCCGGGACCGCGCGATCGACACGTTGCGCGCGATGGGGATCCCGCCCACCCGGTACCGGGCCTACCCCCACGAGTTCTCCGGGGGGATGCGCCAACGGATCATGATCGCCCTAGCCCTGGCGTTGCGGCCCAGTTTCGTGGTGGCCGATGAACCCACCACTGCCCTGGATGTGCTGGTGGAAGCGCAGATCATCTCGATCCTGGCCGACCTGCGCGCCGGATTCGACACCTCCCTGCTGTTCATCACCCACAACCTGGGCATCGTGGCCGAGGCCTGTGACCGGGTGGCGGTGATGTACGCGGGCCGGATCGTGGAACAGGGACCGGTCACCGAGGTGTTCGCCCACCCGCAGCATCCCTACACCGAGGCGCTGTTGCGCTCCACGATCTCCCTGAACACCACCGGTCTGCACTACATCCCCGGCGCCCCGCCGGATCTGATCGATCCGCCGAGCGGCTGCCGGTTCAATCCCCGGTGCGAGCATGCGATGACGGTGTGCGCCCGTCAGTTCCCGCACCCGGTGGCCATTGAGGATCAGGTGGTGGAGTGCTGGCTGCACGGGCCGGATGAGTTGATCGAACCCGGTGGGCGCGAGCCGTTGGTGCGAGAGGAGTTGAGCGTTGCCGATGAAGCCTGACGACGACGCCACGGTGCTGGACGACGACGCCGCCTCCCCGGGACGGGAAGGCGCCGGGGGCGAAGCGGGCACCGCCTCGGCCGTGCCGGCCGAGGACGTGCTGATGCAGATCGAGGACCTGCGGGTGCACTTCGATCTACGCGGAAGCGCACTGGCCCGCCTGCTGGGCAGCGGTGGTCGTACCGTCAAGGCGGTGGACGGGGTGGACCTGTCGCTGCGCAGGGGTGAGGTGCTGGGCCTGGTCGGGGAGTCCGGCAGTGGCAAGACGACGTTGGGCCGGGCTCTCCTGGGGCTGGTCGGAACCACCTCCGGGCACATCCGGTACGGCACGGCGGACCTGGCCACGATGGGTCAGGGGCCGATGCGGCGGCTGCGCCGCCGGTTGCAGATGGTGTTCCAGGACCCGCACGCGGCGCTGAACCCGACGATGGACCTGCGAACCGCGATCGGCCATCCGCTGCGGATCCAGGGGCTCGTGAACAACCGGGAGGAGGAACGCGACCGGGTGATCGAGGCGCTCGAACTGACCGGCCTCACCCCGGCGGAGCAGTTCCTGGACAAACTCCCCGCAGAACTCTCCGGGGGGCAGAAACAGCGCGCGGTCATCGCCCGCGCGATCATCTGCGGACCGGAACTGCTCGTGGCTGATGAGCCGATCTCCATGCTCGACATGAGCGTGCGGAACAAGATCCTGGAACTGATGCTGGACCTGCGTGAGCGGTTGGACCTGACCTATGTCTACATCACCCACGACCTGGCCACCGCGAAGTTCTTCTGCGACCGCGTGGCGATCATGTACCTGGGCAGGATCGTGGAGATCGGGCCCACCGAGGAGATCTTCGCCGACCCCAAGCACCCCTACACCCGCGCCCTGCTCAAAGCGGTTCCCGATCCCGACCCCTCGAGATCGGTGGTCCGGGATCTGCCCCGGGGGGAGATCCCGGACGCAGCCGCACCGCCCCACGGGTGTTCCTTCCACCCGCGCTGCCCGGCCGCGTTCGGAGCGTGTGGTTGGGAGGGCCGGGACCTGGGGGCGATGTTCGAGCGGCGGTGGCTGGAGCGCGGCGATGAGGTCTACCGCACCGAACAGCCACTGGTCACCGGGGTGGCCGATCTGGACGGGGGCATGGAACAGGTGTCGCTACCGGCCCCGTCCGGTCACACCGCGCAGGAGGTCGGCGAGGTCCTGAACAGCGCACGCACCGATGATCCGGACGAGCCGCTGTGGCGGGGAGTGCGGGCCATCGATGTGACCGGCTCGGGGGTGCGGGTGGACTTCCGCGAAGGGGTGGACCCGGAACTGCGCCCGGCCGGCGGGGTGCGGGTGGCCTGCCACCTGCACGATCCCCGGTTCAACGACGAGGCGCCCCCGGCGAGGTGAACGGCCCGCAACCGAAGTCGCCGGGCGGGCCGGCCCTGGCCTAGACCCGCGCTCGGCTAGATCCCGCGCTCGGGTCCGTCCTGCTGGCCCACACTGGTGACGGTGGTGAGCAGGAACACCGAGTCCGTCAGGGCCCGGACCGCGTGCCGCTCATGGGTCAGCACCTGCAGGTGCCCCTCGGCGACCTCGACGTCCCGCTCACCCAGACTGGTGACCAGAACGCGCCCGGTGAGCACCTGGATGCTGGCAGCGTGGGGGGAGTTGTGCTCGGCGAGTTCCGTGCCCGTGCACATGGCGATCACGGATTGTCGTAGGAATCCGTCGCGCACGATCAGTTCGGCACTGCGCCCATGAGGGTCAGCCCGGGCCGCTTCCACGTGGGTGGTGCACAGATCGTCCAAGTTGGCCACGATGCCTCCAGATGTCGTCCTCCGACTCCACGAGCCTATCCCGGTAGCGGGGTTCGGGTGCACCCGATGAAGCCGCCATCTGGTGACCGGGTCGCCCGAACTGGCGCGATGGGCAGTCCGAATACCGCCCGCGCCGCTCCAGCAGGTGTCACCCTGGTGGCATGACTTCCGATGCCCGGGCGACCACCGACGGCGGCGCATTGTATTACTGGGACTACCTGGGCCTGGAGCATCTGCTCAGCGCCCAGAACCCGCGCAGTGACGTCGGCGGGCGCAGCGCCCACGACGAGTTGTTGTTCATCACGGTGCACCAGGCCTATGAACTGTGGTTCAAGCAGATCCTGCACGAACTCGACGACGCCGTGCACATCATGAACGCCGGTCACATACCCGAGCATGCGATGGGACAGGTGGCCGACCGGCTGGAACGGATCACCGCGATCCAGCGGCTGTTGCTGGAGCAACTGACCGTTCTGGAGACCATGACCCCGCTGGACTTCCTGGACTTCCGGGACGCACTGGTGCCCGCCTCGGGCTTCCAGAGCGTGCAGTTCCGGTTGATCGAGAACCGGCTTGGCCTGGACGTCAAACGACGGCTGAAGATCCACGGTTCGCCCTACACCGCGGTGCTGTCGGCCGAGCACGCCGAACTGCTCGCCGATGCCGAGGCCGCCCCGACCCTGCGCACCGGACTGGATGAGTGGCTGGCACGGACCCCGTTCCTGCGGTTCGGTGACTTCGACTTCTGGTCCGCCTACGCCGGGGCGGTCGACACCATGCTCGCAGCCGAACGGGACGCGATCCGGAACCTGGAAAGCCTGACCGAGGAGGGTCGTGCCGAGCAGTTGGCCTCGTTGGACGCCACTGCTGACTCCTTCCAGACCCTGTTCGACGCCGACCGCTACGCCGAACTGCAGGACCGAGGGCAACGGCATCTGTCCCGCGATGCCTTCCTGGCGGCCCTGCTGATCAACCTGTACCGGGACGAGCCCCTGTTCCAGATCCCGTTCCGGGTTCTGCGCGCGGTGGTGGACGTCGACGAGGGCTTCACCACGTGGCGCCAGCGCCACGCGGTGATGGTGCACCGGATGATCGGCGGAAAGATCGGCACCGGTGGCACCTCCGGGCACGCCTACCTGGCCGCCGCCGCGAACCGGCACCGGGTGTTCAATGACCTGTTCGACCTACCTACCTACTACGTGCCCCGCTCGGCCCTGCCACGGCTTCCGAGGGAGGTCTCGGCCCAGTTGCGGTTCCAGTTCGAGGACGACGGCGGATGATCGGCGGGCGGGAGAGCCTCGCCGAGCACTTCAACGCTGCCCTGCGCTCCGGGGTGCTGCACCTGGCCGCGCACAGCCACCACCCGTGGCCGGACGTGACGCGCGAGGCACACCTGCGCGCCTGGGACGTGGCAGCCAGGGATCTGGACGGCAAGTGGGCCACGGTGCTGGAGACCGAACTGCCGCAGGCCAGGCGCCACGTGGCCGGCCGGCTGGGCCTGAGCGATGCCGATGAGATCGCCTTCGCCCAGAACACCCACGAACTGTTGTTACGGATCTGCTCGGCGTTACCCATGCCGATGCGGGTGCTGACTACCGACGCCGAGTTCCACAGCGCCACCCGGCAACTGGACAGATGGGCCGAGGCTGGCCTGGCTCTGGTGGAGCGGGTGCCGGCCGAACCGTTGCACACGTTCCCCGAGCGGTTCGTCGACGCGATGGGGCCCGAGCACGATCTGATCCTGTTCTCCCATGTCTTCTACAGTTCTGGTTACGCCGTGCCCGATGTGGCCCAGATCGTGTCCGCGGTACCGGACGAGCGCACCTTCGTCGTCGTCGACGGCTACCACGCGTTCATGGCGCTGCCCACCTCGGTCACCCCGATACAGGACCGGGCGTTCTATCTGGCCGGGGGATACAAGTACGCCATGGCCGGGGAGGGGGTCTGCTTCGTCAACGCACCTCCCGGGTACGCGCAGCGACCGGTCAACACCGGCTGGTTCGCCGCCTTCGATCACCTCGCGGACAGCCCGGGCACGGGATCGAGGGGCGTCACGTATGCCCGGGGCGGGCAACGGTTGGCGGGATCCACGTTCGACCCCTCGGGGTTATTCCGGTTCAACGCGGTGCAGCGCTGGCTCGACGACCTCGGCGTGGGCGTGGCCGAGATCCACGGGCACGTGTCCGGACTGCAGGACAGGGTGCTGGCCGGCCTGGTGCAGCAACCGGGCATCCTCGCCGGAGCCGAACTCATCCCAGCGGCCGGGTGCGACCGCGGGCACTTCCTCACCTACCGCACCCCGGCAGCGGGCCAGATCGCACGCACCCTCGCCGAACGGGGTGTGTTGGTGGATCACCGCGCCGACCGGTTGCGCCTGGGACTTGGGGTGTACCACGACGAGGAGGACGTGGACCGGCTGATCAAGGAGTTCGGCAGGGTCTGAGGCGCTGAGCATCTATGCTTCGGTTGCGCTTATCGTCCGCCAGCCTGATCGCCACCTCTGTTCGCCAGTGCGATGGGTCGGGGTCATCGTCCGGTCCATCAAGCGACGGTGATGTCGAGGTCGGTGTCCATATCAATGACGTGATAGCGGACCAGGGGGGCTCCGGTCGCCTCTATTCCCCGCGTCGCCAGCCATGCCGCCGCCTCGTCCACGCACGGGGGTATCACCGAGTCCAGTTCCTGCATGGGAACCCGGGTGCGGACTCCCACGTAGTACTGCTCATCGCGCTGGGCAATCTGCTCCCTCGGGTCAGTCGGAGCGCTCATGGCTCGGGCGGAATCAGCCCGGGAACCGGAATCGGGTCTGGCTGAACGGCGTGCCTTTGCTGAACGCGAGAATTTTGGTGGGCCGGACAGCGAACACCAGCACCGGTTCGGTTCCGGGCTCCGGGTCGCTCCCCGGGTGGGCGAAACCGCCGCTCACCACGTCGTAGGGCCAGTCGAGCTCGGCCAGCCATCGGGCCGCGAGCCGGTGCAGCGTTGTGGGGTCTGTGACGCGTTCAGCGTCGCTTTCCACGGCTACGTCCAGCCCCGAGTTCATATCAGCGGTTCCGGTGCTCAGAACGCAGGTGGAGGAGCGGGCCAGGTTGACTGCCTTCTGCTCGGTGACGCCGGTGGCGAAGTAGAGGACCCGCTCGTGCCAGATCGCCGGCAACGGTACCGCATGTGGTCGCCCGTCCGCGCGCGCCGTGGAAAGCCAGAACATCTGCCGTTCCTGCAACACCGCGCTCACCTCACGCCAGGACGGGGGGTGGGCATCGGCATCGGAGAAGCGGTGGTCGAGTTCGGGTACGGGCGTTGATTCGTTCATCCAGGTCCTCCGCGTTGCGATGGGGTGATGTGGTGTTGACCCTGGCACAGCGCAGAACTCATCGCACTGACCAGAGCAAGCCCGACCCGGCCGACTTTGGTTGGGCTGTTTAGTGGAATAGAATGGGGGTGGATGAGTCGGCCAGGCGGTCGCGTTGCGGAGAGATCCGTACCGAGGAACGTCCGGGCTCCACAGGGCAGGATGGTGGGTAACGCCCACCCGGGGTGACCCGCGGGACAGTGCAACAGAAAGTAAACCGCCGCATCTTGATGCGGTAAGGGTGAAACGGTGGTGTAAGAGACCACCAGCACACCGGGTGACCGGTGTGGCTAGGTAAACCCCATCCGGAGCAAGACCAGACAGGAAACACCTGAGGGCTGCCCGCCCGAGTTTCCGGGTAGGTCGCTGGAGGCCTGCGGTAACGCAGGTCCTAGATGGATGGCCGCCCCCGGGGCGCACGCCCCGGCGACAGAACCCGGCGTACCGGCCGACTCATCCGCCCTCCGAGCCATCTGGCTCCGGCCCGCTCCGTTGTGCAGCGACCGGGCGTGCTACTCCACCGGCACATCGGTGATGCGCCAGGGGTCCAGCCCGATGGTGCCCCACAGCCCGTCGTCCGCACTTTCCGAGGGAACGTCCACGGTGAGGGTCTCGACGTTCAGCGCCGGCCACAGGATGGTGGCGGTCGCCGACTCACCCGGGTCGAACGTGGCGGTGAAGAACCGGTCGACCAGCGGGATCAACGTGGCATCGTCGTCATCACCCTCGGGGGAGGCGGCGAAGTAGTCCAGCGGATAGATCCGGTACCCGCCCGCCAGCAGGGTCGGCGCGTCGGTCGTGAATTGCGCGTATGGCTGCAGTCCGGATGAACCGCGGGGCCCGCCGAGCACGGATGCCATCGGCCACGCCAACGGGCCACCGCCGTCGTCACCGATGCCCTCGATCTGCTCCACGGTGATCCGTCCCACGAGCAGGTGCCCGACCCGTTCGACGGACTCGATGTGCAGTTGAGCGCGGCGGGTATTCCCCCCGGTCTCGCTGACCACTTCGACACTCTCGGTGAAAGTCCCTTCGGCGCCCTCGGTCCCGGGCAGGTCCGCGGCGCTGTCTGAGGGGTTCGGCGGCTCCGGCGGCGGGGTGAAGTGCAGCTCCACCCGGCGGTTCAACGCGCGGTTGTCCTCGGAGTCGTTCGGCGCGAGTGGGTCATGGAATGCTCTTCCCTGCGTCTCCACCGAGTCGAAGACGGCCAGGTCGGCCAGATCCTGCAGGCGTTCGTACACGGCTTCGGCGCGGTCTTCCGAGAGGGCTTGATTATGTGCTTCGTCAAGCACGTCATCGGTATGGCCGACGATCAGGAGATCTCCGCCCTCGACGTCAGCGAACTCATCTGCAGCCGCCTGTAGGGCCGCATCGGCGCCGTCGGACAGGTCGGCCGAGTCGATCTCGAACAGCACGTCGGTGGCGACGGTGACGGTCGCTTCCTCCTGGTGGACCTGGGTTCCCACCGGCAGGTCGTAGCGTTCCCGGTGGCTCTCGATCGGGAAGAGCCGGGTGACGACATCCTCGACGCCGGCGCCGTCGTAGTACTCCTCGAGGAACTCCGAGACGCTGGGCACCCCGGCCATTGGGCCAACCTGTCGTTGTCATCCGGTCGGAGGGCAGGTTCAGCGGCGATCATCTGTACCGGATCCACCAGACGCACCTGGGTGGGGTTGCTCATCAGATCGCCGAGGACCCGGGTTGGGATGCTCACCTCGCCGGTAGGGCTGATGACGTCCATGCTCATCGTCAGTAGGGCAAGGTCCCCTTCACGAACCAACGGCCCGACACGCGCCTCCAACTCGACCTGCTCACCGCCGCTCCACAGGCTCGTGGTCGCGACCACGGCATCGACCTCGGCGCTCTGGTCCGGTTCCTCATCGGGGGCGTCCGGGCTGCGTCGTTCTCCGGCCGCGGCGTCATCGCCGGAATCGGGAGGAGTCTGCTGATCCTCCATCGGCGGTTCGGCAGGTTCGTCCGGATTGCTACAAGCCGCCGCGAGCAGGATCGCGGCCAGCATCACCGAGATCACGTTGGGGGATGGAACGCTTCACCAGCACTGCCCCCCTGAAAGTATCTGACCCCTGATCAGCGGAGCAGCGGCTCCGCGGCGCCGCAGTCTACCAACCGGGGACTACGGCGGGATCACGGAGCCCCTCACACCGGCGCCCGCCCAACCCGTCGCTGCGGGTAGTGCGGCAGAGTTCCTCAGGCCTCTGCTTCGGCGGCCATGATCGCCGCCCCGATGATGCCGGCCTTGTTCCTCAGGTGAGCCGGCACGATCGGGGCATTGGTGGTCAGCAACGGCACGAACTTCTTGTGGTCCTTGCTGACTCCACCACCGAAGACGAACAGGTCCGGGGAGAAGAGCAACTCGACGTGGGTCACGTAGCGCTGCAGGTTCACCACCCACTGCTCATAGGACCACCCCATCTTGTCCTTCACACCGGAGGAGGCGATCTTCTCGGCGCTGTCGCCGTCCATGATCAGGTGGCCCAGTTCGGTGTTCGGCACCAGTACGGAGTTATGGATCAGCGCGCTACCGATCCCGGTGCCCAGTGTCAGCACCAGCACCACCCCGGGCACATCCTTGGCAGCCCCGTACCGCATCTCCGCGTACCCGGCGGCGTCCGCGTCATTGATGATGTGTGCTGCGCGGCCCGTGTGGGTTTCGACCACCTCGGCCAGGTTGGTGCCGACCCAGTCGGAGTGCATGTTCGCCGCGGTCGCGATCACGTCGTGCTGGACGACGCCGGGGAAGGTCACTCCGATCGGAACCTGCTCGGGCAGGTCGAATCGCTCCACGATCGTCCTCAGGATCAGCCCCACCGCCTCGGGTGTGGACTCCTTCGGGGTGGGGAGGCGGAACCGGTCCGTCAGGAACCTGCCGGTGTTCAGGTTGACGGGAGCGCCCTTGATTCCCGAACCGCCGATGTCGATACCGAAGCCGATGGCGTCCGCCTCGAGGGAATGTTCCGTGGAGAGGTTCATGGTGGCCTTGTCGGTTCCTTTGCTCACGTGTGAAGGGAGCGTGCGTGGCAAACGCTATCCAGGCATCGCCGGTCCATGCCATAATCTAACGTGCCATCAAAGGAGGTCGGTCGTGGCTGAGCACGCAGACGACTCCGTGGAACGCAAGTACTATTTCAACGTCAGCACCGGTAAGGTCGAACAGGGCTACGTCAGTGGCGTGAGCCACCGAATGGGGCCCTATGACACACCGGAGGAAGCCGCCCGTGCACTGAAGATCGCACGGGAGCGTAACGCTGAGTGGGAGGCCGAGGAGGAGCGTGAGCGCGCCTGGGCCGAAGGTGAGGATGATGACGGAGTGTAATCAGGCCCCCCGGCGCGGGATGCCCAGGCTGGGTCGGGCCATCGCGTTGCTGTGCGCGTTGGTGCTCGGTCTCGGCTTTGCCGCGCCCGCTCTCGCCGACCCCGGCGATGACGGTGGGCTGGACCTGAACCGGTACAGCAAGTGGACTCGCCCCCTCCAGGGCGTGGTGGTTGCACTGGACCCGGGGCACAACGGCGGCAACTTCGGCGATCTGCGCGCCATCTCCCAACGAGTCTCCGACGGCCGTGGCGGTTTCACGACCTGTGACACGCTCGGAACCTCCACCATGGACGGGTACACCGAACACGAACTCGCCTACGACGTGGCGCAGGTGCTGACCGAGCGGCTGGAGTACCTGGGCGCGACGGTGCTGTCCACGCGTACCGACGACCACAGCATCGGGCCGTGCGTGGACGTGCGCGGGCGGTTCGCCGAGGACAACGACGTTGACATCCTGTTGTCGCTGCACGCCAGCAGCAACCAGGACCGCACCCGATCCGGGTTCCACGTGGCGGTGGCTGACCCGGCGCTCTCGCCGTCCCAGGACGGGCCCAGCCGGCAGCTCGCCGAAGCCGTCGTCGAGGGCATGGGTGCGGCCGGCCTACAGCCGCACCCCGGGCTTGACGACGCCATCGCCGAACGCTCCGACCTGGCGACTCTGAACTTTGCGCGACGTCCCGCGGTGCAGGTGGAACTGGGCGAGATGCAGAACCCGGCCGATGCGGAGTTGATGACCTCGGCGCAGGGCCGCCTCACTTATGCCGAGGCACTGGCCGAGGGCGTGCTGCTCTGGCACGAGGGCCTCGACGCCGGTCGGAACTGAGCCCCGGAGGTCCGAGCCGGTAGGCGCTACTCCCAGTAGGTGTGCTCGGCCGCTGGGAACGACCCGTCCCGGACTTCAGCGGCGTAGGCCTGGGCCGCGTTCTTCAACTCGGTGCCGATCTGGGCGAACTGCTTGGAGAACCGCGGCGCCCAGGATCCCATACCGGCCATGTCCAACCAGACCAGCACCTGGCCGTCACACCCCGCACCGGCACCGATGCCGATGGTGGGGATGCGCAACTGGTCACTGATCCGTTGCGCCACCGGGGCCGGCACCATCTCCAGCACCACACCGATCACGCCGGCCTCCTGCAGGGCCAGCGCGTCGGCCAGCAGCGCCCCGGCGGCGTCCTCACCACGTCCCTGCACCCGCTTGCCGCCCAGGATGTTCTCCGACTGCGGCGTCAGACCCAGGTGCCCGAAGACGGGGATGCCGCCGTCGGTGAGGAGTTTGGCGTGGGCGGCGACCCGTCGTCCTCCTTCGATCTTCACCGCATGTGCTCCGCCTTCCTTGAGCATGCGCACGGCGGACTCCCACGCTTGCGTGGGAGAGGCCTCGTAGGAGCCGAACGGCAGATCGGCCACCACCATGGGGCGCGCGGTGGCCCGGGTCACCGCCCGGACGGCAGGGATGAGTTCGTCCATGGTGACCGGGATCGTATTGGGGTGGCCGAGCATATTGTCGCCGATGGAATCACCCACGAGCAGGATGTCGATCCCGGCCTCGTCGAAGATCCGAGCAGTCATCGCGTCGTAGGCGGTCAGCATGGTCAGTCGCTCACCGGCTGCCTTGGCGGCCTCCAGATGCTGCACCCGCACCCGCCTGGGGCGTCGGGCGTTCACCGGAGGCAGGGCAGAGGTGGGCTCGGTCGGCTCAGGCATGACGCCAGCCTACCCGGGTGCTTGCTCCCGGAAGCCGCCGGTGACGGGCAACCGTCGGTCCCGGCCGAAGGCCATCGAGGTCACCTTCGGTCCCAGGGGATACTGACGGCGCTTCCACTCCGCCTGGTCCACCAGCCTGACCACCAGGTCGACCACCTCGACCGCGAATCCCTCCTGCACGAGTCGGGCACGGCTCTGGTTCCGCTCCACATACGCCTCCAGCACCGCGTCGAGGACGGCGTAGTCGGGCAGGGAGTCGGTGTCGCGCTGATCGGGGCGCAATTCGGCGGAGGGTTCCTTGGTGATGGTGTTCTCCGGGATCGGTTCCACCTGCCCGTCCCGGCGGGCACGTTCGTTGCGGTAGCGGGCCAGTTCCCACACCCGCGACTTCGATACGTCCTTGATCGGCGCGAACCCGCCCACCGCGTCGCCGTAGATGGTGGAATAGCCCACCGCGAGCTCGCTCTTGTTCCCCGGCGCGAGCACCAGGTGATGCTCGCTGTTGGACACCGCCATCAGGATCAGTCCCCGAATGCGGGCCTGCAGGTTCTCCTCGGCCACCCCCTCCAGGCGCAGTTGAGCCTGGAAGGCATCGAAGAGGTCGGCGATGCCGACCGTGCGGAAGTTCTGCTCCGGCATGCCCAACCGCTGGGCCAGGTCGGCGGCGTCGTCGCGGGAGTGCTCCGAGGAGTAGGCCGAGGGCATCGAGATCCCCACCACCGCCTCAGGGCCGAGTGCATCGGCTGCGATCGCGGCCACGAGTGCCGAATCGATGCCGCCGGACAGGCCCAGCACCACCGAGGCGAAGTTGTTCTTGCGCGCGTAGTCACCCAGGCCGAGCACGAGAGCCTGGTACATCTGATCCGGGTCCGAACCCGCGGGCGCCACAGCCTGCCCCGGACCCCCGGCCAGCTCCACGGTCACGACCTCCTCACGGAACATCGAGGCCCGGGACAGGACCTGCCCACCGGCATCCACAGCGAAGGAGCCGCCGTCGAAGACCAGGTCGTCCTGGCCGCCGATCAGGTTGACGTAGACCACCGGGCAGCCGAGCTCACCGGCTCGCCGGCCCACCAGTTCGGCGCGCTGATCGGTCTTGCCCCGTTCGTATGGGGAGCCGTTGAGCACCAGCAACCCGGCCAGGTCCGCTCCGGCCAGGTCCCCGATGACGTTGCCGTCGCGCCAGATGTCCTCACAGATCGCCAGACCGAGCCGGTGCGCACCGACCCGGATGATCCCCGCCTGCGTCCCGGGTGCGAAGATGCGGTACTCATCGAACACCCCGTAATTGGGTAGGTGCTGCTTGGTGTAGGTGTACTCGATCCCGCCGTGTTGCAGCACTAGGGCGGTGTTCGTAGGCCGGCCGTCGGGGGCGGAGCCCAGGGACCCGATGACGACGGCGACCTCGCCCAAACCGTCGGCCTGCAGGTCCCGGGCCAGCTCGGTCGCGCCGGCCTGGGCAGCCTCGCGAAAGGACGTGCGCAGCGCCAGGTCCTCGATCGGGTAACCCGTCAGGGCCATCTCCCCGAAGACCACCACGGTGGCGCCCTGGCGGGCGGCCGTGGCGGTGTGGGCGCGCACCAGGGCGGCGTTGCCGTCCAGGTCCCCCACAGTCGGATTGACCTGGGCCATAGCGACGCGTAGTGCACTCATGCGGCCCATCGTAGAACGCATGAACCCGCGATGACCTGCCATGATGTAAACCCGCACGGTGGCCAACCCGGGCGGGCGGCCCGATCCGAGTGGAGGTGCCCCAACGATGGACCAGCAAGCCGAGCATGTCCTGCGGGTGGTGGAGGAACGAGACGTCCGATTCATCAGGTTGTGGTTCACCGACGTGCTGGGCACGTTGAAGTCGGTGGCGATCGCGCCGGCGGAGTTGGAGAACGCCTTCAGCGAGGGCATCGGATTCGATGGCAGTTCGATCCAGGGCCTGGCCCGGATCTCCGAATCGGACATGCTGGCCAGGCCGGATGCCTCGACCTTCCAGTTGCTTCCCGGCAGGGACAGCCCGCACACCGCACGGATCTTCTGCGACATCCTCACCCCGGAGGGGGAGCCGGCGCCGGCCGACCCACGAGCTGTCCTCAAGCGCGCTCTCGGCGTGGCCGCCGAGGACGGATTCACCTTCTACACCCACCCCGAGATCGAGTTCTACCTGTTCCACCTGAACGAGGACGAGACCGCCCCGCTGGTGCCGGTGGATACTGCCGGGTACTTCGACCACGTGGCGCGCGGCCAGAAGGGGCACGACTTCAGACGTGAGGCGATCTCGCTGCTGGAGTCAATGGGCATCTCGGTGGAGTTCTCCCACCACGAGGCCGGCCCGGGTCAGAACGAGATCGACCTTCGCTATGCCGATGCCCTGTCCACGGCGGACAACATCATGACGTTTCGGACCCTGGTGAAGGAACTGGCCCTGGAAAGAGATTTCCAGGCGACCTTCATGCCCAAACCGCTTCAGGGCGAGCCCGGGTCCGGGATGCATACGCACCTGTCCTTGTTCGAGGACGATGTGAACGCCTTTCACGCCCCGGGGGCCGAGTACCAGCTCTCACCCACCGCGCGCTCCTTCATGGCCGGACTGCTGCGGCACAGTCACGAGATCGCGGCGGTGACCAACCAGTTCGTGAACTCCTACAAGCGCCTCTGGGGTGGGCGCGAGGCACCCAGCTATGTCTGTTGGGGTCACAACAATCGTTCGGCGCTGGTGCGCGTGCCGATGTACAAACCCCTCAAGGGCCAGTCGGTGCGGACCGAGTACCGCGGCCTGGATGCCGCCGCCAACCCCTACCTGGCCTTCGCGGTGCTGTTGCGCGCGGGTCTGAAGGGGGTACAGGAGAAGTACGAACTGCCCGAGGAGGCCGAGGACAACGTCTGGGCCTTGTCCGACGGGGAACGCCGGGCCCTCGGGATCGATCCGCTGCCGGGCAGCCTGGAGCAGGCCTGCCGGGTGATGGAGTCCTCCGAACTGGTGGCCGACACACTCGGGGAGTCGGTGTTCCAGTACTTCCTGGAGAACAAGTACCACGAGTGGGATGCCTACCGGGCTCAGGTCAGCCCGTTCGAGTTGTCCCGGATCGGGCTGATCTGACCGGGGGCAGGATCGGCTCGTCGGCGTCATCGCCACGGGACCGGTCGCCTGCCCCGGTGGATAAGGAGATGTGATGCGCACGGAGTCGCCCACGCGGCTGCTGGCGCGTGCAGGGTTCACCGATATCCGGCGTGCCCGGCAATTGTTCGCAGACCCGGTACTGGCACCGCTGCTGGAGCGTGGCGCGGAACCTTCCGCGCCCGACGCCGGTGCCCTGGCTGATTTGGTGAACGAACTGGGCAGGGTGGCGGATCCGGACCTCGCCCTGCTCAGTTTGGTGCGGCTGGTCGAGGCGGCAGCCGAGCGGGAACCGTTGTATGAGCTGCTCTCGGAGGCAGCGCCGGTGCGATCGCGATTGCTCGCCGTGCTGGGTGGGTCGGCGGCTCTGGGGGACTGGCTGGTGGCGCACCCGGTGGCGGTGCAGATGCTCAGCGGCGCCGGTGAGAGATTGCAGATGCCCGCAGAGCGGGTCCGACGGCGACTGCTCACCGCAGCCGGCGCCGACCCCGACGATGCGGTCCCCGTGGGCGTCAGCCCGGGGGAGGGGGCACTGGATTCCTGGCGGCGTGCCTACCGGCGCGAACTCATGCTGATCGCGTCCGAGGACCTGACCGCGCCGGATCCCGAGGCCCTGCAGCCCCAGGTGTCAGCGGCATTGAGCGACCTGGCCGCCGCCGCGTTGGAAGGCGCGCTGGCGCTGGCCCGGGCCGAACTGGGGGACCAGGCCCGCGATGTCCGCCTCGCGGTGCTGGGAATGGGAAAGTCCGGGGGGCGCGAGCTCAACTACGTCTCCGACGTGGATGTGATCTACGTGGTGGAACCGGCCGGGGACCGCACCGAGGACGACGCGGTGCGGGTCGGCACCAAACTGGCCGCCGCGCTGGCGAAGATGTGCTCGCGGCCGGCAAAGGAGCCACCTCTGTGGGAGGTTGATGCCGCCCTGCGGCCGGAGGGTAAGAACGGGCCGCTGGTGCGCACGCTGGCCTCGCACGTGACCTACTACGAACGGTGGGCGAAGACCTGGGAATTCCAGGCCCTGCTCAAGGCACGCCCGGCGGCCGGGGATGCCGAGCTGGGCCGGGCGTACGTGGAGGCTCTGGCACCGATGGTGTGGGAGGCGGTGAACCGGGAGAACTTCGTGGAGGATTCCCAGGCGATGCGTCGCCGGGTGGAGGAGCACGTGCCTGCCGCGGAGGCGGACCGGCAGATCAAGCTGGGCCGCGGGGGACTGCGGGACGTGGAGTTCACCGTTCAGTTGCTGCAGTTAGTGCACGGGCGTCTGGATCCCGACCTGCGCTCGGCCAACACCCTGGAGGCGTTGGCCGAGTTGTCCGCGGCTGGGTACGTGGGCCGCGATCACGCTGTGGAACTGGGGGAGTGTTACCGCTTCCTCCGTCTCCTGGAGCACCGGATCCAGTTGCACCGAATGCGGCGAACACACCTGTTTCCCACTGCGGAGGAGGATCTGCGCCGGCTGGCCCGGTCGCTGGGACACGGCGGCACCGGGGTGGAGGAGTTGACCGAGCGGTGGCGCACCACGCGGGTGCGGGTGCGACAACTGCACAAGGAGTTGTTCTACCGGCCGCTGCTTCCGGCCACAGCACGGCTGTCGGCCGATGAGGCAGGGCTCTCACCGGAGTCGGCCGCGGCCCGCCTGGCGGCGATCGGCTACCGCGACCCTGCCGGTGCGCTACGGCACATCGCCGCGCTGTCCACCGGGTACTCCCGTCGCGCCAAGATCCAACGGCAATTGCTGCCGGTGCTGCTGGGCTGGTTCGCCGAGGGCGCCGATCCGGACCAGGGACTGTTGTCCTTCCGGAAACTCTCCGAGGAACTGGGTGCCACCCACTGGTACCTGAAGATGCTGCGCGATTCGGGCGTGGCCGGTAAGCGTCTGGCCCAGTTGCTCTCGGGTAGTAAGTACGTGGCCGCGAATCTGATCCGCTCACCCGACTCGGTGGCTTGGCTGGGCGACGACGCCGAGTTGCGCCCCCGGTCACTGGAGTCGCTCTGGCAGAGCCTGGACGCGATGCTGCAGCGACGGGAGGACCCGGAGGGCGCCACCAGAACGGTGCGTTACATCCGTCGGCGGGAACTGACCCGGGGCGCGATCGCGGACGTGTTGCACGGCGTACGAGTAGAGGCGATGAGTGAGATCATCGCCCCCGCCGCGGATCTCGCCCTTCGAGGTGCACTACGGATCGCCACACTCGAAACCGCACCGCAGATGGGCCTGGAGACCGACCCCGGCGAATTCCTCATCGTGGCGATGGGCCGCCTCGGTGGCCAGGAGGTGGGGTATGCCTCCGATGCCGATGTACTGTTCGTCTACGAGCCGCACCCGGGCGTCGATGAGCAGTTGGCCCAGAAGTGGGCCCTGACCGTTGCCGGTCGCGTCCGCAGCCTGCTCGGTTCCACCGAGTCCGAACCAGCACTACCGGTCGACGCCGCCTTGCGCCCGGAGGGCAAGAACGGGCCGATGGTGCGCACACTGTCCTCCTACGCCGAGTACTACCAGCGCTGGGCCCAGGGGTGGGAGCGCCAGGCGCTGCTGCGCGCCCGCCCGGTGGCAGGCAACAGCGAGCTCGCGCGATCCTTCACCGACATGATCGACCCGTTGCGCTATCCCGAGGGAGGCCTGGATGGGTCCGAGGTGCGCGAACTGCGCCGGATCAAGGCCCGGGTGGAGGATGAGCGAATGCCCCGGGGGGTCTCCTCCGCCCACCACCTGAAACTGGGCCGCGGTGGCCTGTCCGACGTGGAGTGGACGGTGCAGTTGTTCCAACTCCAGCACGGCCACGCGGTATCGGGCCTGCGCGAGACCGAGACGCTCGGGCCGCTGCGTGCCGCCCGGGACGCGGACCTGATCAGCCCGGGCGATGAAGCCAGGATGCGTGAGGCCTGGGAGTTGGCCTCACGCCTGCGCAACGCGAACGTGCTGGCCACTGGCCGGCCGAATCTGCAGCGGGTCGACGTGTTTCCCGCTGGTGAGGAGCTGACCGTGGCCTCTCGATTGATGGGATACGGCCCCGGTCACGCGACGGACCTGGAAGCCGATTGGCTACGCGCCTCCCGACGATGCCGCACGGTGGTGGAGCGCCTCTTCTTCGGCTGAGCCGGCCGCCGTCGCGGTCAGAGCCCGTATTCCTCCAGGAGCCGCAGCCACACCTCACTGATCGTGGGGAAGGCGGGCACCGCATGCCATAGCCGATCCAGCCCCACCTGTCCCACCACGGCGATGGTGGCGGCGTGTAGGAGATCGGACGCAGCCGGGCCCACAAATGTCGCGCCCACCACCACTCGGCGCTCCGGATCGATCACCAGGCGGGCAGCACCGCTGCCTGCGGCCTGGCCCGCACCCGCCAGGGAGGCTCCGGCGACCTTGTCCATCCCCACCGTCACCACTTCGGTGGTCAAGCCTGCTCGCTGCGCCTGTTCCTCGGTGTACCCCACGGCGGCCACCTCCGGGCGGGTGAAGATCACCTGGGGCTCCCCTGCGCCGGCGGATCTGGCTCGCAGCGGGCTCCATGGAGCGACCGACTCGGCGTCGGAGCCGGCGCCGCTGGGCTCGGCAGCACCGAACCGGTGGGCGATCACGTCTCCGACCACCCGGGCGACGTACTTGCCCTGGTGGGTGGTGTGTGTGGCGCCGGTGACGTCCCCGGCGGCGTACAGCCAGTCGCCCTCGATGCGACGAACCCGCCCGGTCTCATCGGTGGCGAGTGTCTCGTGCTCGGCCAACCCGATGCTGTCCAGGCCCAGGCCACCGGTGCGCGGCCGGCGCCCGGTGGCTACGAGAACCTCAGCAGCCCGGACCCGCCCGGCAGGATCGGTATCCAGCAGCACGCCGTCGTCGGTTCTCTGCACACCGGTCACGGAGGTACCCAGATGCACCCGTACACCCATAGCGCCCAGGCTCTCCGCGACTGCGGCGCCGGCGAACGGTTCGGTACCGGACAGCAGCCGGCCGCCCCGCACCAGCATCGTGACCTGGCAACCCAGATCCGCCAGCGCGGTCGCCATCTCGGCGGCGACCACGCCACCACCGATCACCGCCACGGAGTCGGGCACCTCGCGTAGTTCAGTGACTTCCCGATTCGTCCACGGACCGGCGCTCCGCAGGCCCGGGAGATCCGGGACGAAAGGACCGGAGCCGGTGGCGACTACCACGGCGTGGTTGGCCTGCAGGATGAGGTCATCCGCACCACCGCTGCCACCGACACGGACCCGGCGGACCCCGTCGATGCTGCCGTGCCCCCGGACCAGATCCAGCCCGGCATCGGCAAGCCACTGCACATGGGCCGCATCGTCCCAGTGCTGGGTGAACTCATCACGGCCGGCCAGCGCTGCCCGCACGTCCACCCCGCCGGTGATCGCCTCCGTGGCCCCCGGGACCGATCGGGCAGCCGCCAGCGCCGCACCCGGTCGCAGCAGTGCCTTGGACGGCATACACGCCCAGTATGAGCACTCGCCGCCGACCAACTCATGTTCCACCACGGCCACGCTCAAGCCGGACCGGGCCGCCCGGTCGGCGGCATTCTCACCGACCGGGCCGGCCCCGATCACGACGACGTCGTAGGTTCTGTGCTCTGGCATCGCCAGCCTCCAAGGGGTGCTCCCACCCCATGATGGTCCAGGTCACGGCGCTCCGCGCGGTCAGGCAGCGGGCTCGCTGCGCTCACTCCTCACAGGTCGTGCTTGATCGCGACCTGTGTGCGGGGCTCGCTGCGCTCACTCCTCACAGGTGGTGCTTGATCGCGACCTGTGTGCGGGGCTCGCTGCGCTCACTCCTCACAGGTCGTAATACAGGGCGAACTCGTGGGGGTGGGGGCGCTGGCGCAGCGAATCGATCTCCTCGGTGCGCTTGTATTCGATCCAGGTCTCGATCAGGTCCGGGGTGAAGACGTCGCCCTCGGTGAGGTAGTCGTGATCATCGGCAAGTGCGGCGAGGGCGCCCTCCAGGGAGGCTGGAACCTGGGCGATCGCGTTGTGCTCCTCCGGCGGCAGTTCGTACAGGTCCTTGTCGATGGGCTCGGGGGGTTCGATGCGGTTGCGGATGCCGTCCAGACCGGCCATCAGCATCGCCGAGAACGCCAGGTACGGGTTCGCTGAGGGATCGGGCACGCGGAACTCCACGCGCTTGGACTTCGGGGAACTACCCGTGATCGGGATGCGGATGCAGGCCGAGCGGTTGCGGGCCGAGTAGACCAGGTTCACCGGTGCCTCGAAGCCGGGGACCAAGCGGCGGAAGGAGTTCGTGGACGGGTTGGTGAAGGCCACCAACGACGGTGCGTGGGACAGGAGCCCGCCGATGTACCAGCGAGCGGTGTCCGACAGGCCGCCGTATCCCTGTTCGTCGAAGAACAGCGGCTCGCCGTCCTTCCACAGCGACTGGTGGGAGTGCATACCGGACCCGTTGTCCCCATACAGAGGCTTGGGCATGAACGTAGCGGACTTACCGTTGTGCCAGGCGACGTTCTTGACGATGTACTTGAACTTCATCAGGTCATCGGCTGCAGCACGCAGCGTGTTGAACTTGTAGTTGATCTCCTGCTGTCCGGCGGTGCCGACCTCGTGGTGGGCGCGTTCGGGGACCAACCCGACCTCGCGGAGCATCGAGACCATGGAGTCACGCAGGTCGGCGAACTGGTCGTTCGGCGGCACCGGGAAGTACCCGCCCTTGTAGCGCGTCTTGTAGCCGAGGTTGCCGCCCTCCTCCTCGCGACCGGTGTTCCACGCTGCTTCGACGGAGTCGATGTGATAGAAGCCGGAGTGCTGGGTGGTGCCGTAGCGGATGTCATCGAACAAGTAGAACTCCGCCTCCGGCCCGAAGAAGACCGTGTCGGCGATTCCGGTGGAGTTCAGGAAGGCCTCGGCCTTGGCGGCGACGTTGCGGGGATCGCGGGAGTAGGGCTCATCGGTGAACGGGTCCACGATGGAGAAGTTGACCACCAGGGTCTTGTGCCTCCGGAACGGGTCCACGAACGCGCTGGAGACATCCGGGACCAGTTTCATGTCGGACTCATGGATGGCCTGGAACCCACGGATGGAGGACCCGTCGAACATCAGGCCATCGGAGAAGGCGCCCTCCTCGAACGCTTCCACCGGGATGTTGAAGTGCTGCATCACCCCCGGCAGGTCGCAGAACCGGACGTCGACGAACTCCACGCCTTCGTCCTTGGTGAAGGCGATGGCTTCTTCAGCGCTGCTGAACATGCGGGCTTCTCCTTGATTGATGAGACCCATACGGGGTGCTTTACGGCAATGCGGGTGTTATGGCTTAGGCATTATATTCACATGGTGCGGTGTTTAGGTATAGCAGGCGCGGCGTTGAGGTTGGTCGGGTCAATCTGCCGGGTCCGTACAGGTGAAGGAGGTAGCCGGAGGGTCGTACTACCGTGGAGCGGTGACGAGCGAGCCTACTGAGCATCCGAACCTGGAGCGCCCCCCGGCGCGGAACTTCTGGGGCCGTCGGGTGCTGGCGATCCTGGTGGACTGGTTCGCCTCGATGGCCGTCGCGCTGGTGTTCTTCGCAGGGGATCCGCTGGCGAACCTGGTGATCTTCGCCGTCACCACGTGGGTGCTGCAGGCCACCCTGGGCACCACCATCGGGCACCGACTGGTGGGCGTGGCCACCCGGACCGAGCAGGGGACCACACCCGGATTCCGGCGCGCCCTGATCCGCACGGTGGCCCTCTGCCTGTTGTTCCCGCCGATCGTCACCGATGCGCACGGCCGCGGCTTGCACGAACGCTGGTCCGGCACCCACATCGTGCCGTTGCGCTGAGGTCGCAGCCAACAGGTGCGCGACCGAGGGGGGAACGGCCGGCGGGTCGCAGGCGAAGTCCGGACAGGTAGCGCGCCAGGACCGACGACGAGGAGTCGCCTCGCTGGTGATCCCGGCCGTCTGCGCGATGTTATCTGCCTCGCATCCCCTTGCGGTCCGGGCGCATCTTGGTGATGTCGACGCCCTTGGGTATGGGCAGGCGGCCTGAGCGCAGTGCCCGCAGCCGCTTGGACACCTCCGCCACCTCGACCTTGGTCAGTTTCGGCTTCTGCCGCTGGACCTTCTTGGCGATCTTGGGCAGCGGGATCTGGCCCTCCTCGCGGCCGCACTGCAGCAGGATGATCGGGACGTTCGGCAGCACCCGGGCCACCTTGCGGCGCTCGGCCTCGAGCAGGCGCTTCAGCCGGTGTGGCGGGCCCTCTCCGATCAGCACCACACCGGGACGGCCTACGGCGCGGAAGACCAGGTCCTGGCTGCGCGGATCCACCGCGATCGGCTCCTCCTCGATGTTCCAGCCGCGACGGATGGTGCCGAGCGCGGAGCCGGTCGCGCCGGGCCGGCCCTCGATCCGCCCATAGGCCACCGACTCGGCCCATCTGGAGAGCAGGAACATCGCCCCGAGCAGGGTGAAGGGGAACACCAGCACCGGGACGTAGATCGGGAATCCGATCAACTGCCCCAGGACGGCGCCGACGGCGGTGCCGCCCACGATGATCAGCAGGATCCACCAGGTGATCGACGGTCGCGCCTTGCGAACCATCGTGAAGATCTCCCAGAGCTGGTGGTACCAGCGCCGCTTCTTCACCTTCGGCGTCTTATCGGATGCGTCTTTCTTGGCCATGATGCCCCCACCCTAGTGCTCCGCGGAGCCCGGCCGGGCGCGGCGCGAGTGAGGTCCGCTCGCTACTTGTGGATAACCGGAACGGGGACGGCACCGATTGTGGTTGCCTGAGCAGCATGCAGGTCCCCGGCTACCGGATGAACGGCCCGATCGGCTTCGGCGCCGACGGCGCCACCTGGCTGGCACGCGATGATGACGGGGACGCAGTGGCCGTACGGATGCTGGCGCAGGTACCTCCCGAGCGGCACCGCCGCCGGCTGGACCGGTTGGAACGGCTGGCCGGGGTAGAGCACCCGCACCTGGTCAGATTGCGGGAAGTCATCAGCACCGGGCCTGCGCAGGCAGCCCTGGTCACCGAGGCCGTCCCAGGACCCACCCTGGCCACCCTGCGAGTGGGGCGGGGTGGCCTCGGTGTGGACGAAGCCACCGGCATCGGTGCACAACTCGCCTCGGCGCTGGTAGCGCTGCACGAAGCCGGGATCATCCACGGTGATGTCTCCCCGGCCAACGTGGTGCTGAGCCCCGGGGAGGGAGCCGTCCTGGTGGATCTGGCCGGGGAACCGTCCCGAGAGATCGGGACCGGGGGTTTCGCCGCCCCGGAACAGGATCGGGGCGAGGTACCGACCGCGGCTGCCGACGTCTACGCCCTGGCCAGGCTGGTGGCCTGGCTGGTGCCCGAGCACCACCAGACCCACGTGCGGGAACGGCTCGCCCCGGCATTGGCCGCCGAGCCGCACCAGCGCTGCACCGCGCAGGAGCTCCACGCGACCCTGGGCAGTTATCCCGTCGCACCCGTCAGCGTCCCGGACCTGCGTTCCCTGGCCGGCGTGAGCGTGCGGGAGCACGCCCAGCGAGACGTGACCCGCCGCAGACACGATCACCGACCGCGCCACCGGGCCGATACCGGTAGCCGCCGGGTGGTGGTCGCCGTGCTGCTCGCCGTCGTGCTGGCCGTGGGCCTGGTCTGGATGCTGCCGCGCACCACAACCCTGCCCGGGGCGGATGCGGAGGAGACGGTCACCCCCATCGGTATGTCCACGACCACGCAAGAGGCGGCACGTCCCGGCGAGCACATCGATCGTGTCGAGGCAGCGGGTGATCCGGTCGCGGCCGTCCGGGCGCTGACCCTGGCACGGGACGAGGCCCTGAACACCGCCGATTCCCGCGCCCTCACCAGGCTGACCATCCCCGGGTCGCCCGCAGCCGCCCAGGACTCGGCCCTGGCCGATGCGCTGAATGAGGGAGACGTGCAGGTGACGGGGCTGGCGACCGAGGTGGTCCGTGCCGAGGAGATCACCACTCCCGCGACCGGGGGTGCCGGGGCGCAGGAAGCAAGGGACGCCTCGAGCCCGTGGCCGGGACCGGCCGACCACGAAGGCGCGGCATCGGCGTCGGTACGGGCGGTTCTGCACACGCGCGAGCACAGGCTCACCACGCCGGAGGGCACCGCCACCGTCCGCGCCGAACGCACCTGCGTGGTCTTGGATCTGCGAGCCGGGAGCGACGGTTGGCAGGTGGCGCAGGTGGGCCGGTGCTGATCAGCCCAGCAGCTGCTCGGCAGCGAGGGCGATCGTGGGAGCGGTGAACGTGAATCCGTCGTCGACCAGGACGCGGGGTACCATCCGCTGCGATGCTGTGATCTCGCGGGCGAACTCACCCAGCACCAATCGGATCCCGAAGGCCGGTGCCGGGACGAACGCCGGCCGGCCGAGCTGGCGGGCCAGCGTCGTCGTGACGTTCTTGTTGCGTTCGGGCGTGGGCGCGGACACGTTCACCGGTCCGGTCACCCCCGAGCCCAGCAGGTGCACCATCGCCCGGACATGGTCGGCGCGGGTGATCCATGCCCACCACTGGCGTCCCGAGCCCAACGGTCCGGCGAGTCCGAGGCGCAGCAGCGGCATCATTCGGGCCAGCGCCCCCGCGGCGGGGTCCAGCACCAGCCCCGTGCGCAGGAACGCGACCGGTACCCCGGCCCGCACCGCCGGGTCCGCCGCTGCCTCCCACGCCTGGCACACGCTCGGCACGAATCCCTCCCCATTGGGGGAGTCCTCGGTGAGTTCCTGCTCTCCACCGTCGCCGTAGTAGCCCACCGCGGAGGCCTGCAGGAACCGGATCCGTTCCCCACCGCGCGCGCGCTCGGCGAGGGCGTTGGCCAGTAGTGCCGTGCCATGCACCCGGGAGGTGATGATCAGCCGCCGGTAGCGGGCGTTCCAACGACGATCGCCCATGCCCGCCCCACCCAGGTTCACCACGGCGCTGGCACCCTCCAAGGCAGCCTGCGGCAGGACGCCCGCGTCGGGATCCCACTGCACCTCATCGGGGCCGCGGGCGGGGCGGCGCACCAGTTGGCGAATCGTGTGGCCCTGTTCGGTCAGGGCGTGGGCCAGTGCCGAGCCCAGGAAGCCGGAGGCCCCGGCCAGGACGGTTACGCTCACAATTCAGCGTCCTTCCCGGTCGGGGCACTCGGCGGCCGGCTGGGCCGGCATCTGGGTTGGGCGGTCAGAGACCGAGAGCGGCCTCGAACGCGCCCTCCTCCAACCGGTTCTTCACGGCGGTCAGGAAGCGCCCGGCGTCGGCGCCATCGACCAGTCGGTGGTCGTAGGACAGCGACAGGTAGACCATTGACCGCACCGCGATCACCTCGGCACCGTCGATCACGTCCACGACGGGGCGCTTGACGATCGTGCCGATGCCCATGATGCCCACCTGCGGCTGCAGCAGGATCGGGGTGTCGAACAGCGCACCACCCGACCCGGTGTTGGTGATGGTGAAGGTCCCGCCGGACAACTCGTCCGGGGTGATCTTGTTCGCCCGGGTGCGGTCTGCCAGGTCCGCGATGCTGCGAGCGATCCCGGCGATGTTGAGGTCACCGGCGTCCTTGACCACCGGCACCACCAGGCCGCGCTCGGTGTCCACCGCGATACCCACGTTCTCGGCGCCGTGGTAGACGATCTCCTCACCCTCGATCGAGGCGTTCAGGTTCGGGTAGGTCTTGAGCGCCTCGGTCGCCGCGAGCGTGAAGAACGGCAGGTAGGTGAGCTTGACGCCCTCGCGGCGTTGGAACTCCGCCTTCGCCTTGTCCCGCAGTCGCGCCACCCTGGTGACATCCACCTCCACCACGGTGGTGAGCTGGGCCGAGACCTGCAGGGACTCCACCATCCGCTTGGCCACGATCTTGCGCAACCGGGACATCTTCTCCCGCGTGCCGCGCAGCGGCGAGACCTCCCCAGCCGCGCTCGGCTCGGCCTTCTTCTCCGCCGGGGCCTCCTTCGGCTCCTCTTCCTTGGCCTGGGCGGCCTTGGCCGCAGCCTCGGCGGCGTCGAGCACGTCCTGCTTCCGGATGCGCCCACCGACGCCGCTGCCGCTCACGTCCGCCAGGTCCACGCCCTTGTCGGCAGCGAGTTTGCGCACGAGCGGGGTCACGTAGGCGACCGGCTCGTCGCCCGAGTCCGCCGTGGGAGCGTCCTCCTGCTTGGGCGCCGGCTCGGACTTGGCTGGTTCGGGCGTTTCCGGTTCGGGTTCGGACTTCGCCGGCTCGGGTTCGACGTCCTCCGGGATCTGGGCCTGACCGGTCTCCGGTGTTTCCTCACCCTCGGCCTCCGCGGCGTCGGAACCCCCGGAGGCGTCCACCCCCTGCTCGGGCTTGCTGGGCTTCTCGTCCTGCTCGGGCTCGCTGGGCTGCTCAGCGCTCTCACTGGGCGCCTCGGCCCCGGAGTCGCTGCCGGCGTCACCGGAGCCGACGTAGGCCAGCGCAGCGCCCACCTCGACGGTCTCGTCCTCCTCGACCACGATCTCCAGCAGGGTGCCGGCCACGGGCGAGGGGATCTCGGTGTCGACCTTGTCGGTGGAGATCTCCAGCAGCGGCTCGTCCACCTCGACCTCATCGCCCACGGACTTCAGCCACTGGGTGACGGTGCCCTCGGTGACGCTTTCGCCCAGTTCGGGCAGGTTGACGGCGGTGCGCTCACCGCCGCCACCGGAGTCCTGCGACTTGGGTGCGGAGTCGGACTCCCCACCCTTGTCGTCGGCTTCCGGCTCGGGCTCCGGCTCGGGCTCCGGCTCTTCCTCGGCGGCCGGGGCCTCATCCTCGTCGGACCCGGCGTCGGCCGGACTCTCCTCCTCGGAGGCACCCTCGTCGTCGGAGGCGCCCTCCTCGGCGTCGTCCCCGCCTGAGGCACCCTCACCGCTGCCGATGACGGCCAGTTCGGCCCCCACCTCGACGGTTTCGTCCTCCTCGACCAGGATCTTCTCCAGCACTCCGGCCACGGGCGAGGGGATCTCGGTGTCGACCTTGTCGGTGGAGACCTCCAGCAAGGGCTCGTCCACCTCAACTTCATCACCGACGGACTTCAGCCACTGAGTGACAGTGCCTTCGGTAACGCTCTCGCCCAGAGCGGGCATCTGCACGGATTCGGACATGACCTTCTCAGTCTCCTTCGTCGGGTCAGTGATTCGAGTGCAAGGGTTGACCGGCCAGAGCCAGCGCCGCCTCGCCGAGCGATTCGTTCTGTGTGGGGTGAGCGTGAATGAGCGGTGCCACGTCCTCAGGGTATGCCTGCCAGCCCACCATCAACTGCGCTTCACCGATGAGTTCGCCCACACCTTGACCGATCAGATGGGCGCCCACGATCGGTCCATCGTTCACCCGGACCAGTTTGACCAGCCCCTGTACGCCCTGGATCTGGCTGCGTGCGTTGCCGGCGAGGTTGAACTCACCGGTCTGCACCGACTCCTCGCCGTGCTCCTGCCGGGCCTGTGTCTCGGTCAGGCCGACGGCGGCAACCTCGGGGTCGGAATAGGTCACCCGGGGAATGGTGTCATCCGCGACCGGCTCGGGGCGCAAACCCGCGATCTCCTCGGCGACGAAAATGCCGTGGGCGAATGCGCGATGGGCTAGTTGCGCGCCGCGCACCACGTCCCCGACGGCGTAGATCCCTTCGCGGCTGGTGCGCAGTCGCTCATCGGTGGCGACGAAGCCGTCTACGAGGTCCACCCCGGCGTCTTCCAGGCCCAGGTGAGCGGTCACCGGTGTCCGGCCCACACTGACCAGCAGCACCTCGGCCGTGACCTCGGTGCCGTCGGCCAAGGTGATGGAGACCTGGTCGCCCTGATCGTCCACGTGCTCTACCCGGGCCTCGGTCCGGACGGTGATCCCGCGCTTCCTGAACGCCCGCCGCAGCCCTTTGCTCAGGTCTTCGTCCTCACCGGGTAGGAGGTGTGGCAGGGCCTCCACCACCGTGACCTCGGTGCCGAGCGAGCGCCACATACTGGCGAACTCGACACCCACCACCCCGCCACCGATCACGATCGCCGAACTGGGGATCCACTCCAGTTCCAGCGCCTGGTCCGAACTCAGTACCCGTCCGCTCAGGGAGGCCCCGGTCAGGCTGGCTGGCCGGGAGCCGGTAGCGACAACGACGTGGCGGCCCCGCACGGGCGCGTCGTTGACCATCACGGTGTTGGCATCGGTGAGCATGCCCCGACCTGGGATGAGCTCGATGCTGCGGGCCGACACGAGCGACTGCAGCCCCTTGTGCATCCGGTGCACCACGGTCCGCTTGCGATGCTGCATCACGGCCATGTCCAACCCCTGGAGCGATGCGAGCACACCGAAGTCCTCGCCCTGGCGCACCACGTCGGCCACGTGCGCCGACTGGAGCAGCGCCTTGGTGGGGATGCAGCCGCGGTGCAGGCATGTTCCGCCCACCCGGTCGACCTCCACCATGGCTACCGACAGTCCGAGTTGGGCTCCGCGCAGAGCCGCTGCGTAACCGCCGCTACCGGCGCCGAGCACGATGAGGTCGTACGGGACGGACTCCTCGTCGTTCACGGGCTGCTCCTCGATCGCGTCGGTACCGAATGGCGCGGGGTGCCACCATCTTGGCACTGGTTGGGCCTTCGCCCCAATCGAGCCGGCCGGTGCGGTCCGATCGGATGCGCCCCGGGCCGGCTCAGGCGTTCGCGGCGTCCTCGAGCAGGCGCAACATCGTGCGCACACCCACCCCGGTGCCGCCCTTGGGAACGTAGTGGCGGGGAGAGGCTTCGTTGAAGGCCGGTCCGGCGATGTCCAAGTGCGCCCACGGGGTGTCGCCGACGAACTCCTGCAGGAACAGCCCGGCGGTGAGCATCCCACCGAAGCGGTCCCCGATGTTGGCGAGGTCGGCCACGGTCGACTTCAGCGACGGGCGCAACTCACCCGGCAACGGCATCGGCCAGAACTGCTCACCGCTGGTGCTGGCTGCGGCCACCACCTGCTCGCGCGCGTCGTCGGTGCCCATCACGGCGCTGACCTGGTTGCCCAGGGCCACCATCTGAGCACCGGTGAGGGTGGCGATGTCCACGATCAGATCCGCCTTGGCCTCGGTCGCGGCGACCAGCGCATCGGCAAGCACCAACCGGCCCTCGGCGTCGGTGTTGAGGACCTCCACGGTCTTACCGCCGCGGATCTCGATCACGTCCGAGGGCCGCTGGGCGGTGCCTGAGGGCATGTTCTCGGCCAGCGCCAGGTAACCGGTCACGGCGATCGGCAACTTGAGTTCGGCGGCCGCCAGCACGGTGTGCAGCACGGCGGCGGCGCCGGCCATGTCCAACTTCATGGTCTCCATGCCCTTGGCGGGCTTGATCGACAGACCGCCGGAGTCGAACGTGATGCCCTTGCCGACCAGGGCGTAGTGGGTCTTGGCCTTGGCCGGCTTGTAGGTCAGGGTGACCAGCCGGGGCCCGCGGTCCGAGCCCTGGCCCACGCCGAGCAACCCGCCGTAGCCGCCGGCCCGCAGAGCCTTCTCATCCAGCACCTCGATCCCCACCTTGGTGCCCTTGACGAGGCCGCGGGCGGTCTGGGCGAAGGACTCCGGGTACAGGTCCTTCGGGGAGGTGTTGACCAGGTCCCGGGTGGCGTTGACCCCCTGGGCGAGGATCCGTGCCCGCTCCACCGCGTCCTTGACCGCCTTCTGCTTGGCGGCTCCGCAGATCACCACGATCTGGGCAGGGGTCGGCATGTCCTTCTTGTACCGCGTGAAGCGGTAGGCCCCGAGCAGGGCCCCCTCGGTGACGGCGCCGGTGGACTCGGCGTCCTCCAGCCCGAACAGGAGGGCGATGGTCTTGGCGCCCTCCAGTTCGCGCACCGCGGAACCGGCGGCGCGGCGGATCTGCTCGGCATCGGGCTGTCCATCCACCTCGCCCAGTCCGGTGAACGCCACGGTGGTTGCCGCCAGCTGCTCCGGGGCGGGCACGCGGGTCACCTTGCCCGGCTCCCCGGAGATGTCCAGCAGTTCGATGGTGCCGGCGAGCGCGGCGCGCACCTGGTCATCCAGGGCTGGGTTGGCCAGCAGGGAGGTGGAATCGCCATTCTCGTACACCGGGATCACCAGGGCGTCGGCAGGCAGGCGGACAGGGCTCTTGGAAGTCAGTGTCAGTTCAGTCACGTACGCCATGGTACCGACCAGCGACTACTGTGCTGCCTGTGCTGATCCTGACATGGTGCATCATCGGCGCTTCCCTGGTTCTCGCCGGGTGGGCGGGCATTCGCGGCCTCCGCGATCGTCCGGTGATCTTCATTCAACTGATCGGCGGCGCGTTGGTGGTCCTGGCGATCATCGCGCAGATGGTGGTGACCGGCATCGCCCTGGGGTCGGGGGAGCACACGGTCGACACGGTGCTGCTGTGGGGCTACCTGATCACGGCGCTGGTGCTGCTGCCGGCCGCCGGCTGGTGGGCGGTGCTGGACCGATCCCGCTGGTCCTCGGTGGTGCTGGTGGTGGCGGCCTTCACGATCGCGGTGCTGCAACTGCGGATCTGGCAGATCTGGGTGATCGGGTGAACACGGCACTGACCCCGGCTGAGGACACCCGCCGACCCGCCTACGGCGCCGGGCGCGCTTTGATCGTCGTCTACGCCGTTTTCGCGATCTCGGCCACCGCCCGCTCGGGAGTGCAGTTGATCAGGGACGCCGGTGAGGCACCGCTGGCCTACGGCCTGTCCGCCTTTGCCGCGGTGGTCTACCTGGTCGCGACCATCGCACTGGCGCACAACGGCCGGCGGTGGCGGCGGGTCGGCTGGCTGGCGGTGCTGATCGAACTGGTGGGAGTGGTGCTGGTGGGGTTGCTGACCCTGACCGATCCCGGACTGTTCCCACGGGAAACCGTGTGGTCCGGATTCGGGGCGGGTTACGGCTACCTGCCCGCAGTGCTGCCCTTCCTCGGCCTGAGCTGGCTGTGGTGGTCACGACCGGGCCGGGTCGCGGCGCAGTGACCGCCCACGTGGGAGGGTGGACCCGATGACGACGCGCCCACCGGATCCGCAGTCCGGCCGAGCCCTCGAGCCCCCGGAACGGACTGTGCCGCGCCCGGGCCCGCCCGGCCCGGCCGCGGCCGCCTACCGGGCGGTCTTCGCCCGCGTGCTGGCCAGGAGTGACCCGGAACGGGCCCACCACCTGGCGGCCACCGCGATCGGGCTCGCCGGCCGGCTGGGTCCCGTGCGGACGGCGGTGTCGCTGCTCAGCGGCGCTTCGGCGAATCGGCGGGCACTGCGCGCCGCGGCCGCCGATGGCCTCCGGCGCCGGGCGCCCACGGCGGGCGGCTGCGTACCGCAGCCCGCACCGACGCTGTTCGGCAGAGCCACCGGTGGCCTGCTGGGTCTGGCCGCAGGTTTCGACAAGAACGCCACCATGGTCGCCGGACTGGCGGCCCTCGGGTTCGGGTTCGTCGAGATCGGTACCGTCACCGCACGCCCCCAGCCCGGCAACGAACGTCCGCGCTTGTGGCGCGTTCCCGAGCGGGCCGCCCTGGTGAACCGGATGGGGTTCAACAATGACGGCGCCGCCGTGGTGGCCGAGCGCCTGCACCGGTTGCGTCGCACCGCGGCCGGGCGGCGCGTGGTGCTGGGTGTCAACATCGGCAAATCCAAACTGGCCCCGGCCGCCGAGGCGGTCGCCGACTACGCCTGTAGCGCGCGCATGCTCGCCCGCTACGCCGACTACCTGGTGGTGAACGTCTCGTCGCCGAACACCCCGGGCCTGCGGGACCTGCAGCAGATCAGTTCGTTGCGCCCGATCCTGACGGCCGTGCAACAGGCCGCCGATGCCGGTGCGGCCCGCCCGGTACCGGTACTGGTCAAGATCGCCCCGGATCTGGCCGATGACGACGTCGATGCGGTGGCGGACCTGGCCGCCGAACTGGGCCTGGATGGTGTGGTGGCGGTGAACACCACGATCGATCACGACCACGGCCCCGGTGGCATGTCCGGACTACCGGTACGTGCCCGCGGCCTGGAGGTGGTCGCCAGGTTGCGGCGACGATGCGCCCCCGGGCAGGTCATCATCGGGGTCGGCGGAATCAGTTCACCGGCCGACGCGCGCGCCTATCTGGCAGCCGGCGCCGACGCGGTCCAGGCCTACACCGCCTTCATCTACGCCGGCCCCACCTGGGCGGCCTGGATGAACCGGTCGTTGCTGCAGCGCTGAGCCACGCCGTACCCGCTGGGTCACACCGGGATCGAACCGGCCCGGCCATGCAGCCGCGTCCCCAGCGGCAGCGGTCGGCTCAGACCGGGAACTGACCGCGCTTGACGACCGGGCGGGGCAGCCGCATGCGCCGCAGGTAGAAGGCGCGGAACACCACGTACATCAGCGGCCCACGGCCGAGTCTGTCCGCGCCGAACTTCGCGCGAGCCTTGTTGCGCACCCGCACCGCCAGAATCACCGCATCGATGATCGCCAGCAGCACGAAGACGTAGGCCACCAGGATCGCGGTGATAATGACCTCGATGAAGGCCGGGAACAGGTTTCCGGCGAGCAGGACCAGGATGATCAGGATCGCCGCCGGCAGGAACAACTCACCCGGGGACCAGCGGGCATCGACGTAGTCCCGCATGAACCGGCGTGCCGGTCCGCGGTGCTGCGGGGGCATTCTGTCCTCGTCGCCGGAGAGCATCGCCTCCTGCTGTTCACGGCGGGCCCTGGCGAACTTCTCCCGCTGGCTGCGCCGCGCAGCGCCGCGATCGTTGGGGACCAGGGGTCGCCGGTTGGCGGCCTCGGCGTCCTTGCGCTTGGGCGTGGGCCGACCCTTGCGGCCGTCCACCGACGTCGGCGGTTCCGGTTCGCTGGGCTGAGGCTGCGGGGGATTCTTCTGGCGTCCGAACACCCCACCAGGGTAGCCGCTCCGTCACCGGCGCCCGCCCCGCCCCACAGTCCGCACCGGCACCGCGGTCGGCACCGCCGCACCAGCCGGGCGTGACACCCAACTGCGGCGGTGGGGGACAATGGCCGGGTGCGTGTGCTGATCGCCCCGGACCATTTCGGTGGCACCCTGACCGCTGCCCAGGCCGGGCAGGTCCTGGCCCGCCCCTGGGACGGGGGCGGGCACGAAGTTCTCACGGCCGCGATGAGCGATGGCAGCACCGGCCTTATCGACGCCGTGCAGGCCGCCCGTGGCGGCACGCTCACCCCGATCGAGGTGCGTGGTTCGCTCGGCAGCCCGGTGCCTGCCGCTGTGCTGCACGTGGGTGGGGACGGCGGCGGCACCGCCTACATCGACGGTGCCGCTCTGCTGGGGTTCAACGGTGACCGGAGCAACGTCGAGGACGCTCGCGCCCGGGCCGTCGAGGGTTCCAGCGCCGGGCTCGCCGACGTCCTGCAGGCAGCCGTGGCCGGTGGCGCCACCCGGGTGGTGATCGGACTGGGTCCCAGCCCCACCCATGACGGCGGCGCCGGGCTGTTGCGCAGGTTGACCGAACTGACCGGCCTCGGAACCGGCACCGACGCACCGGCCTGGTCTGCACTCGCCGGGTTGCGCGAGCACCTGGCCGGCGTGGATCTGGTCGTGGCTGCGGCGACGGACACCCCGTTGGTGGGGCTGCACGGGGCGGGTGCAGGACTGCAACGGTTCGGCATCAACGCCCTTGAGGCGCAGCAGATCGAGTCGGCCACGTCCGTCTTCGCTCATGACGCCGCCGGCCACGCCCGGGCCCTGACCCCGCTGCGGCCGGTCCTGGCGGGACATGCGCACGTGCTGGAACCGAGCAGTTCGCACACCGGCGCCGGGGGAGGCGGGGCCTTCGCACTGGGACTGCTCGGCGCACGGGTGCTGCCCGGTGCCGCCGTCGTCGGCGAGGAAGTCGGGTTGCGCGATCTGATGGCACGGGCGGACCTGGTCCTGACCGGGACTGCCTCGCTGGACGCCGACGCGATGCATGAAGGAGTCGTGGCCACGGTCGGGTCACTGGCGGCCGAACGCGGGCTGCCGGTGGTGGCAGTGGCTCACGAGGTCTACGTCAACCGTCGGGAGATGGCCACCGTCGGCATCAGCGCCGCGTATCCGCTGATCGACCAGCCACTGGTACCCGGGAACCGGCCCGCGGCTGCCCACCCGGCCGATCCGGTGCAGGCCCTGGGCGCTCGTTCGGCCCGGGTGATGCGCAACTGGGCGACCGCCTGAGGTCACCCGCCGCCGAGGCTGCCCACCGCCGTCGGATGCGCCCGGGCCTCAGCGGACGGGTCACCGCCCACGTGCCGAACCGTCCCGCGCACCCGAATCGCGCAGAACCCGGGATCGGAATCTGGGCCAGTGCGGGTTACAGTTGACGGAGAAGTCGCGAGGCGACCGAGCACAACCCCGAGCCGGAGAGACGACGATGAGCCAGACCACCGAAAACGATGTCACCCACGAGGTGCTGCTGACCGACGTTGCAGCGGCCAAGGTCAAGGCCCTGCTGGAGCAGGAGGGTCGGGACGACCTCCGCCTGCGGGTGGCCGTGCAGCCCGGTGGTTGTTCCGGGCTGATCTACCAGCTCTACTTCGACGAGCGCCTCCTCGACGGAGACGCCGTGCGCGGCTTCGACGGCGTCGAAGTGATCGTGGACAAGATGAGCGTGCCGTACGTGAGCGGGGCGACCATCGACTTCGCCGACACGATCGAGAAGCAGGGGTTCACCATCGACAACCCCAACGCCGGGGGATCGTGCGCCTGTGGGGACTCCTTCCACTGAGCGCGCAGTGGCGGCGGGGCCTGCGCGGCGCCGCGGCGATAGGTGCTGCGCTGGTACTTCTGGCCGGCTGCGCCGGCGACCCTGATCCAGGATCGCAGGAGGGTTCCGACGGCGATCCCGGAACGACGCAGACCGACGACGACGCCGGTGCGCCCGGCGATGAGATGCCGCAGGTGTCGGCCGAGTTCGGCTCCTCCGCGGAGATGACGTTCCCCGATTCGGGCGCTCCGGAGGGCCTCCGGGTGGAGGTGCTCGAGGAGGGCGACGGTGAGGTGGTCGCCGAGGAGGCGCCGGTGGTCGCCGACTACGCCGGGCACGTGTGGGGACAGGCCGAGCCATTCGACTCCTCCTTCGAACGGGGTGCTCCGGCCATGTTCGCGCTCAGCTCGGTGGTGCAGGGCTGGTCCCGGGGCATACCCGGCCACCCCGTTGGATCGCGGTTGCTGATCTCGATACCTCCGGAACTCGGCTACGGGGCCTCCGGCAACCCCGATGCCGGGATCGGCGGTGAGGACACCATCGTGTTCGTGGTCGACGTCATCGACACCGCCGGGCCTGATGCCGCCGGGGCCGCCGATGCCACCCCGGTTGCCGAGCCTGAGGACCTGCCGGTGACCATCGAGGGCGAACTCGGCTCGCCGGCCCTGCTGACCGTGCGTGAGGACGCACCGGAGCCGCCGGAGGCGACGGTGCAGGTCATCGCCGAGGGTGACGGTGACGTACTGGCGCCGGGGCACACCGTGGCCCTCGCCTACTCGGTGGTGTCCTGGACGAACGAGGAACGGGACAGCACCTGGCCCGAGCACGAAGGTTCCCAGGACGGTCCGTGGGTCGCCCGGATCGGTCAGGGACAGTGGGCCGACCTGCTCGTTGACGTCCCGGAAGGCTCCCGGGTGCTGATCACGATGCCGCAGGGCGAGGGGGCCCCGGGTGTGGCGATCCTCACCGACATCATTCTGACCCACGGAGCCTGATCCGGCCCCGTTCGGAGCCGATGACACGACGCTCAACCGGGGCCGTGTCAGAACCTGACAGCATGTCACCTCGGATGTGTTCTCGCAGGTGGGGATGGGGCGAGTTGGCGTGCTCGCATCCCGGCGGAGGGGCTAGGCTTGGGGCAGTTCATCCATGAGATCGGAAGGCGTCCGCATCGTGTCCGTCCCTCCTGTACGGAGATCACCGTCACGCAGAGCCAGGCCAGTGGTACTCGGCTTGATCGGCCTGCTCGTTCTGGCCGGCTGCTCGACCGAACAGGTCCAGCGTGGCTGGCTGCCCGGCCCTGAAGGCATGACCGAACACACCGACACCTTGGTGCAGTTCTGGGTGGACACCTGGATCGCGGCCCTCCTGGTGGGTGTGCTGGTCTGGGGGCTGCTGATCTGGTGCGTCATCGTGTACCGCAAGCGCAAGCACGACAACACCCTGCCGGTGCAGTTGCGCTACCACCTGCCGCTGGAGTTGCTCTATACCTTCGTCCCGCTGGTGATGGTGGGCGTGCTGTTCTACTACACGGCCGCTATCCAGGACGAGCAGACCGACGTGACCGGTGAGTACGACCTGCAGATCGAAGCGATCGGACGGCAATGGGCGTTCGACTTCAACTACGTCGACGAGGACGTCTGGGACACCGGGGACCCGTGGGACAACGACTTCACCCCCGATGAGGTGGTGACCAGCGCTCCGGAGGAGGTGCCGACCCTGGTGCTTCCGGTGGACCAGACCGTGGAGTTCGTGGTGCTCTCGCGCGATGTCGCGCACTCGTTCTGGGTGCCGGCCTTCCTGTACAAACTCGACATGATCCCGGGCGAGCGCAACGTCTTCCACATCACCCCCGGGGTGGAGGGCACCTATATCGGCAAGTGCGCCGAACTGTGCGGTGAGTTCCACGCGAACATGCTCTTCAACGTCGAGGTCGTCTCCGAAGCGGAGTTCGAGGAGCACATCGCCGCGCTGCGCGAGGCCGGGCAGACCGGTCAATTGGATTCCAGCCTGGACCGGATCTCGATTCCGTCCGGTCAGCGGACCCCTGGCCAGGGAGAGGATGACTGATGGCTATCGACGAACGTGACACCAGCACCGGGCATGCCGTCGAGGCGGTGCCGGGACTCGCCCCGGACCGTCAGAGCCTGGGCAGCTCGGTGGTCAAGTGGATCACCACCACCGACCACAAGGTCATCGGCAACCTGTACATGGTGACCTCCTTCATCTTCTTCGCCTTCGGGGGCCTGCTGGCCCTGGTGATCCGGGCTGAACTGTTCGCGCCGGGCATCCAGGTGGTCACCAGTGCCGAGCAGTTCAACCAGTACTTCACCATGCACGGCACGATCATGCTGCTGCTGTTCGCGACACCCCTGTTCGCCGGGTTCGCCAACGCCATCATGCCGTTGCAGATCGGCGCCCCGGACGTGGCGTTCCCGCGGCTGAACATGTTCTCCTACTGGTTGTTCACCTTCGGTGGACTGATCGCCGTGTCCGGGTTCCTCACCCCACGTGGTGCGGCCAGTTTCGGTTGGTTCGCCTACACGCCGCTGTCGCTGGAGACCTACTCGCCCGGACTCGGGTCGGACCTGTGGGTCACCGGGCTGATCATGACCGGATTCGGCACCATCTTCGGTGCAGTCAACTTCATCGCCACCATCCTGTGCATGCGGGCGCCGGGGATGACGATGTTCCGGATGCCGATCTTCACCTGGAACGTGCTGCTCACCTCGATCCTGGTGCTGATGGCCTTCCCGCTGCTCGCGGCTGCGCTGTTCGGGCTGGCCTCGGACCGGATCCTCGGGTCACAGGTCTTCGCCGCCGAGAACGGCGGTGCACTGCTGTGGCAGCACATGTTCTGGTTCTTCGGCCACCCGGAGGTCTACATCATCGCGCTGCCCTTCTTCGGCATCGTCTCCGAGGTGCTGCCGGTGTTCTCCCGGAAGCCGATCTTCGGCTACAAGGGCCTGGTCTTCGCCACCTTCGCCATCGCGGGGCTGTCGGTGACGGTGTGGGCGCACCACATGTACTCCACCGGGCAGGTGCTCCTCCCGTTCTTCGCGGTGATGACGATGCTGATCGCGGTTCCGACAGGCGTGAAGTTCTTCAATTGGATCGGCACGCTGTGGCGCGGGAAACTGACGTTCGAGACGCCGATGCTCTGGGCGCTCGGCTTCCTGGCCACCTTCCTGTTCGGTGGGCTCACCGGCGTGATCCTGGCCAGCCCGCCGCTGGACTTCTTCCTCACCGACACCTACTTCGTGGTGGCGCACTTCCACTACGTGGTGTTCGGCACCGTGGTGTTCGCGATGTTCGCGGGCTTCTACTTCTGGTGGCCCAAGTTCACCGGGAAGATGCTGGACGAACGCCTCGGCAAGGTCCACTTCTGGCTGCTCTTCTTCGGATTCCACGGCACCTTCCTGATCCAGCACTGGCTCGGTGTGATGGGCATGCAGCGGCGGATCCCGGACTACCTGCCTGAGGCCGACTTCGTGTGGATGAACCAGTTGTCGACGATCTCGGCCGTGGTGCTGGCGCTGTCGACGCTGCCGTTCCTCTACAACGTCTACAAGACCTGGCGCAAGCACCCGAAGGTCACCCTCGATGACCCGTGGGGCCACGGCGCCTCGCTCGAATGGGCCACGTCGAGCCCGCCACCACGGCACAACTTCGTGACGCTGCCGCGAATCCGCTCCGAGCGTCCTGCGTTCGACCTGCACCACCCGGAGGTTGCCGCGATGGACCACATCGAACCGGATCCGAATGTGCTGGAGAAGATCTACGGTGACGCCGAGAGTTCGGCGGAGACCTCCGTGAAGAGAGGGGACGCCCGATGACCGATACCCACACCGGGGACGCGGCCGGCTCCACCGTGAACCGGCCCAACACCCGCCGCCCGATGGGCGTGGAGATGTGGTCGTTCATTGCGCTGGCCGTCTTCTTCCTTCCCGTGTCCGTCATCTACGGCCTCTGGTCGGACTGGGAGCCCGTCGGCACCACCGCCCTGGCCCTGCTGATGGGCATGTGGGGGATGGTGGGGTTCTTCCTGGTGCTGCAGGGCCGCAAGATCGATGCGCGGCCCGAGGACAATCCCAGCGCCACGATCGAGGACAACCCGGCCGGCGACTACGGTCATTTCGCGCCCTACAGCTGGTGGCCGTTCGTGCTCGGTATCGCCGTCTCGCTGGTCTTCCTCGGCCTGGCGGCCGGCTGGTGGGTCTTCGGCCTCGGGGTGGCCGTCGCCGTCGTGGGCCTCATCGGCCACGTATTCGAGTTCAGCCGCGGCCCGCACGCGCACTGATCACCGGCAGGCGGTAGGTCGCCGCCCCCGCTGCCGGTACGTGGCACCGCCGGCACCTTACGACGACAATAGGCATCTACGACGAGGCCGCAGACCCCGCCTCCGGGGCAGGGTCTGCGGCCTCGTCGTGTGCGCGCTCGTGTCTGGCTCGCGCGTCGTGCCGTCCGGCCCGGGTCAGCCAGTCAGGCCGGCGCTGTTGGCCTTGGCGCGTTCGAGGCGAGCGGCCACATCCTGCCAGTTCACGATGTTCCAGAACGCCTTGACGTAGTCCGCCTTGACGTTGAGGTAGTCCAGGTAGAAGGCGTGCTCCCACATGTCGAGTTGGAGCAGGGGAGTGATTCCCACGGGAATGTTGCCCTGTTGGTCGAAGAGCTGGAAGATCAGGGCGCGCTGGCCCAGGTCGTCCCAGCCCAGGATGGACCAGCCCGAGCCCTGGATGCCGGTGGCGTTGGCGGTGAAGTGGTCCTTGAACCCGGAGAAGGAGCCGAACTGATCCTTGATGAACTCGCCCAGCTCGCCTTCGGGCTCGCCACCGCCGTCGGGGGAGAGGTTGTTCCAGAACACGGTGTGGTTGATGTGGCCACCGAGGTTGAATGCCAGGTTCTTCTCCAGCATGTTGACCGTGGCCAGGTCACCGGACTCACGCGCCTCGGCCATCTTCTCCAGCGCGGTGTTGGCGCCGGATACGTAGGTCGCATGGTGCTTGCTGTGGTGCAACTCCATGATCTTGGCGGAGATGTGCGGCTCGAGCGCTGCGTAGTCGTAGGGAAGGTCAGGGAGCGTGTACTGCGCCATGAATTACCTCCTGGTGGTGGTCGGTGCGGCCCTTCCGCACCGATTGGTGGCGACTGCGGATCACCCGCCGAGTGCGGGTTCCGCGGCCCTTCCTCCACCGTATCGCCTGAGCCTGCCGTGTGCTCGAGCAGGAACAGGTCCACGATGGGACTTCGAAGCCGCGGCCCGGTGCGCGGGTAGTGCGCGCCGGCCGCGGGCTCGCGAAGGGTGGTTGTGCGTGCTTCAGCCGTGCGTGCTGGACCCGGGAGGGCCGGAACTGGTGATGCCACTGCCGACGCTTTCTTCGTCCCGCTCGTGCCCGGCGCGCTCGGCTGCTTCAATGCCCTGCTCCGTGGCGATCTCCTCGGCGTCCACAGCCGCGTGGTGGTCGTGGTGGCGGTTTGCCGCAGCGAGTTCGGCGGGCGTGACCGGCTCCACCCGGTCCTCGTAGAAGAACCGGGAAATCCGCTGGCGCAGCCGGTCCTTGTGGTAGCCCGGGCGGCGTACTCCGGCGGAGTCCTCCGGCGGGTCGATCTCCAACGGCCGGCCCGGCTCGTGGCCCACCAGGATCCAGCGCTCGTGCTCGTCGAGGGGCCTGTGCACCTCGATGTACTCACCGGAGGCGAACCGGACGATCTGCCCGGTCTCGTGACCGTGCAGCACCAGGTTGCGGTCGTTGCGCTGCAGCGCGAGGCAGATGCGTTTGGTGATGACGAAGGCGAGCACCGGGGCGACGAAGAACGCCACTCGGAGCACATGGGTGATCGTGTTCAGACTGAGGTCGAAGTGCGTCGCGATCAGGTCGTTGGCGCCGGCGAAGTTCAACACCATGAAGGCGGTGATGAAGGCGACCCCGAGACCGGTTCGCACCGGGACGTTGCGGGGCCGGTCCAGCACGTGGTGTTCGCTGTCGTCCTTGGTGACGGACCGTTCGATGAACGGGTACAGCGCGAAGAACGTGAACAGCAGACCAGGAATGATGGCCCCTGGTATCAGGATGTTCAGCGGGATGAGGTATCCGAAGACAGAGATCTCCCAGACCCCGGGCATCAGGCGCAGCGCGCCTTCGAGGAAGAGCATGTACCAGTCGGGTTGAGCGCCCGCATTGACCAGAGAGGGATCATACGGGCCGTAGTTCCAAACCGCGTTGATGCCCATCGTGGCGCCCATGAGCGACAGGAACCCGAAGACGATGAAGAAGAAGCCACCCGCCTTGGCCATGTAGACCGGGAAGAGCGGGTAGCCGACCACGTTCTTGTTCGTGCGGCCCGGACCGGGGTACTGGGTGTGCTTGTGCCAGAACACCAGGAACAGGTGCACCGAGACGAGCGCGAGGATGAGCGCTGGGATCAGGAGCACGTGGAAGGTGAACATGCGCGGGATGATGTCCACACCCGGGAACTCCCCGCCGAAGATCATCATCGAGAGGTAGGCACCCAGAACGGGAATACTGCGCGCCACGCCCTCGAGAATGCGCAGCCCGTTCCCGGAGAGCACGTCGTCGGGCAGGGAGTATCCGGTGAGGCCGGCTAGCAGCCCGACGATCAGCAGCGTGAACCCGATCAGGTAGTTCAGTTCACGCGGTTTCCGGAACGCGCCGGTGAAGAACACCCGCAGCATGTGCACCACGATCGCCGCCATGAACAGCAGCGCCGCCCAGTGGTGGATCTGGCGCATCAACAGGCCACCGCGGACGTGGAAGGACATGTATGTCGTGGAGGCCATTGCCTCGGACATGTACACGCCCTGCATGGTCTCCGGGAGCGCGTCCTCGGGGTAGTACACGTGCGCCATGGAGGGCACGAAGTGCATGGTGAGGAAGACGCCGGAGATGATCAGCACGATGAAGCTGTACAGCGCGATCTCGCCGAGCAGGAAGGACCAGTGATCGGGGAAGATCTTGCGCAGCAGGCCCTTACCGATCTTCGCCGCGCCGACCCGGCTGTCCAGCAGGTCTCCCGCGGCAGCGGCGCGCGAGGGCTTCTTCGGCACACCGGTGGGGGCGGTGGTGGTGCTCATACTCGGTCACGCTCCCAGAAACTCGGGCCGATCGGCTCGGGGAAATCATCGGCCGCGTACAGATAACCCTCGTCGTCGACGGCGATCGGCAACTGTGGGAGCGGCCGGGTCGCCGGTCCGAACACGACCTTGGCCTGGTCGGTGATGTCGAACGTTGACTGATGGCACGGGCACAGCACGTGGTGGGTCTGCCGCTCGTACAACGCCACCGGGCAACCCACGTGCGTGCAGATCTTGGAGTAGGCCACGATGCCCTCGTAGGACCAGTCCTGACGATCCTCGGGTTCGGTGAGTTCGCGCGGGTCCACGCGCACCAGGATCGCCACGGCCTTGGCCTTCTCGTCCAAGTAGTGCTCGTAGTTCTCGGTGAGTTCGTACGGCATCACGTGCACGATCGAGCCCTCGGTGATGTCTGCGGCGCGGATTCGGCCGCCACCGGGGTCGTGGGCCAGGTAGACGAACTCGGTCCCGCCGGCGTCGTTCGTGCGGGGAGCCCACGCGGTACGGCGGAACCGGTCGATGTTCCAGTCACCCCCCAGACCACCGATGAAGGGGACCAGGAAGGTCAGCGGGGCCAACAGCACCGCCCCGGCCAGGGTGCCCTTCAACAGGGGCCGGCGGGCGATGTTGGACTCCCGGGCACCGTCGCGCAGCATGCCGGCGATGGTCGCGCGGGTCTCCTCGTCGCTGCGCTGCTCCTCGCGGGGCTCGCTCTGCTCCACGTCCGACATCAGCGACTTGGCCCAGTGGATCGCACCGACGCCGATGCCGAGCATGCCGACACCCAGACCGAGGCCCAGGCTCAGGTTCGACAGGCGGATGCCGCCCAGGGACACGCCCTCGTCCACGGGGAAGGCGTAGAACCCGACGACGCCGCCGATGGTGGCCAGGATCGAGATCCCGAAGATCAGGACCACCTGCCACTCGGACCGCTTCGCCGCGACCGGGTCCTCATCGCCCAGGCGTGGGCGGTGCGGCTCGATCCCGGGGTTCTCGAACCTCTCCGGCATGGTGTCGTGATCAGCCGGGACGACCTCGGCGCGCGACTGCTGTTGCTCGATGCTCATGAGGACCGTGCTCCGATCCAGATAGCGAAGCCGATGAGGCCTCCGATCCCGACCACGAAGACCCAGACACCCTCGGGCACCGTGCCGAGTGATCCCAGGGTCAGGCCCCCGGGATTGGGCTCACGCTGGGCGTACAGGTAGGCGATGATGTCACGCTTCTCCTCCGGCGTCAGGGTGGCGTCGTTGAAGACCGGCATCGACTGGGGACCGGTCAGCATCGCCTCGTAGATCTCCACGCCGGTGGACTCCCACAGCGCCGGGGCGTACTTGCCCTCGGTGAGGGCTCCACCGGCGCCGACGGCGTTGTGACACATGGCGCAGTTGGTGCGGAACAGCAGCATGCCGTTGGGGGCGTCACCGAGTTCGGGGTCGACCTGGCTGGGGCTGGGGATCGCCGGGCCCGGGCCCATGGCGGCGATGTAGGCCGCCACGTCGAATGCCTGCTGCTCGGTCAGCTGCGGGGGCTTGGCCTCCGCCTGCGGGGTATTGGCCGCCATCGGCATCCGGCCGGTGACGATCTGGAAGTGCACTGATGCCGCACCCACGCCGATCAGCGAGGGGACTTCGTCACTTCCCTCGGCGTCCATGCCGTGGCAGGTGGCGCAGTTGGTGATGAAGATCCGTTCCCCGTTGGCTGCGTCGGCGTTGATCTCCTCCTCTGCTTCGGCTGCCTGTGGAGCGAAGACGGTGAACAGACCGCCCATGACCACGAGCGCAAGCATCATGAGGACAACGGGAGCCGCCCGGTGCCTTCTCTTCGCCGCGAGTGCCTTCACGATGTGTGATTCCTTCGACGTATTTCTAGTGCCAGATGAGGTGTTGCTACCTGATGAAGTAAATGGTGATGAACAGGGCGATCCAGACGACGTCGACGAAGTGCCAGTAGTACGACACCGCGTGCATGGCCGTCTCCTCGGCCTGGGTGAAGCGCTTGACGGCGTAGGAGCGACCCAGCACGAACAAGAAGGCCACCAGCCCGCCGAGCACGTGCAGTCCGTGGAAGCCGGTGGCGATGAAGAAGACCGAACCGAAACTGGAATTGGCCATGGTCAGCCCGTGGTCGACGAGCGTGGCGTACTCCAGGATCTGCCCGGCGATGAACGCGGCGCCCAGGACGTAAGTGATGATCAACCACTCGTTCATGCCCCACTTGGTGAGCTGCCAGATCTTCCCGGTCCGCGTGCGGCGATGTTCCGCGGCAGCCCAGACGCCGAACTGGCAGGTGAACGAGGACGACACCAGGATGATCGTGATCGTCAGCGCGTAGGGGACGTCCAGGAAGCCGGTGCCCTCGGCCCACATCTCGGGGCCCGCGACGGACCTGTGCGTGAAGTACATCGCGAACAGGCCGGCGAAGAACATCAACTCGCTGGCAAGCCAGACGATGACACCGATGACGACGACATTGGGGCGCTTCACGCTCACATGCGTGGTGGAGGAAGCGGTAGTTGCAGACGACACCCTGTCATTATGGCCGAGCCGGGAGCTGCGTGGCGACACACACGCCCCCGAATCGGGACTTTACGCATGACTGTGCGCGAAATCCGCCCGTGCGGCGCCTGACCTGCGGGAACGTCGTGACGAAGGGCCCGGTAACCGTCACCATCTGCTGGTCCGGCGGGCCGTCCCCGTGGGCCGCGCACCGGGACCCGACGCACTACGATGAGGGGTGACCACGGGCCGCTGTTCGGCTCACCGACCACGGGAGGATCTCGATGACCGTCGTTGCACAGGACAGCCAGCGGAGCGGTCCGCAGCCGCGGGCCCAGATCCTGCTCTACAGCGACAACTACACCACCCGCGGCAAGGTGCGGACCGCGATCGGGCGCCGGGCCTCGGTCGACACACCGCTGATCGAGTGGACCGAGGTAGCCACCCACGAGGCTGCCCAGGAGTACGTGCACAACCGCCACTTCGACCTGCTCGTGCTGGACGGCGAGACGCCCAAACACGGTGGGATGGGGCTGTGCCGCACCCTCAAGTCCGAGGTGTACAACTGCCCCCCGGTGCTGTTGCTGATCGCCCGGGCGCAGGACGCCTGGTTGGCCTCGTGGTCCGAAGCCGAGGGCGTGGTCGGATACCCCCTGGACCCGTTCGTGGTGCAGGAGGCGGTGGCCGACCTGCTGCGCGAGCACGCCACCGCCACGCAGGGCTGACCGGCCCGGCGGTCCAGACGATGGCAGCCTTTACTTTCCCTGCGCTGATCTCCCGGCTCATCAGCGGCGAGGACCTCTCGCTGGCCGAGGCCGAGTGGGCGATGGATGAGGTGATGGGGGGCAACGCCACTGCGGTGCAGTTGGCGGCGTTCCTGGTGGCCTTGCGCGCCAAGGGGGAGTCGGTCTCGGAGATCCGGGGGCTCGCCGCCTCGATGCTGCGGCACGCGGTGACGATCGAGGTGCCCGGGCCATGCGTCGATGTGGTGGGCACCGGTGGGGACCGGCACCACAGCGTGAACATCTCCACCATGGCCGCCCTGGTGGTCGCCGGTGCCGGTGCCCGGGTGGTCAAGCACGGCAACCGGGCGGCCACGTCCTCATCGGGATCGGCCGACGTCCTCGAGGCACTCGGGGTGCGCCTGGACCTACCGCCGCGCCGGGTGGCCGAGATCGCCGGCGAGGCCGGCATCACCTTCCTGTTCGCCCAGGTGTTCCACCCCGCCTTCCGGCACGCCGCTCCGGCCCGCCGGGAGTTGGGGCTGCCCACGGCCTTCAACGTGCTGGGCCCGCTGACCAACCCGGCCCGCCCGGAGGCCTCCGCGATCGGCGTCGGGCACAAGCAGTTGGCCCCGGTCATCGCCGGGGTGCTGGCCGAGCGCGGCGACCGGGCCCTGGTGTTCCGTAGCGAGGACGGCCTGGACGAACTCTCGCCCACGGCACCGGCGGTGATCTGGCAGGCCCGGGATGGCGCGGTGACCGAACACCGGCTGGACCCGGTGACAGACCTCGGTCTGGCCCCGGCCACTCTGGCGGATCTGCGCGGTGCGGACGCGGCGTACAACGCCCAGGTTGCCCGCGACCTGCTGCACGGCAAGCGCGGGGCGGTGCGCGACGCCGTCGTCCTCAACGCCGCTGCCACCCTGGTGGCCGCGGCCCAGATGCCGGGCACCGCCACCGGAGACCTCACCGATCGGCTGCGTGCCGGGATGGCCCTTGCCGAGAAGTCGATCGACCAGGCCGCCGCGGCCGGCGTCCTGGAGCGTTGGGTGCGGGCCTCCAACGCCTGACCCACCGCCTGATCCACCCGTGGCGTGCCAGGGGGGTCCGGCTCAGTCCTGCATGCCCAGGGAGAAGGCCGATTCCAGGTCGTGGCGGGAGTAGGTCTGGAACGCGATGTAGGTCTGCGTGCGTCGCACGCCCGCGACCTTGCTGATCCGGTCCGCGATGACGCCGGCGAGTTCCTCGTGCCGGCGCACGCGCACCACCGCGATCAGATCGATGTCCCCGGTGACGGAATAGACCTCGGAGACGCCTTCGATCTCCGCGACCTCGGCGGCGGCCTCGGGGATCCGGTCGGCTTCGGTGTCGATCATCACGATCGAGGTCAGCATGTTTCCTCCAGAGCGGTGCGGGGTGGCGAGGGTAGGTCCATCATGCCTGCTTCGATCCCGGACCGGGATGCCGGATCCGCCACGCCGACGCCCAGGGCGCGGTGCTCGGTTTCGCGTGGATCGCGGAATGCCGCCGCGCCCAGGTCCTGCAGATAGGCCGAGGCACCGGCCAAGGGCATCGACCACCCTCCGGGCCGGTGGTGGGCATCCAGCCAGTGCACCAGTCGCACTCCGTCCTGGGCCAGCCACGCGGCGAGCAGTTCGGTCTCCTCGGCGCTGGCCGCACCCCCGAGATCCTCCGGGACGGGCACCGCGGCACCGGTGGCGCGCAACGCCTCGATCAGGGGCCGGGGGTCCTCGCCCGGCCGGCTGCGAGCTGATCCGACCATCCGTCCGTACCGGACCACCAGGACCTCCCACCCCGACCCCGGTCCGCCCGGGCGCCGGGCGGCCACGATCTCGGCGGCGCGTTGCAGGGGTGCCAGCCGCTCGGTACTGGCGGCCCCGCGCAGGAACGCGGACAGACGGTCCCGCACCTGTGCGGCTTCTTCGTAGCGCTGCTGGTGGGCCAGGGCGCTGATGGTGCGGTGCGCGCCGGCCACCACCACACTCACGCTGCCACCGAGCACCTGCCGGGCAGTCTCGGTGATCGCCTCATAGCCGGTGTCGACCTCGGCGCAGGGGGCCACGCACCGGCCCAGTTCGGCCTGCACGCACGCACTCGCCCCGACCGGGGGCGTCACCGGCAGTCTCAGCGTGCAGGTGCGTAGCGGCACCGCCGCCACGATCGCCTCCTGTGCCTGGCGGGCCGCCGAGTGGGAGGGGAACGGCCCGATCGCCGGACCGGCCGTGGGGGTGGCGCGCACGATCGACAGGCGTGGATGAGCCTCGCTGGTCAGCCGGAGCCAGGGCTGGCGCTCAGGTGCGCGGGATCGACGGTTGTAGGGCGGTTTGTGCTCGGCGATCAGTCGCAGTTCCCGCACCGAGGCCTCCAGGGCCGTGGCGCACTCGATCACGTCCACCTCCACCGCGAGGTCGACCATCTCCCCGATCCGGGCGCGCTTCTCCGCAGCGGTGAAGTAGGTGCGGACCCGGCGGCGCAGGCTGGTCGCGGTGCCGATGTAGAGCACCTGTCGGTTCGGTCCGATGAACTGGTACACCCCCGGACCGGTGGGCAGGTCCTGGGCGAGGTGGGCCTTTCGCCGTCGCGCCGGAGGTACCGGATCGGCTGCGGTGGCCAGATCCTCCAGGTGTGTCACGCCCAGGGAGGCCATCCGGCCCAGGAGCGCGTGCAGCACGTCGACCGTGGCCCGGGCGTCGTCCAGGGCCCGGTGCGTCGGCTCCGTCGCGGCGCCGAAGAGTCCGGCGAGTGTGGCGAGCTTGTGGTTGGGCGCCTCCTCCTTGGTCACCACCCGGCGGGCGAGCCGGACGGTATCGACCACCTGCGGAGCGGGCCAGACCAGATCCATCGACCGGGTGGCGGCCTTGAGGAAGCCCACGTCGAATCCGGCGTTGTGGGCCACCAGGACCGCGCCGTGCGCGAACTCCAGGAACGCGGGCAGCACCTGGGTGACCGGTGGGGCCGTGATCACCATCGCGGTGGTGATGCCGGTCAGCACGGTGATCATCGGGGGGATCGGGACGCCCGGGTTGATCAGGGACTGGAACTCGCCGAGCACGTGCCCCCCGCGGACCTTCACCGCACCGATCTCGGTGATGGCCGACGACGACGGCGATCCGCCGGTGGTCTCCAGGTCCACCACCACGAAGGTCACCTCGTGCAAGGGCACACCCAGGTCGGCGAAACTGGGCTGCACCGGCGCACCGTGGGTCGGTGCAGCCAGCAAGCGGCGTCCCGGGATCGCGTGGTGCGACAGGTTCTCGGCCATCACCGCCCAGGCTAGGCCGGAGCACCGACAGCGCCCGGTTGCGACACCTGGCCGGGCGTGGTCCCGGCAGGCAGGTCACCGGGCGCCGCCGAACGGCCGGGCCAGGCAGCCGCCCAGCCCGGCCGGGACTCACATGGCTTCGCGCTCGGCGCGGGCCTTGGCGTAGAGGTCCTCGACCTCGGCGGCGTAGTCGTTGAGGACGGCGGCGCGCTTGACCTTCATCGACGGGGTGAGGTACTCGTTCTCCACCGTGAAGTCATCGGTGAGGATCTCGAACCGGCGGATCGACTCGGCCCGGGAGACCTTCGCATTGGTGCCATCGACGGCCCGCTGCAACGCCTCGCGGACCTTGGGGTGCTGCGCCGCCGCGGTGACGTCCATCTCCGGCAAGTCGTTGTTGGCCAACCAGGTGGGCAGCATCTCCGCGTCCAGGGTGATCAGCGCGGCCACGAACGGCTTCTGGTCTCCGACCACCACGCACTGGCTGATCAGCGGGTGCGCCCGCAGGGAGTCCTCCAACTGCGAGGGCACCACGTTCTTACCGCTGGCGGTGACGATGATCTCCTTCTTGCGTCCGGTGATCGTCAGGTAGCCCTCGGAGTCCAGAGCACCCAGGTCTCCGGTGTGGAACCAGCCGTCACTGATCGCCTCGGCGTTGGCCTCGTCGTTGTTGTGGTAGCCCACGAAGTTGGCGATGCCCTTGGTCAGGATCTCGCCATCCTCGGCGATCCGCAGACTCACGCCGGGAAGTGCTTTGCCGACGGTGCCGATCTTGGTGCGCTCGGGCAGGCCCACCGACACCGGGGCAGTGGTCTCGGTAAGCCCATAGCCCTCCAGAACCGTAAGGCCCACGCCGCGGAAGAAGTGCGCCAGTCGCGGACCCAACGGGGCCCCACCGGAGATCGCGTACTCGGCCTGGCCCCCCAGCGCGTCCTGGATCTTGTGCAGTACGAGTTTGTGCGCGACCTTGTGCTTCATCCGCACGCCGAAGGGGACCTTCCCGGTGTCCAGGGCCTCGGAGTAGGCCTGGGCGGCACCGGCTGCCCAGCGGAAGATCTTCTCCTTGCCACCGGCGGCGGCTTTCTGCTCGGACGCGTTGTAGACCTTCTCGAACACCCGGGGCACCGAGAGGATGAACGTGGGCCGGAATCCGGCGATGTCACGCATCAGCTGGGTGGTGTCGGCGGTGTGCCCGGCGGGTGCTCCGGCAGCGATGCACAGCACCTCCACGAACCGGGCGAACACGTGCGCCAGCGGCATGAACAGCAGCGTGCGGGCGCCATCGGCCAGGATCTTCTCACCCAGGGCGGCGATTCCGTTGCGGCTCAGTTCCACGAAGTTGCCGTGGGTGAGTTCGGCACCCTTGGGCCGGCCGGTGGTGCCGGAGGTGTAGATGATGGTGGCCAGGTCGGAGGTGCGCAGTGCGTCGTAGCGGGCGCGCAGATCCTCATCCGAGACGTCCTTGCCGGCCTCGGCCAGGGCGTCCAGACCGCCGTCGGTCATCGTCCACACGTGCTCGACGGCGGCGGCCTCCTTGCGAGCCTCCTCCACTACGCCGCGGTGGTCGGCGTGCTCGACGATCACGGCCTTGACGGCGGCGTCACTGAGGATCCAGGCGGTCTGATCGGCCGAGGAGGTCTCGTAGACCGGTACCGTCACGGCGCCGGCGTACCAGATCGCGAAGTCGGTGATGGTCCAGTCTGCGCTGGTGCGCGACATCAGCGCAACACTGTCACCGGGGTTGATCCCCGAGGCCATCAGTCCCTTGGCGATGGCGCTGACCCGCTCGTGCATCGCGGCGGCGCTGATGGGGGTCCACACGTTGCCGTCGGTGGTGGTCTCCAGCAGGGTGCGGTTGGGCTCCTTCCTCGCCCAGTCCACCAGCAGATCCGGGATCGACATCTCGGCCGGGGTCTCGACGAGCAGGGGAGTGGTGGATTCGTCCATGCTGGCTCCTGTGGCAGTGGCGGGATTGCTGGCACCAGCATACCGGCCCGCATCGACGTGCCGCGCCGGTAACGGCGCGGCGATCACGTCACGATCGGGTCGCCGGTGTCCCCATGGTCACCGGAGTCAACGGGCTCGGCACAGGCTCACACGACCGCGCCGTCGTCGTCATCGTCTCGCCGGTGTACCGGCAGCCGCCACCACAGGGTCAGCAGCCCCGCCATCGTGACCGCCATCGCGGCCAGGTAGGCCGCCGGGGGAGCGCCTGGCCACAGCACCAACATCAGCAGCACCACGATCGGGCCCCCGACGGCGCCGGCCCAGGGCAGCGTATTGCGCGTCGGAGCACCCAGGACCGGGCCGGGGTCGGGTGCGGTGAAGTCACCGTCGTCGTCCTCGGGGCCGGGGCCGTCGTGATCGCGGGGGCCAAGGGGCGCCGGTGCAGACGCGGCCCACCTCGGAGGTGTGGGCTCCGTCGCCTCCCGGATTCCCGGCGAGTCATCGGTCCCGGGCTCGGTGAACTCGGCCGGCAACCCAGGGTCCAGCGGTCCCAGCCTGGCCGTCAGGTAGGCCCATTGGGCGTCGAGGTCATCCGGTGGATCCGGTGGTCCATCCTCCGTGCCGGCCATGACCGCCACTCTAGTGCGCACTAGAGTGGGCAGCGCCGGTCGCTCTCGGCTCCGTCCTTGTACTTCTCATCCGAAGGAAGGCCACACGCATGTCCACCACTCCCATCCGACGGGTCGCGTTGCTCACCGCTGGCGGCTTTGCGCCGTGCCTTTCCTCGGCGGTGGCCGGGTTGGTCAAGCACTACAGCGACGAGTTGCCGGAGGCGGAGATCATCGCCTACCAGTACGGCTATCACGGCCTGCTGACCGGCACCAAGATCGTCATCGATGACGAGGCCCGCGCCAAGATCGATGTGCTGTACAACTTCGGGGGCAGCCCGATCGGCAACTCACGGGTGAAGCTGACCAACTCCGAGGACCTGGTCAATCGCGGCCTGATCCAGCAAGGCCAGAGTGCGCTGACCGTGGCGGCCGAGCAGTTGCGCACCGATGGGGTGGATGTGCTGCACACCATCGGCGGGGACGACACGAACACCACAGCCGCTGACCTGGCCGCCTACCTGGAGGCGAACGGTCACCACCTGACCGTGGTGGGCCTGCCCAAGACGATCGACAACGACATCATCCCGATCGCCCAGTCCCTCGGTGCCCACACCGCAGCCGAGCAGACCTCGGTGTTCGCCCAGAACATCATCGGCGAACACCGCTCCAACCCGCGGATGCTGATCGTGCACGAGATCATGGGCAGGCACTGTGGTTGGCTCACCGCCGCCGCGGCCGCGCGTTACCGGACCTGGCTGGACGCCCAGGACTGGAACCCGGCGCTGGGCCTGTCCCGGGAGCGCTGGGACGTGCACGCGGTGTTCCTGCCCGAACTCAAGATCGACCTGCCGGCTGAGGCGCAGCGGTTGCGGGGGATCATGGATGAGATCGGCAACGTCAACATCTTCCTGTCCGAAGGCGCCGGAGTGCCGGAGATCGTCGCCGAACTCGAGGCCGCCGGCGAGACGGTGGAGCGCGACCCCTTCGGCCACGTCAAGCTGGACACCATCAACCCCGGGGCGTGGTTCGCCAAGCAGTTCGCCGACCTGATCGGGGCGGAGAAGACCATGGTCCAGAAGTCCGGGTACTTCTCTCGCTCCGCCGCCTCCAATCCCGAGGACCTGGACCTGATCGAGCGGATGACGGCGCTGGCCGTGCAGGCCGCCCAGCGTGGTGAATCCGGTGTGGTCGGGCACGACGAGGAGGCAGACGACGAACTGTCCGTGATCGCCTTCCCGCGCATCGCCGGTGGCAAGGCATTCGATGTCTCCGTCGACTGGTTCGGCGCCGTGCTCAGTGGCATCGGCCAGGAGCTGGTGCCGGCCCGGCCGTCCGAGCACTGAGCGCCGGAGCCCGGCTGCGGTGACCGGGCGTATCCTGAGCGGGTGAGCACTCTGTCTGAACCCCTCGCCCCCGAAGGCCTGGACGCGTGGCGCCGGCTGCCCGTCAAGCAGCAACCGGAGTGGCCCGACGCCGACGCGCTTGCCGACGTCACCGCCGACCTGGCCGCCCAGCCACCGCTGGTCTTCGCCGGTGAGGCTGACACCCTGCGGGAGCGGCTGGCGGCTGCCTCCCGCGGTGAGGCGTTCCTGCTCCAGGGGGGCGACTGCGCCGAGACCTTCTCCGAGTTGTCCGCGGACAACATCCGGGACAAGATCAAGACGATCCTGCAGATGGCGGTGGTGCTCACTTACGGTGCCTCGATGCCCATCATCAAGATGGGCCGGATGGCCGGGCAGTACGCCAAGCCGCGCAGTTCGGGCACCGAGACCCGTGATGGGGTGAGCCTGCCCGCCTACCGCGGTGACATCATCAACGGGTTCGAGTTCTCCCCCTCCTCACGCACCCCGGATCCCCGGCGGCTGCTCGAGGCCTACCGGAACTCGGCCTCCACATTGAATCTGATCCGGGCCTTCACCTCCGGGGGTTTCGCCGACCTGCGCCTGGTGCACGAGTGGAACCGGGGCTTCCTGCGCAATCCCGCTTACGCCCAGTACGAGGCGTTCGCTGCCGAGATCGACCGGGCGATCCGCTTCATGCATGCCGCCGGTGCCGATTTCGATGGTCTGCGTACGGTCGAGTTCTTCTCCAGCCACGAGGGCCTGCTGCTGGACTACGAACGGCCACTGACCCGCGTGGACTCACGCACCGGTGACGCCTACGACTGCTCGGCCCACTTCCTGTGGATCGGGGAGCGCACCCGGGAGCTGGACGGCGCGCACGTGGACTTCTTCTCCCGGGTGCGCAACCCCATCGGCGTCAAACTTGGACCGACGGCCACCGGCCAGGACGCGATCGGTCTGATGGATTCGCTCAACCCGGACGGCGAAGCTGGCCGGCTGACCTTCATCACCCGGATGGGTGCGCCGAAGGTGCGCGAGTTGCTTCCGGACCTGATCGAGGCGGTCCGGGCGGACGGTCGCCCGGTGACGTGGGTGTGCGACCCGATGCACGGCAACGGGTTCACCTCCTCCAACGGATACAAGACCCGTCGCTTCAGCGATGTGATCGAGGAGGTGCGCGGCTTCTTCGACGTGCACCGCGAGCTGGGCACCGTTCCCGGTGGCCTGCACGTGGAATTGACCGGCGACGACGTGACCGAGGTGCTCGGCGGCGCCGAACACATTGACGACCACTCCCTGGGCAGGCGCTACCAGACCCTGGTGGACCCGCGGCTGAACCACCAGCAGTCCCTGGAGATGGCGTTCCTGGTCGCGGACATGCTGCGCGTCTCCTGAGCACGCTCGGCGCGGCGGCCGTGGACCGTGCGGCAGGGGAGGATCAGACCACGGTGAGGCTGATCACGGTTCCGCGCGGCACCATCGACCCGGGCTCCACGTCCTGAGCCCGGACGGTGTTGAAGTACCCACCCAACACGTCGTCGCGGGCCACCTCGAAACCAGCCTCGGTCAGGGTCTGCGCCGCATCGCGGTAACTGGTCCCGACCACATCGGGCACCTCGAACAGTTCCGGGCCGAGCGAGACCACCAGTGCCACGGTGTCCCCCCGCAGGGCATCCCCCTGGGTGTCCTGGGAGATCACCAGGCCCTCGGAGACCTCGTCGGAGTGCACCCGCTCGCCCACCTCCGCCACCGCACCGGCGGCCTCGAGTTCGGCGATCGCCTCGTCCTCGGCTGCACCGACCACCGAATGCACGGTGATCGGTTCGCGCCCGTTGGAGACGGTCAGGGTGACAGGGGTGTGGTGTTCCACCTGGGCCAAGGGTTCGGGGGAGGCCTCCATCACTTCGCCTTGATCCACATCGGCGGAGTAGGCGGTGCTCACCTGCGTCTCGGTGCTGAAGCCCGCGTCGGTGATCGCGGCGACTGCTTCCTCCTGGCTCATTCCGGCCACGTCGGGCATCGTGACCGTGCGGACGCCGAGGGAAACCGTGACCGTGACGGTGCTCTGCCGCGCCAACTCGGCACCCGCCTCGGGGTCCACGCTGATCACGAGGCCCTCGGCGACGTCGTCGTGATGGGCCGTGGCACTCACCGGGCGAAGATCCGCGGTCTCGATCTGGCTCAGCGCCCGGGCCTGTTCCTGACCCACCACATCGGGCACCGGCGTATAGGACCCCGGGCCGAGCATGAGGTACCACCACCCCGCGGCGCCGGCCCCGAGCAGTAGCAGCAGCGTGATCACCACCGCGGTCACCCGCCGTCGTCTGCGGCGTCGACGAGGCCGGTCCACCTCACTTCGGGGCTGGGCGGCCGTCACCGCACCGATCGGCAGCGAGATAGTTCCCGAGTGACTGGTCGGGCGCACCGAGCGTGTTGCAGCGGTGGCGCCGTGATCGGACGTTGCGGCGTCATCGCTGTCCGGCCACGGTCCCGGCTCCGCGCCGGGTACGTCGGCCCTGATCGTCAGTTCCTCCGGGCTCAGCCCGGCGCGCACGTGGCGCAGCATCGCCACCGCGGCGCCGGCGTGGGGGAGGCGCTCCTGGACGTCCCGGGCGCTCAGCGCACCGATGAGCTCCTCGACCTGCACAGGGATGCCCGGTACCCGTTCGCGGACACCGGGCAGGTCCTCGTTGACGTGTTGGTAGGCAATCTGGATGGGGGTCTCGCCGGAGAAGGGCGGGGAACCGGTGAGCAACTCGTACAGCAGCACCCCGGCGGCGTAGACGTCGGCCCGGGCGTCGGCCATCCCGGAGGTGACGATCTCCGGGGCCAGGTAGGCCACCGTGCCCAGCAGCGTGCCGGTGGTGGCCGCGGTGGCCTCGGTGACCGCTCGAGCGAGCCCGAAGTCGGCGACCTTGATCCGCCCGTCGTCAGCCACGAGAACGTTCTCGGGTTTGATGTCGCGGTGGACCAGGTCGGCGCGGTGGGCCGCGGCCAGGGCGTCCAGGACATCGCCGACGACGTCGAGTGCGTCGCCCACCGCGAGGGCACCCTCGGCCCGCAACACCTTGCGCAGATTCTGTCCGCGCACGTACTCCATGGTCAGGTAACTGGTCTCACCCTCACTGCCCTGGTCATACACACCCACGACACCGGGGTGGGTGAGCCGGGCCGCCGCGCGGGCCTCCCGTCGGAACCGGGCGGCGACGTCGTGGCCCTCGGCCAGGTGGGGGTGCATCACCTTGATCGCGACCTGCCGGTCCAGGCGCCGGTCGAGAGCCAGGTACACGGTGGCCATCCCGCCGCGAGCGATGCGGGAGGTCACCTCGTACCGGCCGTCGACCATGCGCCCGAGCATCGGGTCGGTCAGGGTGGTGGCCATGGCCGGAGTCTAAGCGCGGGCGCGCTGTGCCGCGGGAATCAGCCGAAGCGTGTCATCAAAGTCTGCACACTGGCCACATACCGGCGGGTGTCGGAGTACATCCCGTTGTTCCGCACCGAGCCCTGCCCCTGATAGTAGGAGGCGATGGCCGTGGGCAGATCATCGCTGGTGCGCTGCAACGCGCGCAGGATGGCCACACCGGCCACCACGTTGTCGCGGGGGTCCAGCAGGTTCAGGTTGCGTCCGACCAGGTCGTTGGCCCACAGCCCCGAGGAGGGGATCACCTGCATCGTGCCCACCGCGTTGGCGGGGGAGACCGCGCGGGCGTCGAAGCCGGACTCCTGGTGGGCGATGGCCAGCGCCAGGGCCGGGTCCACGCCCATGTCCCGGGCGGTCTGGCGCACGATCTGCTCCATCTCGTTTCGGCTCGGCACGTTCATGGCCAGCAGCGAGCGCTTGTTCTCGTTCGCTGCCGCGACCACGTCGTCGGAGTAGGTGTAGTGCAGGAAGGTGTTCGGGATGAGGTCGTCTCCGGACGACGTCGGCGCCGGGATGGTGAGTCGCTGGCCCACCCGGATCATGGAGCCGGTCAGGTTGTTGGCCGAGACGAGGCGACCGATGGAGATGTTGAACTGACGGCCGATGCGGGTCAGGGTGTCCCCGGACTTGACCGTGTAGGTCGTGGCCGTGGCGTTGCCGGAACCCGAGGAGGACCCGGTCGAGCCGGAGGAGGATCCACCTGAGGAGGAACCGCCGGAGGAGGATCCGGACGAACCGCTCGAGGAGGACCCGGGGATGGTCAGGCGCTGGCCGATGCGGATCAGGGCGTTGGAGCCCAGGCTGTTGGCCGAGACGATCGAGCTGATGCTGGTGCCGTAGCGGGCGGCCAGGTGGCTGACGGTCTCACCCGCGCGCACGGTGTGCGTGCGGGACGAGGAGGAGCCCGAGGAACTCGACGAGGAACCTCCTGCGGAGGACCCGGTCGAGCCGGAGGAGGATCCACCTGAGGAGGAACCGCCGGAGGAGGATCCGGACGAACCGCTCGAGGAGGACCCGGGGATGGTCAGGCGCTGGCCGATGCGGATCAGGGCGTTGGAGCCCAGGTTGTTCGCAGAGATGATCCTGCTCACGCTGGTGCCGTGGCGATTCGCCAGTGCCCAGACCGTATCCCCGGCACGCACCGTGTGCGTGGTACCCGCGGACGAGGACGAACTGCTCGAGGACGAACCGTTCGACGACGACGACGAGTTCGAGTTCCCTGAACTGCCCGAACCGGACTGACCAGGGATCCGCAACACCTGGCCCACGCGGATGAAGGCCCTCGAATTCAGGTTGTTCTCCGACACGATCGCCGAGACCGAGGTTCGGTAGCGCGCGGCGATGTGACCGACGGTGTCGCCCGAACGCACGGTGTAGAGGGTGTCGCTGTTGCGTTGCGGGGCGGGCGCCACTCCGAGGGCCGATGCCGACCGGCTCGCGGCCAGACCGGACTGTGCCTGCGCGCTGAGGTGCCCAGGAGCGCGCAGCGCCGCCAGTGGGTCGGCGGAGGCCGCTGCCTGCGCCTGGGCCGGGCCCGGCACGCCGGCCAGGCCGACTGCGGTGGCCGCTCCGAGCGCGCCGACGGTCGTCAGATTCAGCCGGCGGGCGGCCCGGTTCGGGGTAGTCCTGGGGCTCATTCCTCGGTTTCTCCCGTGATCGGTGTGTCACAAGTTCATACTGTGAGCACTGTGATAGATGTGAACACTGTGACAGTAGCGTGATGTGAACGTTTCCCACAAGTAGGGGCATCTCGGCTTGCTCGCACGGGCGCGCCCCGGGTGCCGGGCTGCGCACGTTAACCTTGGCCACGTGGCAGCAGTGGAAGAGAACGGACGGTCCGGAACCGACGTCGAGGTGCAGTGGTTACCTCTGCCCGATGTGGCCGAATTGCTCGGGGTGCAGTTGCGCGAGGTGCGCGGCATGCTCACCGAGCAGCGACTGCTGGCGGTACGCCGCCTCCCCGGAGCGGTGTGGACGGTCCCGTCCACGTTCTTCACCGAGGCAGCCGAGGGTGAGGGGCCTCAGCCGGTGCCCGGGTTGCGCGGCACCCTGATCCAACTCGCCGACGCCGGCATGAACAGCGAAGAGGCGTTGGCATGGCTGCACACCCGGAACGAGCAACTGGGCACTGCCCCGATAAGCGTGCTCCGGACCGGGGCAGTTCACTCGGTGCGCCGTGCCGCGCAGGTGCTGGCCTGGTAGCAGTCGCTCACCACGGCCGGCTGAGGACCCGGTCCGCTGACCGGTGGGTGGCTGCGGGTCTGCGAACCGGCGGCCCCGGATCCCTAGGTGCTGCGGGTGATTGCCGCTTCGGCCAAGTGCTGGGCGAGGTCGCGGGCGGCAGAGGGCCAACCTGACTGCTGGATCGCGGTCAGTGCTTGCTCCGCGCGGGCGGCGATCAGGCTCTCCACCGCGTCGACCGCACCGCAGGAGGTCAGGATCCGGCGGATGTCGGTGATGTCATCCTCACTGATGGGCCCGCCCAGGGATCGCCGGATCCGGTCCGCCTGATCCGGTTCGGCCAGGGTCAGCGCCGTGGTGATCAGAACGGTGCGTTTACCCTCGCGGAGGTCATCGCTGCTCGGTTTGCCGGTCACCTCCGGGTCCCCGAACACCCCGAGCAGGTCGTCGCGCATCTGGAAGGCCTCGCCGATCGGTAGGCCGATGGCGCTGGTGGTGGACAAGTCCTCCGGGCCCGCTCCGGCGATGGCCGCTCCCAGCAGCATCGGGTGCTCCACGCTGTACCGCGCCGACTTCGATCGCACCACTCGGTGCGCCCGCTCCAGATCCTGTTCCGGATCCGTCGACCACGCCGCGGACTGGGCGTAGATGTCCAGGTACTGGCCCATCGTCACCTCCGACATCATCTCGGTGACGAGATCGCGCACGCGCGCGCCGGCCTGGGCCGGCAGCGGCGCAGCGGCCGCGCTCAGCTCGCCGCCCGCCATCGCCACGAGCAGATCGCCGAGCAGGATCGCTGCGGCGGTACCGAAGTCCTCGGGATCGCTGATCATCTGCGCCAGTTCATGGTGCCGGGCGAACTGGCGGTGCGCGGCGGGCTGGCCACGGCGCTGGTGGGAAGCGTCGATGACGTCGTCGTGCACCAGCGCCGCCAGGTGGAACAGTTCCAACCCCACGCCGGCACGCAGCACCTGGGCCGGGTCGGGTGTGTCGGTGTACCCGGTCCAGCCCAGGTAGGCGAACGCCGCACGCAGCCGTTTGCCCCCGGCGGCCAGTCGCTCAGCGACCTCGAACGCCTCGGCGGTCTCCGGACCGATGTGCGCGGTGCCGCTGCGCCGGTGCTGCAGGGCCGAGGTCAACTCCGTCGACACCTGCTGGCGGAGCCAGGACAACCTCGCGGCCGGATCATCATCGGGCAAAGGGGGCGCTGTGGTCACCACCTGACCCTACCTACGTGTGTCACTGAGCCCGCCTGCTTGCGTCCGACCCGAGCGCTCGGGCCGTGCCTTGCCTCGTCACCAGGATCGAGCGGCCCGCCGCACGCCCACAGGGCCCGGCGCTGCCGACACGGCATCCACAGCACCATCTCAGGACGATCCTGTGTCAACACCGGATGGCCCGGGGCCCCCGGGATCGTGAGGCGCTGCGCTGACATGTGGCGTTATGGATACCGCGAACAACACCCCCGTCGTGCTTCGCCTGGACGACCCCGTAGAGCTGCTGGCGTATCTGCCCTACCGGCTCGGGTTCTGGCCCGAGGAGTCCGCAGTCTTCTTCGCGGTCCGCTCCGGTGCACACGAGCCGGAGCCGGAGGTGCGATGGCGACCGGGGCTGGTGGCCAGGGTGGACCTGGTGGATCTGGCCGACCCCGCTCCGGACGGTGGTGTCCGGTTGCGCCGAGACATGCTCGGACACCTACGGGCCGACGGGGCCGAGATCGTCTTCATGGTGCTCTATACCGGTGCGGCACCCGCGCATGCAGAGGCCGGTGACCGATGGCCCACCGGTCCGGCGGGAACCGTCGCGCGGTGGTGGCTGCGCGAGGGGTCCGGTGCCGACCCCTCCCGGGTCTGGGTGGTCTCGGGGGAGCGATATCGGTGCCTGGAGTGCGACGCCCAGCCGTGTTGTCCACCCGGGGGACATCCACTGGCAAGGATCCGGCAGAGCCGCATCGGGGCCGAGATGGTCTTCGGCGGCATGACCTATGCCCCCAGCCGGGCCGACCTGTTGCGCCACGTCGAGGTCGGTGCCGCGCTGCGGACCTCCGCGGTGCGAGCCGCAGCCCGGTGGCGTCGCAAGCAGGTCCGGGCCGGGGGCAGCCGGATGGCCTGGTTGAGCACGCTGGCGGCACGCTGGGACCAGGCGCTGGTCAGCACCGGTCCCCTCGACCGTGCCACGGGGGCGGACCTGGGCGCGCTGCTGGTGGGGCTGGAGGAACCCCTGGTGCGCGATGCGGTGCTGCTCTCGGTGGCCTCCGGAGCACCCGTGCTACAGGTATTGCACGACGACGGCGAGGCCCTGCTGGCCCAGGTGTTCAGCCCGGGCGGGGAGCCCCCGGAGCGCGATCTGGCCGCACGGGCCACCGATGTGCTGCACCATCTGGTCGCGGTGGCCGCCCGTGGACGTACCGCGCAGGTGTGGGCGGTCCTGGCCTGGCTTGCCTGGTACGAGGGCAACGGCGCGCGCGCCGACCTGTGCCTGCACCAGTGCCTGGAGCAGGACCCTCAGCATCGGCTGGCGTCATTGATCCGGCGCGCGGTGGATCACGGAATACCTCCTGGCTGGGCGCGGGCCCGCAGTGTTGCCTGAACCGAGGAGGTCCGAGCCGCTTCCGGTCACGCCGGTCCCGCTCCCGCGATAGTCTCGGGGGAACAGTCGAGGCCGATGAAGGAGCGAGTCAACATGGCAGTTGTTGTGGGTTTCATCGCCACCGCGGAGGGACGCGCGGCCCTTGAGGCAGCGATAGAGGAAGCCAAGTTGCGCTCCCAACGTCTCCTGGTGCTGGTACACGGCGGGCGGGACGCCGAACCGGATGCGATCGAGGAAGCGATGGAGGAAGCCCGGAGCACCATCGACCCCAGTGGTGTGGGTTACGAGGTTCGCCATCTGCAGCGCGGCAAGGACGTGGCCGAGGCACTGGTACACACTGCGATCGATGCCGACGCCGAACTGATCGTGATCGGCATCCGGCGCCGCTCGCCTCTGGGCAAGTTGATCCTGGGCTCCAACGCGCAGCGCATTCTGCTCGAGTCGCCCTGCCACGTACTGGCAGCCAAGCCGCAGGAGTGACCAACTCCGGGGAGGACCCCATGAGCGAGGGCACCTTGCACACCAGCCCACTGCACCAGGTTCACCTCGACGCCGGCGCTCGGATGACCGACTTCGCGGGCTGGTCGATGCCGTTGCGGTATACCGGGGACCTGGCCGAGCACCACACCGTGCGGGAGCACGCCGGCCTGTTCGATCTGTCCCACATGGGTCAGATCGAGGTGAGTGGCCCGCAAGCGGACCAGGCGCTGGACTATGCGCTGGTCTCGGCCTGCTCCCGGCTGAAGAACGGGCGCGCCCGCTACACGATGCTGGTCGATGCCGACGGCGGCATCCTCGACGACCTGATCGTCTACCGGCTCGGGGAGATGGAGTTCCTGGTCATCGCCAACGCAGCGAACCGGATCACCGTACTCGACAGCATCACTCACCGCAGCCGGGGGTTCGCGGCCTCGGTGGTGGACCGAACACCCCACCGGGCTCTGATCGCCGTGCAGGGCCCGCAGGCCGCCGGGATCCTGGCCGGTCAGTTCCCGGTGGACCTGGAGGAGTTGCGCTACTACTCCGCTGTGCTGACCAACCTCGGGAACGTGCCGGTGCTCCTGGCCCGCACCGGGTACACCGGAGAGGACGGTTTCGAGTTGAGCCTGCCTGCTGACGCCGCCGTCGGGGTCTGGCAGCGCTTGGCCGCGGCCGGTGAGGGCACGCTCGAACCCTGCGGGCTCGCCGCTCGGGACAGTCTGCGCCTGGAGGCCGGTATGCCCCTGTACGGCCAGGAACTGGGCACCGAGGTCACCCCGTACGAAGTCGGTATGGGCCGGCTGGTCCACACCGACCGGGAGTTCGTGGGCAGCACCGCCCTCGCCCATCGAGCCGCCGAAGGGCCGCGCAGTTTCCTGACCGCGCTGACCGGGACCGGTCGGCGGGCCGCCCGCACCGGTTACGACGTCCTGGACGGTGAGGAGGTGGTCGGGCAGATCACCTCCGGGGTGCTCTCGCCCACCCTGGGGCACCCGATCGCCCTTGCCCGCACCACGTCTGCCTACGAGCCCGGCCAGGTGGTCCGCGTCGACGTGCGCGGTAACCTGCAGGAGATGACCGTGGCCGAACGGCCCTTCTACACACGGCCCGCTTGAAACCCGAGGAGCACTTCTGATGAGCACCCCTACCGACAGGCAGTACACCGCAGAACACGAATGGGTGGTCATGGACGAGGATGTGGCCACCGTCGGGGTCACCGCCTACGCGGCCGAGTCCCTGGGGGACGTGGTCTACCTGGATCTGCCCGAGGTGGGCGCCGAGATCACCGCGGGTCAGTCCTGTGGTGAGATCGAGTCCACCAAGTCCGTCTCCGAGCTCTACGCGCCGGTCTCCGGTGAGGTCCTGAGCATCAACTCCGAGGCGGTGGACAACCCCGAGGTGGTCAACTCCGATCCGTACGGCGAGGCCTGGCTGTTCACCGTGCGCGTTACCGGGACCGGGGAGTTCCTGGACGCCGCCGGCTACGACGCCCTGATCGCGGACTGACCGGGCGGATCGACTTGACTGAGCACGCTCCGGAGTTCCTGCGCCGTCATATCGGCCTGTCCGCGACCGACCGGGACGCGATGCTGGCCGCGATCGGGCAGGACAGTCTCGAGGCGTTGATCGACGCCGCGATGCCGCCGGCGATACGCACCGACGATCTCACCGAGGTGCCGTTCGCGGACACCGAGGCCCAGGTCCTGGCAGAACTGCGCGCGATCGCGGCCAAGAACACGGTGCGCACCTCGATGATCGGCCGGGGATACTTCGACACCCACACCCCCTCGGTGATCACCCGGCACGTGCTGGAGAACCCGGGCTGGTACACCGCCTACACGCCCTACCAGCCGGAGATCTCCCAGGGCCGGCTGGAGGCCCTGCTGAACTTCCAGACGATGATCTCCGACCTCACCGGCCTGGACATCACCGGGGCCTCGATGCTCGATGAGGCCACCGCGGTGGCCGAGGCGATGCTGCTCGCGCGCCGGGTGGTGCGCGACACCGACAGGTCGGTGTTCCTGGTGGACTCCGACACCCTGCCCCAGACCAAGGCCGTACTGGCCACCCGTGCCCGTGCGGTGGGTATCGAACTGGCCGAGTTCGACGTGACCGCCGATCCGGCCGGACTGGCCGGCGCGTTCGGGATCCTGCTGTCCTACCCCCAGGCCAGTGGCCGGGTTCCGGCCCTGCGCCAGGTGCAGGCCTGGACCCACGCGGCCGCCGAGGCCGGTGCACAGGTGGCGGTCGTGGCGGACCTGCTCGCCCTGACCCAACTGCGCGAGCCCGGCTCCTGGGGCGCGGACATGGTGGCCGGCAGCGCGCAACGGTTCGGGGTGCCGATGGGCTTCGGGGGGCCGCACGCGGGTTTCCTCTCGGTGCGCCAGGGACTGCAACGACAGTTGCCCGGCCGCCTGGTCGGCTTGAGCAAGGACGCCGACGGCGCACCAGCACTGCGGTTGGCCCTGCAGACCCGCGAACAGCACATCCGGCGGGAGAGGGCGACCTCCAACATATGCACCGCTCAGGTGCTGCTGGCGGTGATGGCCGCGATGTATGCCGTGTACCACGGCCCCGAGGGGCTGCGCCGGATCGGCGCCCGGGTGCACACCCACGCAACGGATCTGGCGACCCGGCTGCGCGAGGCGGGTGTCGCCGTCGTCCATGCCAGTTTCTTCGACACCGTCCAGATCCGTGTGCCCGGCCGTGCCGACGCCGTGCTGGCCGCCGCCCTGGAACGAAACATCACCCTCTGGCGGGAGAACGCCGACACCGTCGCTATCGCCTGCGACGAGACCACCACCGCTGAGGTCCTGGACGATCTGGTCGAGGCAGTGGTCGCCGCAGCGGACGACGCGGGCGCTGACGACGCCGAGAGGGGCGAACCGTTCGCCGTCGATTCCGAACTGGCCCGCACCAGGGAGTTTTGCACGCACCCGGTGTTCTCCTCCTACCACTCCGAGACGGCGATGATGCGCTACCTGCGCCGCCTGTGCGACAAGGACTACGCACTGGACCAGGGGATGATCCCGCTGGGTTCGTGCACGATGAAACTCAACGCCGCCACCGAGATGGCCGCGATCAGTTGGCCGGAGTTCGCCCGGATCCACCCGTTCGCCCCGGCCGGGGACGTGGCCGGGTATCACGAGCTGATCCAGTCGCTGAACACCTGGCTCGCGGACTTGACCGGGTACGCCGCGGTGAGCGTGCAACCGAATGCCGGCTCCCAGGGGGAGTTGGCCGGGCTGCTGGCGATCCGGTCCTATCACCGCGCCAACGGTGACACCGAACGCACCATCTGCGTGGTCCCGGCCAGTGCGCACGGCACCAACGCCGCCTCCGCGGTGCTGGCCGGCCTGCAGGTGAAGATCGTGGCCAGCGCCGACAACGGCGACATCGACACCGCGGACCTGCGCCGGGTCCTGGCCGAGAACGAGGGCAGGATCGCGGCGCTCATGGTGACCTACCCCTCCACCCACGGGGTGTATGAACACGGCATCACCGAGGTGTGCGACCTGGTCCATGCCGCCGGGGGCCAGGTCTACATCGACGGCGCCAACTTCAATGCGCTGGTCGGCTACTCCGGCCTGGGGGACATCGGTGGGGACGTATCCCACCTGAACCTGCACAAGACGTTCTGCATCCCGCACGGCGGTGGGGGGCCGGGCGTGGGGCCGGTGGCCGTGGCCGAGCACCTGGTGCCGTTCCTGCCCGGGCACCCGATGGCCGGGGAACTCGGAAGTGGCGCCGCGGTCAGCGCCGCCCCGTACGGGTCGCCCTCGATCCTGCCGATCAGTTGGGCCTACATCCGGCTGATGGGCAGCGCCGGGTTGCGCGAGGCCACCGCGGCGGCGGTGCTGTCGGCGAACTACATCGCCGCCCGCCTCGATCCGTACTTCCCGGTGCTCTACCGCGGTGAGAACGGACTGGTCGCCCACGAGTGCATCCTGGACCTGCGTCCGCTGACCGCCAGGACCGGGGTCTCGGTGGAGGACGTGGCCAAGCGGCTGATCGACTACGGCTTCCACGCCCCCACGATGTCCTTCCCGGTGGCCGGGACGCTGATGGTCGAACCGACCGAGTCGGAGGACCTGGGCGAGATCGACAGGTTCATCGAGGCGATGCGGTCCATCCACGACGAGGCAGAGCAGGTGGCCGCGGGAACCTGGTCCCGCCAGGACAACCCGCTCGTGCACGCTCCGCACACCGCGGCCAGTGTTCTCGGTGACTGGGACCGCCCCTACAGCCGGGAGCAGGCGGTGCACCCGGTACCGGCGGTGGCCGCGGACAAGTACTGGCCGCCCGTGCGCCGGGTGGACGGGGCCTACGGGGACCGCAATCTGGTCTGCACCTGCCCACCGGTGGAGGCCTACCAGGACGGCTGAACCGGGCCTCGCCGGGAAGAATTGGGAATGTCTGGCGCCCGCTGACGTTATAATGGAAAGGCACCGACACCGCGCCGCAGTGGCAGGCCACCGCTTGACCATCGGCGGGGACCCGATCGACACAGGATCGCATGCAGCGTCACCGGCGTCGATGCCCAGGGCAACACATCACCGGTCCGACCCAGACCGCACTGTTCGTTGCCTTGACATGACCCCGCGACAAGGAGATTTCCGAAGAGATGCCGGACACCACGATCGAGGACAATCCCGCGACGTCGACTCGCTCCCGTCGTACCAGCGGCACCGGGGCGAAGGGCACTGCGGCCACCAAGCCTGCGGCCAAGTCGGCCACCACGAAGAAGTCGGCCACCAAGACCGCGACCAAGCCGCCCGCGAAGAGCGCTGCCAAGGCCACCACCAAGCCTGCTACGAAGAGCGCACCCAAGAGCGCCGGTACCGCCAAGAAGGCGACCAAGGCCGCTGCGAAGTCCACCAGCACCCGGAAGACGGGTGCGAAGAAGTCCGGTGGTAACGGTTCCGAGGCCAACCTGACCGTGGTCGGGGAGACCGATGAGCAGGTCACGGGCAAGGACGACGTTGAGAAGACCGAGACCGAGACCGAGGGGGTCGCGTTCGTCTTCTCCGACGCCGACGACGACGACGCACCCGCCCAGCAGGTCGTCACCGCAGGTGCCACTGCCGATCCGGTCAAGGACTACCTGAAGCAGATCGGTAAGGTCGCGCTGCTCAACGCCGTGCAAGAGGTGGAGTTGGCCAAGCGGATCGAGGCGGGTCTGTTCGCCGAGGAGAAGTTGGCCAACCCCCCGTACGGGCCGGATTGGGACAGGGCGAAGGCCAAGGCGGAGGAGCGGCGGATGTACCGCGACCTGCAGTGGATCGCCCATGACGGTAAGCGCGCCAAGAACCACCTGCTGGAGGCGAACCTGCGCCTGGTGGTCTCCCTGGCCAAGCGCTACACCGGCCGTGGCATGCTCTTCCTGGACCTGATCCAGGAGGGGAACCTGGGCCTGATCCGCGCGGTGGAGAAGTTCGACTACACCAAGGGTTACAAGTTCTCCACCTACGCCACCTGGTGGATCCGCCAGGCGATCACCCGGGCCATGGCCGACCAGGCCCGCACCATCCGGATCCCGGTGCACATGGTCGAGGTCATCAACAAACTCGCCCGCGTGCAGCGCCAGATGCTGCAGGATCTGGGCCGTGAGCCGCTTCCGGAGGAGTTGGCCGCTGAGCTGGACATGACCCCGGAGAAGGTCGTGGAGGTGCAGAAGTACGGGCGTGAGCCCATCTCGCTGCACACCCCGCTGGGTGAGGACGGCGACAGCGAGTTCGGCGACCTGATCGAGGACTCCGAGGCCGTCGTCCCGGCCGACGCGGTCAGTTTCACCCTGCTGCAGGAGCAACTGCACGCGGTGCTGGACACGCTGTCCGAACGGGAGGCCGGCGTGGTCTCGATGCGGTTCGGGCTCACCGACGGGCAGCCGAAGACCCTCGATGAGATCGGCAAGGTCTATGGCGTCACGCGGGAGCGGATCCGCCAGATCGAGTCCAAGACCATGTCGAAACTGCGGCACCCGAGCCGTTCGCAGGTGCTGCGCGACTACCTGGACTGATCCTCGCCGGAGGAGTTCCGGAGGATCCGTTCCCCAGCAGACATGACTGTGGCCGGCAGGTTTCCCTGCCGGCCACAGTCATGTCTCGTGGTGGTGTCCCCGGCCGTCGTCACGCATGCGCGGACGACGGCACCGCGGCTCGCAGGATCAGACGCGCTCGTTCTGATCCTCGGTCAGGAGGCGCTCGCTCTCGTCCTGGATGTGAGTGGCCACGTCGGCCAACGGCTCGGCGTACTTGCGCCCATGGTGCGCGCAGAACAGAAGCTCGCCGGCCTCGAGGTGGACCCGGACGTAGGCCTGGGCTCCGCAGGCGTCGCAACGGTCGGCGCCGGTCAGTTCGGCAGTGGCATGTTCTGTGGTTAAGGCAGTCACACTGCTATGTAATCACCCGCCGGGCTCAAAGTCAGATCCGGGCGGGGTGGTTCGCTGACCGCGTAGCGCTATTCCCCACCCGGGGTGTGCCGTGGCCGACACCAGGACCGGCCTCGATCCGCATGGCGCTCCCGCGAACGGGCCCCTGTGCCTTCTACGATGGGGGTGTGGCACGTACTGACTCCAGTTACACCGCCCGGCACCTGTCCGTCCTGGAAGGGCTGGAGGCGGTGCGCAAGCGTCCGGGCATGTATATCGGTTCCACCGACTCGCGCGGACTGATGCACTGCCTGTGGGAGATCATCGACAACAGCGTCGACGAGGCCCTGGAGGGTCACGCCGACGCCATCGAGGTGATCCTGCACCAGGATGAGTCGGTGGAGGTCCGCGACAACGGCCGCGGCATCCCCGTGGACAACCTCACCGCCCTGAACATCTCCGGGGTGGAGGTGGTCTTCACCAAGTTGCACGCCGGCGGCAAGTTCGGCAACGGTTCCTACGCCGCCTCCGGTGGTCTGCACGGCGTGGGCGCCTCCGTGGTCAACGCGCTGTCCGAGCGGCTCGAGGTGCAGGTCGATCGCGGTGGGAGAACCCACGCGATGTCCTTCCACCGGGGCGAACCAGGGGTGTTCGCCGACAACGGCCGGCTGGACCCGGCCGCTCCGTTCACCCCGTTCGTGAAGTCCTCCGAACTGGCGGTGGTGGGCAAGGTGCCGCGCAAACGCACCGGAACCCGGGTGCGGTACTGGGCCGACCGGCAGATCTTCCCGGCCAGCGCCACGTTCTCCTACGACGAGTTGATCACGCGGGCCAGGCAGACCTCCTTCCTGGTCCCGGGACTGACCCTGACCGTGCGGGACGAGCGCAGGCTGCCCGGTACCCCCGGCGCAGAGGGAACGGTGGAGGAGGTGTTCCGCCATGACGGCGGGGTGCTGGACTTCGTCGACTTCCTGGCCACTGACGGGCCCGTCAGCGACATCTGGCACGTGCAGGGCGAAGGCACCTTCACCGAGACCGTCCAGCAACTCGACAGCAAGGGGCACCTGCGGCCGCACGAGGTGGAGCGGACCTGCAAGGTGGAGATCGGCTTGCGGTGGGGCGTGGGGTACGACACCGAGGTGCGCTCCTTCGTCAACATCATCGCCACGCCCAAGGGTGGAACACACCTCGCCGGGTTTGAGCAGGGCCTGGTGAAGGTGATCCGCAAGCAGATCGAGGCCAATGCCCGCCGGCTGAAGATCTCGGCGAAGAGTTCCAAGGACCGGATCGAGAAGGACGACGTGCTGGCCGGGTTGACCGCCGTGGTCACCGTGAGTCTGCCCGAACCCCAGTTCGAGGGGCAGACCAAGGAGGTGCTCGGAACCTCCCAGGTGCGCTCAATCGTGGCCAAGGTGGTGGAGACGAACCTGACCGAGCGGCTCACCGCTACCAAGCGGGCCGACAAGGTCCAGGCCTCCGCGGTGCTGGAGAAGGTAGTGGGGGAGATGCGTGCCCGCGTCTCGGCACGGATGCAGAAGGAGTTGTCCCGGCGCAAGAACGCCCTGGAGACCTCTACCCTGCCCACGAAACTGGCCGACTGCCGCACCGACGAGGTGGAGCGCTCGGAACTGTTCATCGTTGAGGGTGATAGCGCCCTGGGCACGGCCAAACTCGCCCGGAACTCTGACTTCCAGGCGCTCTTGCCGATCCGGGGCAAGATCCTCAACGTGCAGAAGGCCTCGGCGGCCGACATCCTGAAGAACGCCGAGTGCGCCTCGATCATTCAGGTGCTCGGCGCTGGTTCGGGGCGTACCTTCGACCTCGATCAGGTGCGGTACGGCAAGGTGGTCCTGATGACCGACGCCGACGTGGACGGCGCGCACATCCGCACCCTGTTGCTGACCCTGTTCTTCCGGTACATGCGCCCGCTGGTGGAGGCCGGACGGGTGTTCGCAGCGGTCCCGCCGCTGCACCGGGTGCAGACGATGGCCCAGGGTTCGCGCAAGGGTGAGGTCACCTACACCTATTCCGAGGCCGAACTGCGCAAGTACCTGGCCAAACTCGAGCGCACCGGACGACGCTACGTCGAACCGATCCAGCGGTACAAGGGCCTGGGGGAGATGGACGCGGACCAACTCGCCGAGACCACGATGGACGTGGGCAAGCGAACGCTGCGCAAGATCACCATGGCCGACCAGCAGGCGATCGAGGAGGCCGAGAGCGTCTTCGAACTGCTGATGGGCAACGACGTGGCCCCGCGCAAGGACTTCATCGTGGCGGGGGCCGGTGCACTGGATCTGGAGCGGATCGATGCATGAGACCGCCGGCAGCGGCTCGGGAGTTTTTTGCTCGAACGGCCCCGGACGCATACCCTCTCGGTGTGATCTGCCCGCTGCGTGTTGACCCGGTCCGCCCGAGGAGGCTGCGGTGAGTGAGAACCCCACGTCACTGCCCGAGCGGGCTCAGGCGCCCACGGTGCTGCCGATGCCGTCGGCCGAACTGGGCCTGACCTGGCGCGCGCTGCAGGTCGAGGACGCCCCGGCCCTGCACCGCCTCTTCCGCCGGATCGAGGTGCATGACAACCCGCCGTACCGCACCACCCTGGAAGAAGCCCGGGAGAACTTCTCCGGGGAGTGGAAGGATCCGCTGAACAACTCCTTGGCCGGGTTCGACGACGAGGGGACCATCTGCGCCTACGGCACCGTTGTGGTGCACCCGGGTGACACCCGCGTGGTGCGCGCCTTCCTGGAGGGCGGGGTGGATCCGCAATGGCGGCGCCGTGGGATCGGATCGGCGCTCGTGGACTGGCAGATGGCCAGGGCCCGTCAACTCCTGGCTGCCTCGGGCAAGGATGTGCCCGGACGAATCCTGGTGCACGTGGAGGAGGGCATGGCCGACGCCTCCAGCATGCTCACCGAGCGCGGCTTCCGCCCGATCCGCCACTACACCGAGATGCGCCGGGATCTGAGCCAGCCCATCCCGGAGGGCCCCCTGCCCAATCATCTCGAACTCGTGCCCTGGCGGGAGGAACTGGACGATCAGGTCCGGTTGGCCCACAACGACGCGTTCGCCAAGCACGACGGCTCCGAGCCGCACACACCGGAGACCTGGACCGACGGCCGCACCTACTTCGTGCCGTCCTGGAGCTTCCTGGTGCTGGACCGCACCACCGACCGGGCCCAGGTGGCCGGCTACCTGTACTCGGGCCGGTACGAGCAGGACTGGGAGGCCGTTGGCGGGTCCGAGGGTTACATCGACATCCTCGGGGTCCGGGAGGCGTGGCGCGGCAGGGGTGTCGGGACGGCCCTGATGGCGCAGGCGTTGCGTGCCTACGCTGCGGACGGCATGCAGTACGCAGGCCTCGGGGTGGACGTGCCGGCGCTCCCGGCCGACTTCGGGCTCTTCGACAAACTCGGTTTCGAACGGTTCCGCCACTCCACCATGTACGCCGTGGAGATCTGACCCCACCGAGCCGTGGAGGTCTGACCCCACCGATGGGGCAGCGACGAGGTCTCCTCATCACCGGCCGCCTGCTCCTGGCAGGCTCCACCGTGGTACACCTGGTCGCCCGACTCGGCGGCACTGCGGTGGTGTTCGTGGTTCCCGACGCCGGGGTGAACGGTGCTCGGAATCGGGCGCCGGCTGGTCCGGGAGAGTGCCGCACCGGCGTGGGCTCGCTCCTCTGGTGCCGCGACCTGATCAGGCCTGGTCAGCCCAGACCGGCGATCGGGGCGGGTACCGTCCGTCCGGAACCGTCCCGGCGCTCGTCAACCTCCGGCAGGTCCACCGCCTGACCACCGGAGCCCACCGCCCGTGCCGGCGCCGGAACCACCCCGGCCAGGTACAACGCGTCCTCCCCACGCAGGAACCGGTGCGCGCGCACCCCCCCGGTCGCACGTCCCTTGGCCGGGTAGGCGGCCAACGGAGTGACCTTGGCGCTACCCGGCACCGTCCCGGGAAGTGCGTCGACCGGCCGGGCCACGGTGACCACCTGGGCGTCCGTACCCCGGGGCACCACCGCAAAGTGGATGACCCGCCCACCCTGGGGCAGTTTCACACCGGCGACACCGCCACCTGCGCGTCCCTGGGGACGGACCGCACCGGCGGAGAACCGCAGCAACTGGGCGCTGTCGGTGACGAACACCAGGTCGTCGTCGTCGCCGGCATGGGCGCCCCCGACCACCTCGTCGCCGCCCTTCAGGGTGATGACCGGCCAGGAATCGCGCTGCAACTGCTCGGGCGTGACGCGCTTGACCACCCCGTCCCGGGTACCGAGCGCCAGCGGTGGGCCCGCTGCCTCCAGGCTGGTGATCGTGACGACGCGCTCACCGCGCTCGAGCATCACCATCTCCGCCACCGGGACACCGCCCGAAGTGCTCGGCGGCCCATCGGTGGGGGGCAGCGCGGGGATCTCCACCACGCTGAGGCGCACCAAGCGGCCGGTGTTGGTCAGGACCGCGACCAGGCCGCGTGCCGTAGTGCGGACCGTGGCGGTCAGGGCGTCGTGGGCGCTGCGTGCACCCGCCCGGACCACGTCGGCGTCATCGGCCGTGCGGGCCAGCAACCCGGTGGCCGAGAGCAGCACGTTGCAGGGGGAGTCGGGTACCTCCAGCGGGATCGGTTCGGCCTTGGACCGACGCACCGCGCCGGTCTCCACGGCGGCATCGGGGGCCGACTCCAGGAGCACCGTTCGCCGGGGCGTGCCGTGCTCGGCAGCCACCTGCGCGAGTTCGTCACCGACCACCTGGTGCAACAGTGCCTCGTCGTCGAGGATCATCCGCAAGTTCTTGATCTCGGTGGCCAGTTCGTCGCGCTCGGCCTCCAGCTCCAGCCGGGAGTACTTGGTGAGGCGGCGCAGGCGCAGCGCCAGGATGTAGTCCGCCTGGGCCTCGGACAGGTCGAACACCGTCATCAGCCGGTCCCGGGCGGATTGGACGTCCTCACTGGTGCGGATCACCTGGATGACCTCATCGATGTCCGCGATCGCGACCAGCAGGCCCTCCACCAGGTGAGCCCGCTCCAACTTCTTGTTCAGGTGGTAGTCGGTGCGTCGGCGCACCACCGTGATCCGATGGGCCAGGTACACCTGCAGCAGTTCCCGCAGCCCCAGCGTGCGAGGCTGGCCCTCCACCAGCGCGACGTTGTTGATCCCGAAGGATTCCTCAAGGGGGGTGTACCGGTACAACGCCGCCAGCACCGCCTCGGGATTGACCGAACTCTTCACCTCGATCACCATGCGGAGCCCGTGTTCTCGGTCGGTCAGGTCCGTCACCGCGGTGATGCCCTGCACCTTCTTGGACTGCACGGCGTCCTTGATCTTCTCGATCACCCGCTCCGGGCCCACCTGATAGGGCAGTTCGGTCACCACGATGGCCTTGCGCCGGGCGGTGATGTTCTCGATCCGGGCCGTGGCCCGGGTTCTGAAGGAGCCGCGGCCGGTCGCGTAGGCGTCCCGGATGCCCTCCAGGCCCACGATCTTGCCCCCCGAGGGCAGGTCGGGGCCGGGCACGAACCGGATCAGTTCGGCGAGTTCGGCGTCGGGGTTGGCCAGCAGGTGCCGCAGGGCGGCCACGACTTCGACCAGATTGTGCGGGGGCATGTTCGTGGCCATCCCGACCGCGATCCCGCTGGCACCGTTGACCAGCAGGTTCGGCAGTGCCGCGGGCAGCACCTCCGGTTGGGTGAGTTGGGAGTCGTAGTTCGGGACGAAGTCGACCACGTCGGCGTCCAGGTCCGCCACCATCGCCATCGCGGCCGGCGCCAGCCGGGCCTCGGTGTACCGGGCGGCGGCCGGACCATCGTCGAGGGACCCGAAGTTCCCGTGCCCGTCCACCAGGGGGAGCCGGAGCGAGAACGGCTGGGACATCCGCACCAGGGCGTCGTAGATGGCACCGTCACCGTGCGGGTGCAGTTTGCCCATCACGTCCCCGACCACGCGGGCGGACTTCACGTGCCCACGGTCCGGGCGCAGACCCATCTGCGACATCTGGAACAGGATTCGTCGCTGCACCGGCTTGAGCCCGTCGCGGGCGTCGGGCAGTGCGCGTGCGTAGATCACCGAGTAGGCGTACTCCAGGAACGAACCGCGCATCTCGGTGGAGACGTCGACGTCGAGGATCGTGCTCTGGGCAGCATCATCTGGGGTGGAACGACGGGCCATGGTGGCTATTGTCGCCCATCTGGACCGGTCGGTCCGGCCCACACACCGTGAGTGCCCGCATAGGATCGTCAGATGGCGCACAGCGGCAACTACCCAGCGCACTGGGAAGCCGACGTGGTGCTGCGGGACGGGTCCACCATGCGCATCCGACCGATCCGCCCCGAGGACGCCGAGGCGCTGCAACGCTTCCACATGAGCCAGAGCGAACGCTCCACGTACTTGCGCTTCTTCGCTCCGATGGCCCGTCTCAGCGAGGAGATGCTGGCCCGGTTCACCCAGGTCGATCACCGCGACCGGGTGGCCCTGGTGCTCGTGGACGGGGAGGCCATCCTGGCCGTCGGCCGGTTCGAGCGGCTGGACGGCGGTGACGCCGAGGTCGCGTTCAATGTCGCCGACTCGGCCCAGGGGAAGGGTCTGGGGTCGGTGCTGCTGGAGCACCTGGCCGCAGCCGGGCGCGAGCTCGGGGTGCGCCGGTTCGTTGCCGATGTGCTGCCGCAGAACGCGCGCATGCTGCGGGTGTTCGCAGATGCTGGGTATGACGTGCAGTCCACGATGGACGACGGCATCCTCGCGGTCTCCTTCACCATCACCTCGACCGACAAGTCCCTGGCGGTGTTGGCCGAGCGTGAGCAGCGCTCCGAGGCCCTGAGCATGGCGGCATTGATGCGTCCGGCCGGGGTGTTGCTGGTGTGTGCGGGCCAGGAGGGCCAGGCGTTCGGACGGGTGCTGCTGGGTTCATTGACCCAGGAGGGTGCCCCGGGGGTGCAGGTGGTCGGCCTGGACGGGGCGCCGGGGGCGGTGAGTTCGTTGGACCAGGTGCGGCCCGGACCGGATCTGGCGCTGCTCGCGGCCCCGCCCGCGCAGGTGTTGGACCTGCTGGAGCCCCTGGCCGGGCTCGGGGTGCGCGGGGTGGTCCTCTATACCGGTGGGTTTGCCGCGCAGGCCGGCTCGGAACGCATCTCCCAACGCATCCTGCGTCGTCGTGCGCGCCGGCACGGGCTGCGCTTGGTTGGCCCGAGGTCCTACGGGCTGATCACCAGCGCCGCCGACCGGGTCGGGCCGGCGCCGCGGATCGAGGCGAGTCTGTACCCCAACCCGCCGCGGCCGGGCTCGGTGGGAGTCTTCTGCCAGTCCGCCGCAGCCGGCCGGGCGTTACTGTCCGGCGCGGCGGCCCGGGACATGGGGGTGGCCTCGTTCGTCTCGGCCGGCCATCGCGTAGACGTATCCGGTAACGATGTGATGCAGCGATGGGTGGGCGATGAGTCCACCGCGGTGGCCTGCCTGCGACTGGAGTCGATCGGAAACCCCCGCAAGTTCTCCCGCGTGGCCCGCCGACTGTCCCAGGAGGGCCCGGTGGTCACCACGATCGCGGGCACCACCGGCCAGTTGAACCCACCCGGCCACGAGGTGGCCACCAGTGCGCTGCCCCGGCGGGCGCTGGATGAACTGATGCGCCAGGCGGGGGTACTCGTGGCCGAGACCGTCGATGATTCCCTGGACCTGGCCCTGTTGCTGTCCGAACAACCGCTCCCGGCCGGTGACCGGGTGCTGGTGCTGACCAACTCGGGCGCACAGGCCGCGATGATCACCGAACTGCTGCGTGGCGCCGAGCCCGCGCTCACCGGGGAAGTGCACACCCTCTCGCCCACCGCCGGGGTTGAGGCCTACAGCGAGCAGGTACGCGCCTTCGCCGGCCGCGACGACTGGGACGCCGCCCTGGTGGGGTACGTGCCGCTGCTGACCGACGACGGCGTGGGGGTGGCCGGGCAGGTGGCGCGTCTGAGCGCGACGTCCGGGCGCACCACCGTTGCGGTGATCGACGGGATGCGCGGCCTGGACGTCCACCTTCGTGCATCCGGCCCCGACGGGCCGGTGCGGGTCCCGGCGTTCCCTACCCTTCGAACCGCCACCACGGCACTGGCCAAAGCGACAGGCTACGTGCGCTGGCGCGAGGCGGACCGGGGGGCCAGGGTGGACCCTGCGGGTGTCGACCGGACCGGGGCCAAGGCGCTCGTCCAGGCCGAACTGGCCTCTCTGCCGACCGGAAGTACCCGACGGCTCGCCGTGCAGGCGACCACCGACCTCCTCCGCAAGTACGGGATCGAGTTGTGGAGCCAGCACACCGTCAGCAGCCTGGCTGAGTCACTGGAGGTAGCCGAGCAGATCGGCTGGCCAGTGGCGCTGAAGACCTCCGATGAGTTGCTGCGCCACCGGCTGGATCTGGGTGGCGTGCGGCTGGACCTGGGGTCCCCGACCGAACTCGCCGACGCCTACCGCAGCGTTCAGCAGCGGGTGCGCTCGGTACTGGGACACGAGACCACCCTGGACATCCAGGCGATGGCCCCGGGTGGGACGGCTACCGTGATCGAGGCCGTCGAGGACCGTATGTACGGCCCGATCATCAGTTTCGGGCTGGCCGGGGACGCCAGTGAACTCCTCGGCGACGTCTCCTACCGGGTGCCTCCGCTGACGAACGTGGACGTGGCCTCCATGGTGCGTTCGCTGGGGGCGTCCGCCCGGCTGCTGGGCGGGGGCGGCCTGCCCGCGCTGAACATGGAGGGGGTGGAGGACGTGCTGGCGCGGGTGAGTGTGCTGAAGGAGGAACTGGCCGAGGTGTCCGCGGTGGCGTTGCACCCGGTGCTGGTCACCGAGACCACGATCACGGTGCTGGGTGCGCGCATCGATGTGGCCCACCCCGGCCGCGGCGATGCGGCCCGGCGGTTCCTGCCGGCCTGACGACGGCGGACGGCCGGGTGCCGGCAGTGAATCAGGTGTACGGACACCGAGGGTTGGCAACAAGTGGGACACTAGAGGCGTGCCAAAGTCACACACACAGCAATTGCGGCAGTTGCGGTCCGACATCGACCGTGCGGGGTACTACCCGGCACTGGTTGCCGAGGTCCTGGAAATCGCCCTTGCCGATGAGGAGATCGTGGCCCACCTGGTCCACCCCGAGACGGTGTTCGACCGTTCCGAGGTGCGCCGTCATGTGACCGCGCTGACGCTGACCCCGACCCGGCTGATCATCGCCCACGTAGACGACGTACCCGGCTCCAGCCCCGACGACGGGCACTCGGCTGCGGCTACCACCGAGTCGGTGGCGCTGTCCTCGATCCGGTCGGTGGCGCTGACCCACGTCGTCTCCGACCCGGCCACCTACACCCCGGGCACAGGGGCCAGCGAGATCACCCTCGCCCTGAACTGGGGTTCGGTGCAGCGACTGGACCTTGAGCCCGCCAGTTGCCCGGACCCCGACTGCGAAGCGGACCACGGCTACGCCGGTACCGCAGTCCCCGATGACCTCGTGGTCCGGATCAGCGCCGCCGCGGAGGGTCGCGAGGCCACGGCCGCGGCGCTGGCGTTCGCCGCCGCGCTCTCGGCGGCTACCACGCAATGACCCCGGTGCTGGGCGACGTCCTGCTCGGTGCCGCCACGGGTGATCGTGAACCCTTCAGCGACGCCGCCGGGCGCGCCCGCGTGTCCCTGGGGCTACCGTCGGTGCGGTGCTGGTGTGTGGTGCTCGTCGACGGCCTCGGCTGGCACAACCTCTCCGGCCGGGGCGAGCACGCGCCGTTCCTGACCGGACAACTGACCGCCCAGACGGGCGCCGGGGCGCCGGTGACCAAACTGGCCGCGACGCTGCCCACCTCCACCGCCACGAACCTGTCCTACCTGGGCACCGCTCAGCGCGCGGGCGCCACCGCGATGCTCGGGTATGCGGTGCGCAACCCGGCCACGGCCGGCCTGCTGAACCTGATCTCCTGGAACGGGGGCGCGGATCCGGGCATGTGGCAGCGCGAACCCACGGTGTTCGAGCAGATGCTCGCCTCCGGCAGCCTGGCCGTCTCGATCGGACCGTGGCAGTTTGAGGCTTCCGGGCTCACCGTCGCCGCGCTGCGCGGAGCCCGGTACCACCCGGCTGAATCGTTGCCCGCCCGCGTCGACACCGCTATCGCACAGTTGCGTGACCCCGGGGTGGACCTGGTCTACCTGTACTGGGGGGAACTGGACTCCATCGCCCACCAGCACGGTTGGGAGGGCGCGGACTGGGCCGGCGGACTGGCCCGGCTCGATTCCGAACTGGAGCGCCTGGCGCGGTTGCTCCCGCTGGGTACCGGCATGCTGGTCACCGCTGACCACGGCATGATCGATATCCCCCGGCAGGAGGTGGACGATAGGGCGGGTCGGATCGATGCCGCCACGCACCCCGAACTCTCCCGAGGAGTGGACCTGATCGGGGGAGAGGACCGCTTCCGCCACGTCTACACCCGTGAGCCGGAGGCGGTGGCCGCTCGCTGGGCCGAGGTTCTCGGGACGCGCGCGGTGGTGCTCACCAGGGCGGATGCGATAGCGGCGGACTACTTCGGCCCGGTGGCCCCGCATGCCGAGGAGATCATCGGGGACGTGGTGGTGGCCACGCAGGGACGGGTCGCCATCCAGGACAGCGCACAACAGTCCGCCGCATCACTGGGATTGGTGGGGATGCACGGCTCCACCTCAGCAGCCGAGCAGGACGTGCCCCTGGTGGCGGTACTGGGCTGATGGCGGAACTGGTGTTCTTCGCCGGGACGATGGATTGCGGCAAGTCGACTCTGGCGATGCAGATGGACTACACCCACGCCCGCCGGGGACGGCGGGGGTTGATCTATACCCAGCATGACCGGGCCGGTGATGCGAAGATTTCCTCCCGGCTCGGGCTGAGTCGTGCCGCGATCGAAGTGGGTCCTGGGACCGACTTCTGGGCGGATGTGACCCAGCGCCGGATGCGCGGCGGGGTGGTGGACTACCTGGTCTGCGACGAGGCGCAGTTCTACTCCGCCACACAGGTGGACCAACTGGCCCGGCTGGTCGATGAGTTGGACATCGACGTCTTCACCTTCGGAATCATGACGGACTTCCGCACCCGGATGTTCGCCGGCTCGGCCCGCTTGATGGAACTGGCCGACCGCGTCGAGACGCTGCAGGTGCAGGCACTGTGCTGGTGCGGGCGGCGCGCCACCCACAACGCCCGGACGGTCGGTGGACGGATGGTCATCGACGGTGAGCAGGTGGTGGTGGCCGACACCGGCTCCAGTGCGCAGGTCGCCTACGAGGTGCTCTGCCGCCGCCACCACGTGCGTCGACTGACAGCAGCCGCGGCGCGCGCGGTCACGCCGTCACCGGACACGCTCAGTCTGGACGGGTTCGGCGTGGACGCCAAGACCTGCGGCCTGCCCGGGGTTGACGGCGACTGACTGCTCAGTCGTTCTTGGCCTGCTCAGTCGTTCTTGGCGCCGAAGACGATCTCGTCCCAGGACGGCACACTGGTGCGACGACTGCGCCGCGCACGTCGGCCGGCGCGTTTGTCCGGCCCGGTGGACGCCTCGGACGGCTTCGCGCCCGGCCCGGTGGTGCCGTCATCTCCTGCGGTGCTGTCGCGACCGTTGCTGTCGGCACTGCGGTCGTTGCTCGCCGGTTCGGCCACCGCGTCCGGAGCCGATCCGGGGCCGGGCAGGATGGTGGCGTCGGTGGCGTCCTGTGGCCGCGAGGCGGCCGGATGGGCACCTGGGGCCTCATCCCACAAGGTGGGTTGCTGCTCGCCGTCGCGCAGGACCTGCTCGGCCAGTGCCTCATCGTCGATCTCCACCCGCTGGCGGACCCCGCGTGAGCCGTTCAACTCCGCCAGCAGGGTCTCGGTACTGGCCTCCTGGGCCGGCGAGTCGGCGTCGCCGTGCTCCGCCGAACCGGCCGGGGTGTCGTGGTCGACCTCGGGATCAGCGGGACGGATGTCCGGCACGATCCGGGGCCGGGAGTCCCGGATCACCGCATCCACCGCATGCAGCGCCGGGGCGATGTCGGCGTCGGTCTCCACGTCGTAGAGGCGGGCACCGCGTACCGAACTCAGGTGCCGGCTGCCGCCGGCCAGGTCGGTCTCGGAGAGCCAGCGGCTCTCGTCGTCGAGTGCGGTGAAGGTTCCCGCAGTCAGGTCCACTTCCCAGGCCGCTTCCTGGTCCTTGTCGCCGGCATGGAAGGAGGCGACCACGTGCCAGGGGTCGGTGTTCTGACGGCGCGCGTCCCAGGTCAGCGACTCCTCGCTCACGCCCCGCGCCGCCAGCCGGTCCAGGACCACCTCACCCAGGGTGGGGGAGCCGGCGGAGTGGCCGATGTGCAGCGCGCGCGCCCGGCCGGCCACGTACTCGCGCTCGGCCAGTACCGGGCCCTCGTAGCGGCGCACCTGCTCCACCGGCAAGCCGGCTTCGGCCGCCACGGTCTCAGCCGAGGCGCCGGCCCGGATCATCGATTGGATCTGGCGTGGTCGCGGCGCGACTTCGGAGCGCACCTTCTCCAGGTGCGGACGGTCCCGGCGTACGGCGGCACGCAGTGCCTCATCGATCGTGAGCCGGTGCCGATCGCCGTCGGGGTCGATCAGGATGAGGTGATCCCCGTCGGGATGGATCCCGACGAGTTCTAGATCAGCCATGGCACCTCCAGAAGGTCTGCGGTCTTCACCCTGCCAGCAGATGTCCGGCTCCGCCCGGATTCTGCTCGGTGTGGCGCATGAACTCTGGGCCCGCGCGCCCCTTCCACGCGGCCGTCGCGGACCGACTCCGGGCGCCCGGGCCCGGGCCGGAACGGACTTGAGTTCACGCGATGGGCGAACAGACGTGCAATTTCGGTTCGGATCAGGCACAATCCCATCGCCACCTCCACGCACCAGAGCCGATCGGAACAAAATCTGACCGCGTGCGTTGAGCATGCTACAGACCTGCCGAATCACTGTTTACGAACGGGAGTCCCCGCCCCATGGCCACCGACTACGACGCACCGCGCAAGACCGAAGAGGACCTCAGCGAGGACTCGCTGGAGGAGTTGAAGGCCCGTCGGGCAGAGAAGAACTCCCCCTCGGTGGACGAGGACGAGGCGGAGGTCGCCGAGGGTTTCGAACTCCCCGGGGCCGACCTGTCCGGGGAGGAACTCTCGGTCACCGTGGTGCCGCCGCAGGCCGATGAGTTCACCTGCTCCCGGTGCTTCCTCGTTCACCACCGCAGCCAGTTGGCCTACCAGGAGGGTGGCCAGCCGGTCTGCTCGGAGTGCGCCGCCTGAGTTAGGTCGGTCCCAGCGAGCCAGTGCTCGGTCAGTTCGCGTGCTGCTGACCGAGCGCGGCCACGAGGCGCTCGGGGAACCGGGTGGCGACCAGCCAGTACGGGGTGGGATCGGTCGGATCGATCACCGGCACCCGCACCCCGGTGTGCACCCAGGGCCGCTGGCACACATAGGCGTCGCTGCGCAGTTGGGGCCCCATCGCCTGTTGCATCTGGACCACGTCCAGGCTGCGCGCCGGCCCCAGGTGGTCCGCCTCGATGCGGGCCCGGCCGGCGTGCAGCCATCGCACGCCCTCCGGTGCCGCGCGGACCCGGACCACCGGGGAGCCCGCCCACAGCGCCGCGGCGACGCCGAAGGCACCCAACAGCGCCACCACGGTGCCGGCCACGTTGTGCACAGCAGAGAAGATGAACCACAGGGCAAGGCCCACCGCGGGCGCGAGCAGCCACATCAGCGGGGTGGGGAGGAGACGTTCGGAGTAGACCTCATCGGTGCCCGCGGGAGCGTTCCCGGGCGGCGGTGCAGCGGAGCCGGACATGCTCCAAGCCTGCCACGCCCGGCAGCCACCGGCGCGCGCCCCACGGACACCGCGGAGAGGACGCCGATGCACCGAGTAGGCTCGAGCGTGTGACACAGCCTGATGATCCCGGCGCGCAGGTACCGGTACTGGTCCAGCAACTGGACGCCGACCTCCCGCTGCCCTCCTACGCCCATCCCGGCGATGCCGGTCTGGACCTGCACGCCCGCACCGACGTCGAGTTGTCTCCGGGTGCACGGGCGAAGGTGCCGACCGGAATCGCCATCGCCCTGCCCGAGGGGTACGCCGCGTTCGTGCACCCGCGCTCGGGTCTGGCCGCACGGCACGGGATCACCGTGGTGAACGCACCCGGCACCGTCGACGCGGGCTACCGGGGGGAGATCAACGTTATCCTGGCCAACACGGACACCAGAGCACCGGCCCACCTGAAACGAGGGGACAGGGTCGCCCAACTGGTCATCCAGCAGGTGAGCAGGGCCCGCCTGATTCAGGTGGACCGGTTGCCGGGAACCGCGCGTGGGGACGCGGGGTTCGGGTCGACCGGTGGTTTCCTCCCGCAGGAGCAGGCCACCCGGAGCGGAGGAGAGGCCAAGTCATGAGGTGGTTCAAACGAAAGGACCGGCGCACCCGCGCCGGAGGCGTGATCGGGCCCGACGAGTCCGAACTCGCCCACTGGAACACCAGCGAGGACGAGCGTGATGACGCGGACCTCGAGGACCCCGATGGCGCCGTCGATGCCGACGAGGACGGGTCCGGGGCCGACGACGCCCGTGGCGAACCGGCCCATGGTCCCTGGGACGTGGCCGAAGCTCCGTCCGAGGAGGGTCTGATCGATCTCGGTGCGGTTCGTATCCCTAAGCGGCCCGGGCTGCAGGTGCGGATGGAACTGGACAAGAAGACCCGGCGAATCGTGGCGGTCAACCTTGCCCTGGAGGGGTCCGCGCTGCAGGTGCAGCCCTTCGCTGCACCCCGCAGCGAAGGGCTGTGGGAGGAGTTGCGGGCCGAGATCGCCGAGTCGATCAAGAAGCAGGGCGGCAGCGCGGACGAACGCACGGGTGCGTTCGGTCGGGAACTGCTGGCCCGCCTGCCGGTGCGGATGCCCGACGGTCGCAGTGGGACCAGACCCGCGCGGTTCCTGGGGGTCGACGGCACTCGTTGGTTCCTGCGCGGTGTGCTCACCGGGAAGGCGACCGTGGAGGCCCAAGCCGCCGAGGTGATGGAGGACATCTTCGCCGGGATCGTGGTGGACCGTGGCAATGAACCGCGTCCGCCGCGTGAATTGCTCAGCCTGCACCTGCCTGGCCAGTCGGCGCAGCCCCAGGCACCGGCCCAGGAAGAACGGCTCACGATCCGGCTGCCCAAGCGGGGGCCGGAGATCACCGAGGTGCGATGACCTCCGCCGATCGCCCCGCCGGGTCCGGTCCGGCCGTGCCCGGCCGCGGCGTGCAACAACTGGGTCAGGGGCAGTTCGACCTGACCGCCTCTGTCGGCGGTGTTCGCGGGTTGCTGGAGTCGATCGCACCGGGCCTGGTGTTCGTGGTGGTCTTCGTGGCCACCCGGGATCTGACCTGGTCGCTGATCGGCGCAGGAGCATTGGCGGTGGTGGCGGCATTGAGCCGCCTGGTCTCTCGCAGTTCGTTGAACTACGTCTTCGGCGGTCTGGTCGGGGTCGGCATCGGGACCGTCTGGGCGTGGCGGACCGGGCAGGCCGAGGACTTCTTCGTATGGGGGCTGTACGTCAACGCGATCGGCGTCCTGGTGTCGCTGGGCTCTATCCTTGCGCGGCGCCCACTGGTGGGAGTGCTCGTCGGTGCGTTGATGCCCGGTTTCGGGCAATGGCGCCAGGACCGTGCCGCGGTTCGGATCCTGAGTTGGGCCACGGCGCTGTGGGTGCTCTTGTTCGGGCTGCGACTGGGGGTGCAGTTGCCGCTCTACCTCAATGCTCAGGTTGGCTGGTTGGGGACCGCCCGGCTGGTGATGGGGGTGCCGCTGTGGGCGGTGGTGCTGTATCTGACCTGGTTGCTGGTGCATCCGCTGATCAAGGCTTCGAGGCAGGCACAGGAGGAGGCCATCGTCGACGCCCCCGAGGCTGACAGCACCGTTGACGGCCCGGCCACCACTGACGCCGTGGCGGGCCCCGATTGCGCGCCGAACCCGGACGGCGCGGCCGGCCCGGATGGTGCGGCCGGCCCGGACGGTGCGGCCGGCCCGGATGGTGCGGCCGGCCCGGACGGTGGCCCGAGCACGGACCGCGCCCGCCCCCGGCGCTAGCCCTGCGTTCGAGGGTCAGGACCGGGGTCGAGGGCCAGTACGCTCGAACGTCACTCACACCCGCGAAGGCGAGCACCAATGCCCGATCAGTTGCTGGACCTGACCATCGGCCCGCCGGCCCACGGCGGCCACTGCGTGGCGCGCCACGACGGGCGGGTGGTATTCGTGCGGCACACACTGCCCGGCGAGCGGGTCCGGGCCAGGGTCACCGACGCCACCAGCCGCTACTGGCGCGCTGATGCGATCGAGGTTCTGGAGCCCTCGCCGGACCGGGTCCCCAGCGTCTGGCCCGAGGCCGGGCCCGGTGGCGTGGGTGGCGGGGAACTGGCTCACGTTGCCCTCCCGGCCCAGCGCGCCTGGAAACGGGACGTGATCACCGACGCGCTGCGTCGCATCGGGCATATCGGCCCCGACCACCCCGCGGTGGCGCCGCTGCAGGTCGAGTACGTGCCGCTGCCCGAGGGGCCGAGCCCGGTACCGGGCACCGGGTACCGCACCCGGGTCACGTTGATAGCCGACGGCGAGGGCCGGGCCGGCATGCACGGTCACCGCAGCGATGCGGTGCTCGGGGTGGGCTCCCTGCCGCTGGCCCACGCGCGGATCCATGAGCTGGACCTGCTCGGGCGCACCTGGCCGGCCGGCGCGCGGATCCAGGCGGTCGCACCTTCCGCCGGGGCCCCGGTGGTTCTCGTGGACGGCCGTCCGAGCGAGGCCAGATCACGCGGACGGCGCGCCGCCGGGAACACGGACAGACCCGCCCGGGTTCGTGAGGTGGTCCGGACCGGCGAGCAGACCTACACCTACCGGGTCAGTGCCGATGGCTTCTGGCAGGCCCATGCCGGAGCCCCGGCGGCGTTGGTGGCCGAAGTGCTCCGGGCGGCAGAACTCCGGCCGGGCCAGCGCGTCCTGGAACTGTACTCCGGCTCGGGTCTATTCACCGCGCCACTGGCCGCGGCCGTGGGTGCGCAGGGGCGGGTAGACGCCGTCGAGGGCGCTTCCGGGGCGGTGCGCGATGCCCGCCGAAACGCCCACGGACTGGACCAGATCCATCTCCACGATGCCGACGTGCGCAGATTCGTCACCGGCCACGCCCAGGCGGGTGGCGACGACGGGAGAGCCGACGTCGTCGTCCTGGATCCGCCGCGTTCCGGAGCCGGGGAAGCGGTGATGCGCGCTCTTGTGGCGACCGGCCCGGAACGGGTGGTGTACGTGGCCTGCGATCCGGCCGCGCTCGCCCGGGATGCTGCCGCGGCCAGGAACGTCGGGTATGAACTGGCGAGCCTGACCGCGTTCGACCTGTACAGCCACACCCATCACGTGGAGTGCGTGGCCGTGCTGGCCCCCGGCGTGTGAGTGGCGCATCCGCCGGCACCCCGATAGGATTATCTCGACATCAAGATAAATATCGGACGCTCGTGTCCCGGAAGTGCCAGGATGGTGCCAGGGACATCCACGCCGTCGACGCAAGGAGCCACCGTGAGCCACGTGGACAGTTTTTCGTCCAAGTCCACCCTGTCCGTCCAGGGAACCGATTACGAGATCTACCGCCTCAGCGCGGTGCCCGGTGCCGAGCGGTTGCCGTACAGCCTCAAGGTGCTCGCGGAGAACCTGCTGCGCACCGAGGATGGTGCCAACATCACCGCCGACCATATCCGCACCCTGGCCGGGTGGGACCCGCAGGCCCAGCCTTCGCACGAGATCCAGTTCACCCCGGCCCGGGTGGTGATGCAGGACTTCACCGGCGTGCCGTGCGTGGTGGACCTGGCCACGATGCGCGAGGCCGTGGCCGACCTCGGCGGGGACCCGGCCTCGATCAACCCGCTGTCCCCGGCTGAGTTGGTGATCGACCACTCGGTGCAGATCGACGTCTTCGGTACCCGGGACGCGTTCGCGCGCAATGTGGAGTTCGAGTACCAGCGCAACCACGAGCGCTACCAGTTCCTGCGTTGGGGTCAGACGGCCTTCGATGACTTCAAGGTGGTGCCGCCGGGCACCGGTATCGTCCACCAGGTCAATATCGAGTACCTGGCTCGCGTGGTGATGACCCGCGAGCACGGTGAGGGCGAGGACGCGGTGCTGCGCGCCTACCCCGACACCCTGGTCGGTACCGACTCCCACACCACGATGGTCAACGGCCTGGGTGTGCTGGGCTGGGGCGTCGGAGGGATCGAGGCCGAGGCCGCCATGCTCGGCCAGCCGGTATCGATGCTGATCCCGCGGGTGGTGGGGTTCAAACTCGAAGGGGAGATTCCCTCCGGCGTGACTGCGACCGATGTGGTGCTGACCATCACCGAGATGCTGCGTGAGCACGGTGTGGTCGGCAAGTTCGTGGAGTTCTACGGCGAGGGCGTGGCCCAGGTGCCGCTGGCCAATCGCGCCACGATCGGGAACATGAGCCCGGAGTTCGGCTCGACCGCGGCGATGTTCCCCATCGATGAGGTCACCCTGGACTACCTGCGCCTGACCGGCCGCAGCGACGAACAGGTCGCGCTGGTGGAGGCCTACGCCAAGGAACAGGGCATGTGGCTGGATCCATCGGCCGAGGAGCACATCGAACCTGCCTACTCCGAGTACCTCACCCTGGATCTGTCCACCGTGGAGCCCTCGATCGCCGGACCGAAACGACCCCAGGACCGGATCGCGCTGAGCAACTCCAAGGAACAGTTCCTCGCGGACCTGAAGAACTATGCAGTGAACGGCGAGGGGATCGAGAAGAGCCCGGTGGACAGCCGCCTGGCTGACACGTTCCCGGCCTCCGACGCCACGGCGCAGCCTGCCAACGCGGAGTCATCCCAGGCCGGGGCGCCTTCCCACTCGCCGACGCCACCGGCGTCCTACCAGCGGGCCTCCAACCCCACCGAGGTGACCACCCCGGAGGGCACCACGTACGAGCTGGACCACGGGCACGTGGCGATCGCCTCGATCACCTCTTGCACGAACACCTCCAACCCCTCGGTGATGATGGCCGCGGGCCTGCTGGCCCGCAACGCCGTGGACCGGGGGCTGGTCTCCAAGCCCTGGGTGAAGACCTCGTTGGCACCTGGCTCCCAGGTGGTCACGAACTACTTCGAGAAGGCCGGGCTGTGGCCCTACCTGGAGAAGCTGGGCTTCCACCTGGTCGGCTACGGTTGCACCACCTGCATCGGCAACTCCGGTCCGCTGGACGAGGAGGTCACCGAGGCCGTGAACCGGCACGACCTGTCGGTGGTCTCGGTGCTGTCCGGTAACCGCAACTTCGAGGGCCGGATCAACCCGGACGTGAAGATGAACTACCTGGCCTCACCGCCGCTGGTGGTCGCCTACGCGCTGGCCGGCACCATGGACTTCGACTTCGCCAACGAGCCCCTGGGTACCGACAGCGATGGCAACGAGGTGTTCCTGCGGGACATCTGGCCCGACACCGACGAGGTACAGCGCACCATCGACGAGAACATCAACCGGGAGATGTTCGCCTCCGACTACGCCGACGTCTTCGCCGGTGACGATCACTGGCGCGCGCTGCAGACCCCGGAGGGCGACACCTTCGCCTGGGACCCGGAGTCGACGTATGTGCGCAAGCCCACGTACTTCGAGGGCATGGAGCGCGAGGCGACACCGGTCGAGGACATCACCGGGGCCCGGGTGCTCGCCAAACTCGGCGACTCGGTCACCACCGACCACATCTCGCCGGCCGGTGCGATCAAGCCGGACTCCCCGGCGGGCCGGTACCTGACCGAGAACGGGGTGGCCCGGCGGGACTTCAACTCCTACGGCTCCCGCCGCGGTAACCACGAGGTGATGATCCGGGGCACCTTCGCCAACATCCGGCTACGCAACCAGTTGCTGGACGGCGTCGAAGGCGGGTTCACCAAGAACCTCCTCACCGGCGAGCAGACCTCCATCTACGACGCCGCGCAGGCTTACGCCGAGGAGAACATCCCGCTGGTGGTGCTGGGTGGCAAGGAGTACGGCTCCGGTTCCTCCCGGGACTGGGCGGCCAAGGGCACCTTGCTGCTGGGCGTGCGGGCGGTCATCACCGAGAGTTTCGAGCGGATCCACCGGTCGAACCTGATCGGGATGGGCGTGCTGCCCCTGGAGTACCCCGAGGGCGAGAGCGCCGACAGCCTCGGATTGGACGGCACCGAGACGTTCGACATCAGCGGTATCACCGAGCTGAACGAGGGCCGTACCCCGAAGACGGTCAAGGTCACCGCCACCAAGGACGACGGCGAGGAAGTCACCTTCGACGCCGTGGTGCGGATCGACACCCCGGGTGAGGCCGACTACTACCGCAACGGCGGCATCCTGCAGTACGTGCTGCGCTCCCTCGTGGCGGCCTGAACCGACACAGCGCGCTCCGAACCATTCCGACCCGCAGCCGGACACACCCGGCTGCGGGTCGGCCCGTCCACCCGCCGCGGCGGCGGGTCCGCCGGCCGCGAACACCCTGATCACCGATCCTGTCTCGGCGCAGCCACTGGACCACTTCCCGGCCGCCATCGCCGACCCGCGGGGTGGCACCGCAGCGCGGTCGGCCCTGGCTACCATCCCGCCGGCAGCGGACGTCCCTCCTCATACCCTGCAGCCGACTGCAGGCCCACCACCGCCCGCTCGGCGAACTCGGCCATCGTGGCGGCTCCGGCATACGTGCAGGCGCTGCGCAGGCCGGAAGTGATGTGGTCCAGCAGATCCTCCACCCCCGGGCGGTCCGGGTCCAGGTACATCCGCGAGGAGGAGATGCCCTCCTCATACAGGGCCCGGCGGGCCCGCTCGAACGCGGTGGCGGCAGCAGACGCGCGGGCGGCGACCGCCCGCGCCGAGGCCATCCCGAAGGACTCCTTGTACAGGCGCCCATCGGTGTCGGTGTGCAGGTCACCCGTTGACTCGTGGGTACCGGCGAACCAGGATCCGACCATCACCTGGCTGGCACCGGCCGCCAGGGCCAGGGCGATGTCGCGCGGGTAGCGGACCCCGCCGTCGGCCCACACGTGGGCACCGAGCGAGCGGGCCCGCTCCGCACACTCGGCCACCGCGGAGAACTGTGGCCTGCCCACCGCCGTCATCATCCTCGTGGTGCACATCGCCCCCGGACCCACACCGACCTTGACGATGTCGGCACCTGCCTCGACGAGGTCGCTGACGCCGTCGGCGGTGACCACGTTGCCCGCGATCACCGGCACCTGAGGATCCAGGCCGCGCACCGCCCGCAACGCGGTGAGCATCTTCATCTGGTGCCCGTGCGCGGTGTCCACCACGAGCATGTCCGCGCCCGCCGCCAGCAACCCCTCGGCCCGCGCGACGACGTCACTGTTCACCCCGATCGCAGCCCCTACGAGCAACCGGCCCGAGGAGTCGGTGGCCGGGGTGTAGATGGAGGATCGCAGCGCTCCGAGGCGGGTGAGGACGCCGACGAGGGCGCCGTCGTCGTCGATGACCGGAGAGAACCGGCGCCGGTAGCGGTGCTGGGTCTCGAACGCGGTCCGCAACGCGTCGTCGCCGTCGAGCACCGACAGTGGGAGGCAGGTGGGTTCGGGTGTCATCACCTCGCGCACCTGCGTGAACTGGTCCACCCCCTGGCAGTCCCCGCGGGTGAGGACACCGACGGGCCTGTCGTCGGTATCGAGCACCACGGCCGCACCGTGGCTGCGCTTGTCGATCAAGGTGACCGCGTTGTGCACGGTGTCGGTGACCGTGAGCACCACCGGGGACTCCAGCACCGGGTGCCGGGACTTCACCGAGGCGATCGTGCGTGCCACCTCCTCCAACGGCAGGTCCTGGGGCAGGATCGCCACGCCTCCGCGTCGGGCGACGGTCTCGGACATCCGCCGGCCGCTGACCGCGGTCATATTGGCCACCACCACCGGGATCGTGGTGCCGGCGCGGTCGACCGGGGTCAGGTCGACGTCGAACCGGGAGCCCACGTCGGAACGGGACGGGACCAGGAAGACGTCGCCGTAGGTCAGATCGGAACGCACGGTGTGTCCGGGCAGGAATCGCATGGTTCCAGGGTAAATGGCTTAGTATGAAGCGCGCGCACCGACGCGTGCCACTACCCTGCGGACCAACGACACCCCAGTCGGCGTCGCTCGGGTAGGGAAGGAGACACGAGTGGGTGAACTTCAACGCATCACCTCCCCGTCGTCCCTGCGAGGTCTGAGTCCACGGCGGCTGCGCGCCCTCGCCGCGGAGATCCGCACCTTCCTGGTCACCGAGGTGTCCAAGACCGGAGGGCATCTGGGTCCGAATCTGGGCGTGGTGGAGTTGACCATCGCGCTGCACCGGGTCTTCGAGTCGCCCCGGGACCGGATCGTCTTCGACACCGGCCACCAGGCCTATGTGCACAAGTTGCTCACCGGCCGCACCGATTTCTCCGCGCTGCGTAAACGCGGCGGGTTGTCCGGCTACCCCGCGCGGGCGGAGTCCGACCACGACGTGGTGGAGAACTCCCACGCCTCCACCGCGATCTCCTGGGCTGACGGCATCGCCAAGGGCAACGTCATCGCCGGGCGCACCGACCGCCACGTGGTCGCCGTGATCGGTGACGGTGCGCTGACCGGCGGGATGGCGTGGGAGGCCTTGAACACCATCGCCGACGGCCCGGACCGACCGCTGGTGATCGTTGTCAATGACAACGGGCGCTCCTACTCACCCACGATCGGGGGACTGTCCCGGCACCTGGACGCCATGCGCGTCGACCCCAACTACGAACGCATCCTGGGCTGGGGGAAGCGCACCCTGAACCGTGGCGGTCCACCCGGACGGTTGACCTACGACGCCCTGCACGGCATGAAGAAGGGCATCAAGGACGTGCTGCGGCCCTCGGGCTGGTTCGAGGGTCTGGGGATCAAGTACCTCGGCCCGGTGGACGGGCACGACGTGCACGCGCTGGAGCGCGCACTGCGCGCGGCGAAGGACTTCGGTGCGCCCGTCATCGTGCACACCATCACCCAGAAGGGCCGTGGTTATGCCCCGGCCGAGACCGATGCTGCCGACCGGTTCCACGCCGTCGGGGTGATCCACCCCGAGACCGGGCTACCGGTGCAGGCCTCCCGGTTCGGGTGGACCAAGGTGTTCGCCGATGAGATCTGCAGGATCGCGCGGGTGCGCTCCGACATCGTCGGGATCACCGCGGCCATGCTGGGCCCGGTGGGCCTGGCGCCGATGGCCGAGGAGTTCCCGGACCGGGTTTTCGACGTCGGCATCGCCGAACAACATGCCGTGACCTCCGCCGCCGGGCTGGCCTTCGCCGGGATGCATCCGGTGGTGGCGGTCTACGCCACCTTCCTCAACCGTGCGTTCGACCAGGTGCTGATGGACGTCGCCCTGCACAAGGCCGGGGTGACCTTCATGCTGGACCGCGCCGGATTGACCGGAGACGACGGCGCCAGCCACAACGGTATGTGGGACATGGCACTGCTGCGCAGTGTGCCCGGCTTGCGCCTGGCCGCCCCGCGCGATGAGGACACTCTGCGGCGTGCGCTGCGTGAAGCCGTCGACGTGCGCGACGCCCCCACGGTGCTGCGTTACCCCAAGGGTGCCCTGCCCGAGGCGATCCCCGAGATCGGCAAGCAGGGCACGGTGGACGTGCTCGCCAGGACCCCCGGTGACGGCGGGGCCAGGGTGCTCGTGGCCGGATTCGGCGCTTTCGCGCGCACCGCGATCGAGGTGTCGCAGCGGTTGGCAGACCAGGGGATCGGCGCCACCGTGGTGGACCCGAGGTGGGTGCTGCCGGTTCCCGATGACCTGGTGGAACTTGCCCGCGCCCACCACCTGGTCCTGACCATCGAGGACGGTCTGGTGAGCAACGGTCTCGGCTCGGCGATCCGGGACCGCCTGGCCGAGCGCGGGCTGCACATGCCGGTGCAGGCGCACGGGATTCCACTGCGGTTCCTGAGCCACGCCACCCGGGCCGAATTGGTCGCGGACCTGGGCCTGCGCGCACAGGATGTCGCGTTGCAGGCGGCTTCGGTGGCAGTGGAACTGACCCACCAGGCAACGGTGGGGCGCGAACAGTTTCCGCGCACCGCGGTGGATCGCTAGGCTCGGGAAGATCCTTCACACCTCGATCGAACCTCTAGGGCGGGTATGCGCAACATCGTGGTCTTCAGCGGCAGCGCTCATCCGGGGTTGGCCGGCCAGATCTGTGCACACCTGGGTGTGGAGGTGGCACCCTCACGCGTCAAACGATTCAGCAACGACTGCCTGGAAGCCCGACTGGGGGAGAACTGCCGCCAGCGCGATGTCTACATCATCCAACCCCTGGTGCCGCCCACCCAGGAGCACCTGATGGAACTGTTGCTGATGATCGACGCCGCCCGCGGCGCCTCGGCCGCGCAGATCACCGCGGTCATGCCGCACTTCGCCTACGCCCGCTCGGACAAGAAGGACGCCTCCCGGATCTCACTGGGTGGGCGTCTGGTGGCGGACCTGCTCACCACCGCCGGCGCGAACCGGGTGCTGACGATGACCCTGCACGCACCGCAGGTGCACGGGTTCTTCTCCGTTCCGGTGGACCACCTCACCGCGCTGGGGGTACTGGCCGAGCACTTCCGGGATCGGATCAATCCCGAGGAGACGGTGGTGGTCTCACCGGACCTGGGCAACGCGAAGTCCGCCACTGTGTTCGCCCGGTTGCTCGGGGTGCCGGTGGCGGCCGGCAGTAAGCAGCGCCTGACCGATGACCGGGTGGTGATCGACGCCATCGTGGGGGATGTGGCCGGCAAGCGAGCCATCGTGCTCGACGACGAGATCGCCACCGGGGGCTCGATCGTGGAACTGCTCGAGCGGCTGCGGGAGGAGGGATGCGTCGAGGCCGCGGTGGCGTGCACGCACGGGCTGTTCACCGGCCGGGCTGTGCCGCGGCTGAGCCAGCATCCGATGATCTCCGAGGTGGTCACCACTGATACCGTTCCGGCGCCGGAGGGGTGGCCGGGGTTACGGGTGCGCTCGATCTCGGGACTGTTCGCCGAGGCGATCCATCGCATCCACCTGGGTGAGTCCGTCTCCAGCCTCTTTGACGGCGTGGACCCCGCCTACGCCCCGCCCCAGCCCGGTCTTTTCTGACTTCCGCCGCTCCGGGCTGGGGAGGTGCCCGGGGTCAGGCCGTGCGCGCCAGGTAGGGGGTGATGCCGCCCAGGTGGAACGGCCAGCCGGCGCCCATGATCATGCCCAGGTCGATGTCCTCCCTGTCTCCCACGACGCCCTCGGCGAGCATCAGGTCCACCTCCTGGGCCAGCGCGTCGCGCACCCGGTTGAGCAACTCGGTCTCACTCTGCGCGCCGGCCTGCTCGGCGCGGGAGCCGAAGTAGGAGCCGATCTGCATGTTCACCGGGGAACCGGCGCCGGGCCGGCCCTCGAACTCCACGAAGCGAGCGCCGTCCTCCACGATCCGGCGCAGGCCGGGCGAGGTGGGGTACCGGTCGCCCAGCTGCTCCCGCAGCGTGTCCAGCACGTGTTCGGCCACCGCCGGACCCACGAGCTGCAACAGTTGGAAGGGTCCCATCGGCAGCCCGAGGGGACGCAGCGCCGCATCGGCCACCTGCACGTCGGTACCGTCCTCCAGTGAGCCGAGGACTTCACCGAGCAACCGCACCAGCAACCGGTTGACCACGAACCCGGGGGCGTCGGCCACCGCGATCGCCGTCTTGCGGCACTCCTTGGCAACCGCGAACGCGGTCGCGTAGGCGGCGTCATCGGTCTGCTCCGCACGCACGACCTCCACCAGCGGCATCTGCGCGACCGGGTTGAAGAAGTGCAGGCCCACCACCCGCTCCGGATGGTTCAGGCCGGCGGCCATCGCCGTCACCGACAGCGCGGAGGTGTTCGTCGCCAGGATCGTTTCGGGGGCGATGACCTGCTCGAGTTCGGCGAACACCGTCTTCTTCACCTGCAACTCCTCGAAGACCGCCTCGATCACCAGGTCCTTCCCGGCCAGGTCGGCCAGGTCGGTGGTGACGGTGACCGCCGAGCGCAGCCGGTTTGCCTCATCGGCGCCGATACGTCCGGACTCGGCGAGTTTGTCAACCTCGGCGTGCACGAACGACAGGCCCCGCTGAGCACGCTCGTCGTCCAGGTCCCGCATGACCACCGGCACCTTCATCCGTCGGGCGAACAACAGCGCCAACTGGCTGGCCATCAACCCGGCACCGGCGATCCCGACCGAACGCACCGGGCGGGCCAGTGCGGAATCGGGTGCACCGGCAGGTTTCTTCGCCCGTCCGGTGGTCAGCCCGAAGGCGTACACCCCGGCGGAGAACTCCGGCGACAGGATGAGTTCGGCTAGTGCGTCGTTCTCGGCTTCATAGGAGACCTCCCGGTCACCCCGGGACGCCACCTCGAGCAGGTCCAGGGCCCGATAGGGGGCCGGTGCGGCGCCGTGCAGACGCTGGTCCACCTTGGCCCTGGCGCCCTCGATCACCTGCTGCCACACCTGCGGGTCCTCCGGGTCGGGCCGGTTCACCTGTACCTCCTCGCGCAGGATCGCCGCGCTCCAGCGCAGGGACTGGGCCAGGAAGTCCGCCGAGTCCAGCACCGCATCAGCCAGCCCCATCTGCACCGCCTGGGTGGCATCGAGCTGACGGTTGTTGCGAAGCGGGTTCTCGATGATCACCTTCACCGCGTTCTCGATCCCCACCAGGTGCGGCACCAGGAACGTGCCGCCCCATCCGGGGATCAGGCCCAGGAAGGTCTCCGGGAGCCCGATGTTGCGCACCGGCGCGGCCACCGTGCGGTAGGTGGCGTGCAGCGCCAGTTCCAGCCCGCCACCCAGGGCGGCGCCACCGATGTAGGCGAACGTGGGCACCGGCATGTCGGTGAGCAGGGCGTACACCTCGTGCCCGGTCTCGGCGATACCGCGCGCATCGGCCTCGGTGGTGATGGCGGCGGCGCCGTGCAGGTCGGCACCCGCGGCGAAGTGGAACATCTTGCCGGTCACCGCAGCCGCCACGATCTCGCCCGCACGGGCCCGGGCGGTGATGCCCTCCAGCGCGGTGCGCAGTTCGGCCATCCCGCCGGGCCCGAGCGTGTTCGGCTTGGTGGGACCGGCCTGGTTGTCCAGGGTGACCAGGGCCAGGGTGCCCACACCCCCCAGTTCGACGTCGCGCACCAGGGCGCGGGTGATGCGTTCGCTCATCGGCTCTCCTCGATGTGGTGGGGGTTCTCCCAGATCACGGTGCCGCCCTGGCCGAGACCGACACACATGGTGGTGATGCCGTAGCGCACCTCGGGGCGGGTTTCGAAGGCCCGGGCCAGCTGGGCCATCAGGCGCACTCCGGAAGCCGCCAACGGGTGACCCACGGCGATCGCACCGCCGTAGGGGTTCACGCGGGGGTCGTCGTCGTCGATCCCGAAGGCATCCAGGAAGGCCAGCACCTGCACGGCGAACGCCTCGTTGATCTCGAACAGGCCGATGTCCTCGATGCTCAGCCCGGCCAGTTCGAGGGCACGCTGCGTCGCCGGCACCGGGCCCACTCCCATCACCTCCGGGGCGACGCCGGCATAGGCGTAGGAGACCATCCGCATCCGCGGCGCCAGGCCCAGTTCGGCTGCGGTGTCAGCGGCCATCAGCACCGCCCCGGTGGCGCCGTCGGTCAACGGGGAGGAGGTGGCCGCCGTCACGCGTCCGCCGGGACGGAACGGGGTGCGCAGGTCTGCCATTGCGGCCACGGTGGTGCCGGGGCGCGGGGGTTCGTCCGCAGTGGCCAGACCCCACCCGCGTTCGGGGTCGGGAATCCCGATCGGCACCAGATCGGCCCCGATGTGCCCGTCGGCGAGCGCCTGGGCGTACTTGGCCTGGGAGGCGGCGCCGTAGGCGTCGGCACGCTCCCTGGTCAGTTCGGGGTAGCGGTCGTGCAGGTTCTCGGCGGTGGCACCCATCACCAGGGCGTCGGAGGAGACCAGCCGCTCGGTCATGAAGCGCGGATTCGGGTCCGCGTCGCCGCCGAGGGGGTGGCGGCCCATGTGCTCCACCCCACCGGCCAGGGCCGCATCGATCGCCCCCACGGCGATCGAGGCCGCCACCTGGGTGACCGCGGTCATCGCCCCGGCACACATCCGGTCGATCGCGTACCCGGGCACGTGCTGGGGCAGCCCGGCGAGCAAGCCTACGGTCCGGCCCAGGGTCAGGCCCTGGTCCCCGGACTGGGTGGTTGCGGCGAAGGCCACCTCCCCGAGACGCTCCGGCGGCAGCTCCGCGTTGCGGCGCAGTAGGTCCCGCACCACCGCCACCGCGAGGTCATCGGCGCGGGTGTGGGCGTACAGGCCGTCCTCGCGGGCACGCCCGAACGGGGACCGCGCGGCATCGACCAGGACGACATCCCGACCGTGCAACGTCATCGTCTACCTCCAAAGCGTGAGACTGTCAGTACTAGATACTGATGCGCACCTTATCTCACGACGGCGCGGTAGCGCTCAGGAGGCGTTCTCCCCTGCTGTTTCGGTGACCTGGTCTGCCGTTTCGGTGGCCTCGTCCGCGGTGTCAGCGACCTCGGGCACCCCGACCGGCGTTCCGGTGGCCAGCGCCTGGGTGAGGCGCTCGGTGACCTGCTCCACCTGCCAGCGTCGGGCACCCAGGTCGCGGAGTGCCTGGGCGACGAGTTCCTCGGTGGCCGACGACGGCGGTCGCCAGGCAATGCGGCGCTGGGTATCGGGGGAGAGCAGGTTCTCCTGCGGAAGTTCCAGTTCGTCCGCCAGGGCCCGGATCGTGGGCCGCACCGCATCGAGCCGGACGGCGGCCTCGGGGTTGCGGTCCTTCCACGAGCGTGGCTGGGGCAGGGCGTCGGGGGAGTGCGGGGCCCGGTGCGCGGGAAGTTCGTTCTCGGGCAGTTCCAGAGCCGTCTCGATGGCGCCCGCCCAGGTGCGCAGCCGGCGGCGCGCACCACGGTTGGTGAACGGACGCAGTGCCAGAAGATCATCGGTGTTCTTCGGCAGCGCCTGGGCGGCGGCGATGATCGCTCGGTCCGGCAGCACCCGGCCCGGCGCCAGGTCGACCTGCGCGGCCGCGGCATCACGAGCGATCCACAACTCCCGGACCACCGCCAGACCGCGCCGGTCCCGGATCTGGTGGGTCCCGGAGGTGCGCCGCCAGGGGTCCACCCTCGGGGGAGGCGGGGGCGCGGTGCGGACGTACTCGAACTCCTCCAGGGCCCACTCCAACTTGCCCGCCTCGTCCAGCTGGCGGGACAGGATCTGGCGCAGCTCGATGAGCACTTCCACGTCGAGAGCGGCGTAGCGCAACCAGTCGTGCGGAAGCGGACGGGTGGACCAGTCGGCTGCGGAATGCTCCTTGGCCATGGAAAGGCCGAGTTCGGCCTCCACCATGGTGCCCAGGCCCACCCGGGCCCGTCCCAGCAGTCGGCCCGCCAGTTCGGTGTCGAAGAGCGAATCGGGGCGAAGGGCGACCTCGGCCAGGCTCGGCAGGTCCTGGTTCGCGGCGTGCAGCACCCACTCGGTACCGCCGAGGGCCCGTGACAACTCGCCCAGGTCGGGCACCCCGAGCGGGTCGATCAGGGCGGTGCCGGCGCCGGCCCGGCGCACCTGGACCAGATAGGCGCGCTGACCGTACCGGTACCCCGAAGCCCGCTCGGCATCGATGGCGACGGGTCCGGTTCCCTGCGCCAGACGCGTGATGACCTCGCGCAACTGCGCGTCGGTGGCGACCACCTCGGGTACGCCGCCGGACGGCTCGGTGAGGGGCTGCGGCTGGTTCATCGGCGCCGGTTCAGCGATGAGACGTTATCCGGCATCGGAGGCAGCCCGGCCGCCTGGCAGGCCAGGAGCGCCCAGGCGCGCAGGTGCGGGGCAAGGTCGGTGCTGGTGGGTGTCCAGGATGCACGCACCTCGATCTCCACCTCGCCTCCCCGCAGTTCCAAGCCCCCGAAGGTCTCCGAGAGCACCCGGGTGACAGTACCGGACAGGGAGTGGTAACCCGCCTCCTCGGTGGCCAGGGCGTCGGTGAGCCAACTCCAACCGACCTCCCCGAGCATCGCATCGGCGCCCAGTTCGTCCTCCAGGCGGGCCCTGGCCATGACGATCACCCGGAAGGTGCCGTTCCAGGCCTCCTGGCCCTCCGGGTCGTACAGGACCACGAAGCGGCCGTTGCCCAGGAAGTCATCCGGGTCGGTGCTCGGGTTGATCTCACCGGTCAGGGCGAGGGCATAGGGAGCGATCCGCGTGGGCGGAGGCACCTCCTCCAGGCGCAGTTCCGGGCGCAGCCGGTGCTCACGCAGACTCAACAGCGCCGCCTCGAACTCCTCGGGCGCGACCTGACCTGGTGCGTTCACCCGTCCAGGTTATGCCGGGTGGCACGTGGCGCCGGTAGGGCGCGCCGCTCCCGACGACACCGCCCGTTGGGTAACGTAGCCAGGTGCGCACCAAGGACTCCCGACCCTCCGATACGCCGGGCGCCCCAGCGGTCCGGCCCATCCTGGTGGGTGGTGATATCGGTGCCTATGCCACCGCGAGGGCCTTCCATGAGGCCTATGGCGTCTCCAGCGTGGTGCTGGCCGGGGTGCAGGTGGGCGCGGTCGCCCACAGCGCGATCGTGGACCTGCGGATCCGCGCCGGGTTGAGCAACACCGACACCCTGGCCCAGACGATCCTGGAGGTGATGGCCGAGCAACCCGATTCCACCCACCTGGTGCTGGGCAGTGCGGACTGGCTGGTGACCGCGATCGTGGCGGTCCGGGACCGGCTCGAGGACGCCGGCGCGGTCGTGCCCTACCCCGGAGCCCACCTGCTGGAGCAGGTCGCGGACAAGGCGGTGCTGATGGCCATGGCCGAGGAGGCCGGCGTGCCCCATCCCCGCACCGCCCGGGGTGTGCCCGCCGAGGAGGAGCCACCGGGCGGGGATCTGGACTTCCCGGTCGTGGTCAAACCCGCCAGCACCGCCGCTGCGCAGGGCGTGGACTACCCGGGCAAGGCGAAGGTGCACACCGTCGCCGACGCCGGGCACCTGCGCGCACTGTGGCACACGATGGCCACCGCCGGGGTGGCGGTGCCGATGCTGGTGCAGGAGTACATCGACGGTCCGGACAGTGCGATGGCGGCGGTGAACGTCTTCATCGATCCCGGTGGGCGGGTGCGCCTGGCCCAGTTCGGTCAGGTGCTGCTGGAGGAACATGCGCCCAGCGCGGTCGGCAACTCCGTGGCACAACTCACCGGAGACCCGGTGGGCGCTCGGGCCCGAGCGGTGGCACAGGTGGTGAACCTGCTGCAGGCCATCGGATGGCGGGGATTCGCCAACGCGGATCTGAAGCGGAGCCCGGAGGGGCACTACCAGCTGCTGGAGATCAACCCAAGGGTGGGTCGCAGCGGGTACGCGGTGACCGCCTCCGGGTACAACGTCGCAGCCATGTACGGCCAGGCCTTCCTGGGCCTCGGTCCGGGCGAGGATGAGCGCGCGGGCCCGGTGCGCCAGATGACGGCGCAGGCCGGCGGCGGCGAACCCATTCCGGTGGCGACGGCCCAACACCTCTTCGCCGTGGTGCCCTGGCCGGTGCTGCGCCGCTACCTGCCCGCGCCCGGGCGCGGGCAGGTGAACCGGATACGGCGCAGCGGGGCGGTGACGAACCCGCTGTACTACCGGGCCGAGCGCCACCCCCGGCGGCTGCTCTACGTCGCGATGGCGATGGTGAACTACGCCCGGAAACTGGCCCGGCACCATCCGGGGGTCTGAGAGTCTGCGGCCCGGTGTCTGCGACCGTCAGCCGACGTGGTCGGTACCGGAGTAGAAGTGCAGCACCGGCACCTCGAGGGTGTCCTTGGCCGTACTGGCCCAGTCGGAACTGAAGATCTCCTGCACCGCCTGGGGCTCGGTCACCACGATCACCTCGGTGATGCTGCGATCCCGTGCGGCGGCTGTCAGCTGGGCCATCGGATCGGCGCTCGTCAGTGCCCCGGTGGCGGTCGCCCCGGCCTGTTCGAACAGGTCCAGGGAGGAGGCCAACGCGTCCCTGGCCGCCGCCCGGTCCGCCCCGGCGTCCTCGGTGCCGGTGATCCTGTCCCATGCCTCGCGCAGGTCTCCCAGGCTCAGATGGTTGATCACCTCGGTCACCGTGGAGGCATCGGACCCCACGGGGACCAGCACCAGGTACTGCATCTGCTCGGTTCCGGCGTGCAGTTGCAGGATCCGGTGCACATCCCGGGGTCGCAGGGCTTGCGCGGTCAGGACGGCGGTGCTTGGCATGGCTCCGAGTCTACGGACGGGACGGCACGTTGCCACCGCAGTACCGTGGCTGCATGTTGTTCGCCTTCTCCATCGCACCAGCCACCACCGACGCACCGGACGGCTCGGTCAGCGCCGCGGTGGCCGACGCCGTCCGGGTGGTCCGCGACAGCGGGCTGCCGCATGAACTGACGTCGATGTTCACCACCATCGAGGGGGAGTGGGAGGAGGTCATGCCGGTGATCAAGGCCGCCTGTGACGCCGTCGCCGCCCACTCCGACCGGATCTCACTGGTGCTCAAGGCGGATCTGCGCCCGGGACGTCGAGGGGAGTTGACCGGCAAGGTGACCAGGGTCGAGGAGCTGCTCGATGAGTGATCCCGGGGCGGCCGCCGGGGAGCGGGCCGCCACCACCACCTGGGGCGACTACGAGATCGGCCCGTTGCGCCCGGCCGAGGTGGAGGAACTGGTGGCCGCGCACCGCCGTACCTGGCAGAGCACCTACGCGGGGTTGATGAGCGCACAGTCGCTGGCACGACTGAGGCCGGAGGCGTTCGTGCACCCCTGGACCGAGCGTGCCCGACTCCTGGCCCAGGACGAGCCGCTCCCGGGCGGGGAGCAGATCCTGATCGCCAGGCACGGGGGAGTGCCGGTGGGGTTCATCAGCGTCGGTGATCCGCGCGAGGACGAGGCCCCGGCCCCCCGTCAGGTGTGGGCGCTGAACCTGCTTCCCGAACACCACGGGACCGGACTGGCGCAGGAGATGATGCGCAGGGGCTGGGGGACCGGGAGGCCTACCTGTGGGTGGCCCGTGGCAACGACCGCGCGGTGGCGTTCTACCGCCGCCGGGGTTCACCGCCGACGGCGCCAGCCGGGAGCGCCGGGACGGCATGACCGAGATCCGCATGCTCCGCCGCCCCGCGGGCTGACTCGCAACCCCGGTCATCTCCACCGGGAGGTGACCTCACCCCTGCGGGACGAACTCGCTGTGGCCGTGGGCGCGTAACCGGGACCGCAGCTGTTCGGCGGCTGCGTCCATGGCGGCCGGGTCCGGGTCGCGCTCGGCGTTGCCCGGGTCGAAGTCCTCGGGGGAGACGCTCGGCCAGACGTGCAGGTGCACGTGCGCCACCCCGTAGCCCTCCACGAGCAGGCCCACCCGGCGCGGGTCGAACGCGTTCCGCTGCGCCCGGCCGATGTGCCGGGCCACGGTGAACAGGTGCTGGGCGAGGTCGTCGGGTACGTCCAGCCAGTGATCGATCTCGGCACGGGGAACCACCATGGTGTGCCCGGGCCGTAGGGGCTCCACGGTCAGGAACGCCACGCACTCCGGATCGGACCAGACGAACCGGCCCGGGATCTGCCCGTCGATGATCTTGGTGAAGACGCTGCTCATTCCGCCACGGTACCGGTCCTGGCCGGGGCCGGTCCTGCCGAAGGGATCCGCCCAGCAGGGCCGTGAGCGGACGGAAGGGCTCAGCCGAGGACGACGACGCAATCCGCACCCAGGTGCACCCGGGCTCCGTCGTCGGTCAGGAAGGTACCGTCCGGATCCCAGGCGGCCAGCACACCACGCCCGGTGCCGGCTGGAAGCGGGACCTGCTGGGCGGTGCCGGTGTTGAGCGCGACGACGGAGGAGCCGCGCCGCATCGTCAACCAGCCGGCGTCGTCGTCGAAGTCCACCGTGGTCACGGTGCGGTCGCCTCCGGCCAGGTCCGGGTGGTCTCGGCGTAGCGCGACCAGGTCGGTGTAGAAGGCGAGCAGCCGGGCGTGGTCTGTCCCGGCGGGTTCGGACCAGTCCAGCACCGAGGCGGTGAACGTACGCCGATCCTGGGGGTCGGGCACCGTCAGGTCGGCACGGCCGTAGAGCTGGGCCCATCCGTGATCGCCGAACTCGGCCTGGCGGCCCGCACGGATCGCCTCGGCCAACTCCTCCTCGGCGTGGTCGGTGAAGAAGAGCCAGGGGGTGGTGGCACCCCACTCCTCGCCCATGAACAGCATCGGGGTGTAGGGGCCGGCCAGCAGGAGCGCCGCCCCGATCGCCAGTCGCCCGGGGCTCAGGGTGGCACTGGGACGGTCGCCCAGGCCCCGGTTGCCGACCTGGTCGTGGGTGTTGAGGGAGGCCACGAAGGCATGCCCGCTGACCTCGGGCGGCACCGGTGCACCCCAGTGGCGGCCGCGGAAGGATGAGTAGGTGCCGTCGTGCACGAACACCCGCGTGAGCGCTTTGGCCAGGGTGGCGGCGTCGCCGAAGTCGGCGTAGTACCCGTGCCGCTCTCCGGTGAGGTAGGCGTGGATCGCGTGGTGGACGTCGTCGGCCCACTGCGCGTCCATGCCGCGCCCGCCCGCGGTGACGGGGGCGACCATCGCGGCGTCGTTGAGGTCCGACTCCGCGATCAGCCCCAGGGGCCGGCCGACCCGGCTGCTCAGGTCCGCCACCGCGCGAGACAGTTCGGCGAGCAGGTGTTCACCGGAGTCGTCCTTCAGTTCGTGCACCGCGTCCAGGCGCAGTGCGTCGATGTGGAAGTCATCCAGCCACCGCAGGGCGCACTCGATGATGAAGGCGCGCACCGGTGCGGAGTCGGGGCCGTCGAGGTTGACCGCCGCGCCCCAGGGCGTGTGGTGGCGGTCGGTGAAGTAGGGGCCGAACTCGCCCAGGTAGTTACCGGAGGGCCCCAGGTGGTTGAAGACGACGTCCAGCGCCACGCCCAGGCCCGCGTTGTGGGCGGCGTCGACGAACCTGGCAAGCGCGGCCGGACCACCGTAGGGGTGCTGCACGGCGTACAGACCGACGCCGTCATACCCCCAGCCGCGTTCACCCGGGAACGCCGCGACCGGCATCAGCTCCACGATGTCCACCCCCAGGGCCACCAGATGGTCCAGCCGTTCGATCGCGGCGTCCAGCGTTCCGTCCGGAGTGAACGTGCCGATGTGCAACTCGTAGATCACGGCACCGTGCACGCCCTTGCCGGCCCACTCCCGGTCGGTCCAGTCGAAGTCGGCCGGGTCGTACCAGCGTGAGGGGGCGTGCACGCCCTGGGGCTGCCACGGCGAGCGGGGATCGGGGCGCAGCGGGCCGCCGTCGAGGCTGAAGGCGTAGTCGGTGCCCGCCTCCAGTACCGGCTCGCTGGCCCACCAGCCCTCGCCCCCGGGACGCATCGGCGCTCGCGCACCGGTGCCGGGCAGGTCGATCTCAACCTGTTCGGCGTTCGGGGCCCACACTCGGGCGGGGACGCTCAACTCTCCTCCTGGTCCGCGGTGCGGTCGGCTACCTCCAGGACGGCGACCGGGCCGTGTCGCAGCACCTCGCTCACCGGTTGGGCGCCCCCGGGATGCTCGGCGCCGCTGATCACGTCATGCCAGTGGCCAGGTGGCAGCACCACGGTGTGCTCACCCCACCCACCCAGGCGGCCCAGGGCGACCGGGAGCCGGGTCGCGATCGTGACCGCCTGTGGTTGCTCGTCGGCGGAGCGGGCGAACGCGATCGCGTGGCCGGTGGAGGTTGCCAGTGGTTGGTAGCCGGCGCGGGCGCCGACGAAGACCTCGGGACGGCGTCGGCGCAGTCGCAGTACCGCGGCGACCAGGCGCAACTTCTCCTCCGCCGGCCCGGAGGGTCCGGCCCCGGAGTCCAGCCGGGCGAGCATCTCGGTGAGTGCGTGGTGATCCACGGGGCCGCGGTTGTCCGGATCCACCAGGGCAACCCGGGTGGTCTCGCTGCCCTGGTACACATCCGCCACGCCGGGCACCGTCAGTTGCAGGGCCTTGGTGGCCAGGGTGGCCACCCGCACCGATTCGGTGGTGCGAGCCACCCAGGCCTGCATCAGCTCGTGCACTGCCGGGTCGGTCACCAGGTGCTCGGCGAAGTCGGCCAGGGCCTGCTCGCCCTCGGCGTCCACGGAGGTCCAGGTGGTCCAGGCCTTGGCCTCCCGGGCCGCCTTGATCAGGTAGTCGCCCAGCCGGGAGGCGTTGATCGGGCCCTTGTCGGTCCAGGTGCCGGCCAGGGTCTGCCAGGTCAGATTCTCCGTGCGTCCGTGCAGGTCCGGTCGGACCGGGGCGGTGACCTCACGCAGCTGGTGCACCAGGTGGATCCACGCCTCGGCGTGCTCGGAGATCACCCCGATGCGGGCCCGCACGTCCTCCCCGCGCTTGTTGTCATGGGTGGATCCGGCGGTCATCGAGGCCGGCCGTGCGGTCTGGATGGCACCGGCCCACGCGTGCAGTTCGTCCGACCCCACCGAGAAGGTGCCGGGGGCGCCACCGACCTCACACAGGCTGGTCAGGTGCGTCCACCGGTAGAAGGCGGTGTCCTCCACACCCTTGGCGGTCACCGCTCCACACACCTGCTGGAATCGCGTGATCACCTCACCGCGGCGGGCCTCGTGGCGTCGTCCGGCGCTGCCGGTCTCGCGTCCCAGCACCAGGTCGGTGACGACGTCGAGGGTCTCCAGCCGCTCCGGGGACAGCCGGGCCGCGGCCTGCTCGGCCCACTGGGCCACCACCGCCTGTGCGGCGGCGGGGGCCGGCTCACCCGGCACCACGTAGGCCCGGTACCGGTCTGCGGCCACCACCAGCTCGGTGAGACAGTCGGTGATCGCGGCGCGGGTGTGATCGCGCAGCCGAACGTCGTCGTGGCAGATCTCCGAGATCACCCCGGCCAGCCGGCCCACCTCGGCGCGCAGGGAGGTGGTGAGGATCTCCCGTTTGGCGTCCGCGACCAGTTCCGGGAGCAAGCCGAGGGTGTCGCCGGTGAGTTCATGCATCAGCGCGCCCAGCGGGGCAGACCCGGCCGGGTCGATGAGTACCTGTCCGATCCGCCACGACGCGTCGTACCCGGTGGTCCCGGCCGTGGGCCAATCGGCGGGGATGGTCTCATGCGGTTCCAGGATCTTCTCCGCCACGCTCCACCGACCACCGGTGGCCTCGTGCAGGCGCCGGAAGTACTCACGTGGATCGGCCAGTCCGTCCGGGTGGTCGATCCGGAGGCCGTCGATCAGGCCCTGCTCGATCAACTCCAGCAGCAGTGCGTGGGTGGCCTCGAACACCGCCGGTCGTTCCACCCGCACCGCCAGCAGGGTTCCCACATCGAAGAAGCGCCGGTAGTTCAGTTCCTCATCGGCCACCCGCCAGTACGCCAGCCGGTAGTGCTGGCGTTCCAGCAGTTCCGCCAGCGGCAGGTGCTCGGTGCCCGGGCGCAGTGGGAAGCGGTGTTCGTAATAGCACAGCACCGGGTTCGTGCCGTCCAGGCCGTGCTCGGGTTCGTCCACATGGGCCACGGTGAGTTCCCCGGCCGCCATCGCCGCCCCCAACCGCCGCCCTAGCACCGGCATCAGCACCTGACCGTCCTCAGCCCAGTCCACGTCGAACCATTCGGCGTAGTCGGAGTCCGGACCGTACGTGAGCATCGACCACAGTGCCGCGTTCTCACTCGCAGGGGTGGGGGCGGCCATGTGGTTGGGCACCACGTCCACCACGATGCCCATCTCGCGGGCACGGGCGGCGGCCACCAGTCGTTCGAGTCCGTTCCGCCCGCCCAGAGCAGGGGAGATCCGGGAGTGGTCCACGACGTCGTACCCGTGGGTGGAGCCGGGTGCGGCGGTCAGGATCGGGGAGAGGTACAGGTCGGTGACGCCCAGGGAACTCAGGTAGTCGATCCTGGCGGCGGCGGCATCGAAACTCAGGTCCGGTCCGAGTTGCAGCCGGTAGGTGTTGATCGGGGTGCGCGGCATCAGCGGTCCTGGTGGCGCGTCGGTTCCTGTTCATCGCCCTCGTCGGTGCTTTGGGACGGCGGCCGGGAGAGCACCACGATCGAGCGCGAGGTCACCGTCAGTGCCGCATCCGGTTCGTGCAGGTGCGCGAGATCGCTCTCGGGGTCGGTGCTGACCGCCACCACCCAGGAGTCGCCGTAATCAGGCCCGGGCAGGTGGAAGGTGAGATCCTCGCTCCCGGAGTTGATGAGCATCAGGAAGGAGTCGTCGACGATCCGCCGGCCCCGCTCGTCGGGTTCCTCAATCGCTTCACCGTTCATGAACGCCGCGACCGCTCGGTGATCCTCGTCCTCCCACGACTCGGGATCCATGGGCGCCCCGGAGGGGTTGAACCACGCCAGGTCGGGGAGTTCGGGCAGCCCGTTGGAGGCTGAGTGGGACCCGTCGAAGAACCGGCGCCGGCGCAGCACCGGATGGTCCTGGCGCAGGGCGATCAACCGCGAGGTGTACTCCAGCAGGGAGCGCTGCTCCTCGTCGAGGTCCCAGTCCATCCAGGCGATCTCGTTGTCCTGGGCGTAGACGTTGTTGTTCCCGCCCTGGGTGCGGCCCATCTCGTCGCCGTGGGAGAGCATCGGCACCCCCTGGGACAGCAGCAGGGTGGTGAGGAAGTTGCGCTGCCGGCGCAGCCGCAGGGCGTTGATCTGCGGATCGTCGGTGGGTCCTTCGACACCACTGTTCCAGGACCGGTTGTGGTCCTCGCCGTCCTGGCCGTCCTCACCGTTGGCATCGTTGTGCTTGTCGTTGTAAGAGACCAGGTCACGCAGCGTGAACCCGTCGTGGGCGGTGACGAAGTTGATCGAGGCCACCGGGGTACGGCCGGTGTGCTCGTACAGGTCGGAGGAACCGGCGATCCGGCTGGCGAACTCACCGAGTGTGCCCGGCTCGCCCCGCCAGAAGTCTCGGACCGTGTCGCGGTACTTGCCGTTCCACTCCGTCCACAGCGGTGGGAACCCGCCCACCTGGTAGCCACCCTCGCCCAGGTCCCACGGCTCGGCGATGAGTTTGACCTGGGAGATCACCGGGTCCTGATGGACCAGGTCGAAGAAGGAGGAGAGACGATCCACCTCGTGGAACTGACGTGCCAGGGTGGCGGCCAGGTCGAACCGGAAGCCGTCCACGTGCATCTCGGTGATCCAGTACCGCAGGGAGTCCATGATGAGTTGGAGCACGTGCGGGGAACGCATCAGCAGGGAGTTGCCGGTTCCGGTGGTGTCGAAGTAGTGGCGCTTGTCGTCATCGACCAGTCGGTAGTACTCGGCGTTGTCTATGCCGCGGAAGGAGAGCGTGGGGCCCAGGTGGTTGCCCTCGGCGGTGTGGTTGTACACCACGTCCAGGATCACCTCGATCTCGGCTTCGTGCAGGGCCTTGACCATCGACTTGAACTCCGGCACCTGCTCGCCGCGGCTGCCGTAGGCCGCGTAGGCATTGTGCGGGGCGAAGAAGCCGATGGTGTTGTAGCCCCAGTAGTTGCTCATCCCCTGTTCCTGCAGGTGGGGGTCCTGGACGAACTGGTGCACCGGCATCAGTTCGATCGCGGTGATACCCAGGTCCTGCAGGTGCCCGATCACCGCGGGGTGGGCCAGGGCCGCGTAGGTGCCGCGGATCTCCTCGGGTACCTCCGGGTGCAACCGGGTCAGGCCGCGCACGTGCGCTTCGTAGATGACGCTCTCGTGGTACTCGTGGTTGGGTGGCCGGTCGTGGCCCCAGTCGAAGTAGGGATTGGTCACCACCGAGGTCATCGTGTGTGGGGCCGAGTCCATGGCGTTGAGTTCTCCGCCTTCACCCTGGGCGAAGGTGTAGGAGAACAGCGCCTCGTTCCCGTCGATCTGCCCGTCGATGGCGTGGGCGTAGGGGTCCAGCAGGAGTTTGGCCGGGTTGCACCGGTGCCCGGCGTCGGGGTCGTGCGGGCCGTGCACCCGGTATCCGTACCGTTGCCCGGGTCGCACCGAGGGCAGGTAGACGTGCCACACGAACGCATCGACCTCGGTGACCTCGATACGTTCCTCGGCGCCGTCGTCGTCCAGCAGGCACAACTCAACTCGCTCAGCGGCTCCGGAGAAGATCGCGAAGTTCGTTCCGGAGCCGTCATATGTGGCGCCCAGTGGATAGGGACGGCCGGGCCAGGTTTGCATGAGGACTAGGGTCTCACGCTCATCCCTCGAGCGCGCCCCGCATCAGGTGGACGAGAGCGTCGAGCTGCACCGAGTCACCGGTGCCGACCTCGACGTCGGCGCCATCGAGTGCCCGGGCGGCCAGACCGGCCTTGGCGTCGATCAGTTCGGCGATCTTGGTGTCGATGGTGTGCGCGGCGAGGATCCGCCAGGCGGTCACCGAGTCGTCCTGGCCGATCCGGTGCACCCGGTCGATCGCCTGCTCCTGCTCGGCTGCCGTCCAGGACAGTTCTGCCAACACCACGTTGGAGGCCGCGTGCAGGTTCAGCCCGACGCCCGCGGCTGTCAGCGAGCACACCGCCACCGAGACCTCCGGGTCGTTCTGGAAGGCGTCGATGGCGCTCTGGCGGACCTTGGCCGACTGATCCCCACGCACCGAGACCGTGCGCAGGCCGGCCTCGGCGAGCATGTCCTCAGCGGTATCCATGACGTCGATGTGCTTGGCGAAGAAGACCACCTTGCCCACCGAACGCACCAGCTGGGCGGTGTAATCGGCGGCCAGCGCGGACTTGGCCTGGCCGATCTTGCGCACCATGGTGAACACGTTGTCGCCGCTCTTGGCGTTCCGGGAGGATTCCAGTTCGGCCAGGGCCACCTTGCGCAGCAGGGCCACGTCGAGTTGGCCCGGGGGAACGTAGGAGACCTCCTGGGCCGCCTCCAGGCGGCGGTACTGGGCGGCCAGACGGCGGCCTACCTCAGCCTCGGCGGCTCGGATGGAGCGTCCGATCTCATCGTCCAGTTCCACCGGTAGGTCGGCCACGCGCTTGGCCGGCAGGTCCTTGGCCACCTCGGACTTGGTGCGGCGCACGATGCCCAGATCGATGACCGCGGCGCGGGCCGCTGGGTAGAACGCCCGGTCGGCCGGGGTGAGCCCGGTGGCCTCGAGGCCCTGCATCAACTCGGTGCAGGGCTGTTGCCCGTCGGTCCAGCCCAGGAACTGCCAGATCGCGTTGAAGTCCTCCACGTCGTTGATCAACGGGGTACCGGTCAGCGCCATCATCAGCGGCTTGCCACCGGGCGCGCCGGCCCGGATCTGGCGGGACAGGTTGAGCACATGCTGGGAACGCTGGGAGGACAGGTTCTTGATGAAGTGGGCCTCGTCCACCACCATCGAGCGGAAGCCGAGGGTGGACAACCAGGACAGGTGCCGGTCCAGCACGGTGTAGTTGACCACGAACACGTCGGCGAAGGCGTCCATGTCATCGCCGTCGCCGTGGATCACGGTGACCCGGCGCTGCGGCGTCCACCGCTGCACCTCCCGCGCCCAGTTGATCTTCACCACGTTGGGCACTACCGCCAGCATCGGGTAGGTGTCCGCGACGGAGGCGGCCAGCACCGACTGGGCGGTCTTGCCCAGCCCCGGCTCGTCGGCGAGCAGGAACGAGCGGTGCCCGCGACGCACCGCCTCCAGGAGCCGGATCTGGTGCGGCATCAGTTCCATCCCGGGCGGGGAGAACCGGTCGAAACGAGGCATCGGCGGCAGGTCCATGGTGGCCACCCCGCCCCCGGAGCCCTGCTCGAAGGCCCGGTACAGGGGATCCATCAGGTCCCATCCGGACAGGTACCCGGGGCTGGAGTCGGCGCGCAACTGCTGCAGGTCCGGGGCCAGGAACGGGTTCGCCCTGATCCGGGCCTTCACCGAGGCCGGCACCACCTGCTTCTCCGCCAGTTGGGCCGGCACGGTCTCCCGCTCGGGGACCTGCGGGGCCTTGATCTCCATCTCGTCGGCACTGAGTGCCTTGCCCGAGTCCAGCAACCAGTCCCGACGCATCCGCTGGGCGGCCGGGGAGGGGGTGGCGTCGTCCTTGAGGACATTCAGCAGGCTGGTGTCCTGGGCGGCGGTGCGGGCCAGGATGGTGGCCACCCCATCGAGCCGCTTGAGCAACTCGGTGCGGGTGGCTGAGGAGAGGTCCTCATCGGCCTTGATCCGGGCGCGTTCCTCGCGCACCAACAGGGCGATCACCTGGAATTTGGTGCGGTTGGTCGGACCCACCCGGCCGCTCTTGGCGGCCTTGGCCTCCACCTCCCGAACGCGGCGCGCCAGGATCGGCAGCAGGGGTGCGTCCTCGTCGGGTCGGATACGGCCCGACGGGCGCCGCCGAGTAGTGGTCGCCACATGTCCTCCAGTGCATGGGTGCGCGCGGATCTGGGAATGCGTACACCGAACGCCCCATCCGCTGGTCGAGTGCGGATGTGCGTTGGTGGGCGATACTGGGATCGAACCAGTGACCTCTTCCGTGTCAGGGAAGCGCGCTACCGCTGCGCCAATCGCCCGTGAGGTGGGTACGGGATTCGAACCCGTGTATACGGCTTTGCAGGCCGCTGCCTCGCCTCTCGGCCAACCCACCAGTGCTGCTTCTGGGACCCGATGAGTCCCGTGTGGGCCGGGCCACCGAGCGGACGACGGGACTCGAACCCGCGACCCTCACCTTGGCAAGGTGATGCTCTACCAACTGAGCCACGTCCGCGTGCCACGCTTGTGCGTGCGTCCAGAACTTTAACCCACCGGCGTCGGCTGAGTCCAACCGGGCTCGCCGTTACGGTTGAGGCATGAATCACGGTCGGGCGGAATTCGCCGGGGTGGTGGCTCGGCGGGCCGTCGACTACGCCGATCTTCGCACCGATGCCCGCGCCCTGGCCGGTGGGGGCTGGTGGGCCGTGGTGGCAGAGTTCGACGGGCCCTGGCACGCCTGGCGCTTCGCCGATGTACAGCGGGACGCACCCCCCGGGCATGCCCGCTCCGGCGAGCCGGCCCGGGCCCGCGAGGCCGACGACGGCGATACGGCGGACGCGGGTGCCTGGCACGGCCCGGCGGGGTCGTCCTGGGTGTCATCAATGTCACAGCAGAACTATGTGGATGCGGTGGTCCGGGTGCGTCGCTACATCCGGGACGGCGCGGTCTACCAGGCGAACATCTGCCGGATACTCGCAGCCTCCATGGCAGCACGTCCCGACGCCGGCGCCCTGGCCGCGATGCTCGCCGAGGGCAACCCTGCGCCCTACGCCGGCTACATCGACGTCCCGGGCGGTGCGGGCGCCGACGGCGCAGTGGGCCTTCCGCCCGCGTGGGTGGTCACCGCGTCCCCGGAGCTGGGTCTCGGAGTCACTGCGGGGATGGTCACCTCCGGTCCGATCAAGGGCACCGCACCCGCGCCGGAACTGCTCGCGGCGAAGGATCGCGCGGAGAACCTGATGATCACCGACCTGGTGCGCAACGACCTGCACCAGGTGTGCGATCCGGGAACGGTGGCGGTCACCGACCTGCTCGCACTGGAACACCATCCGGGCCTGGTGCACCTGGTGTCCCGGGTCCAGGGCCGGCTCTCGGCCACGGATCTGAACGTCGGCGGTGCCGGCTGGTCGGACCTGCTCGCGGCGACCCAGCCCCCCGGATCGGTCTCCGGTGCGCCGAAGGCGGCCGCGCTGGAGATCATCGGGGAACTGGAACCGGCCCGTCGCGGACCCTACTGCGGGCAGATCGGCTGGATCGACGCCGATGCGGGCACCGCGTGCCTGGCGGTGGGCATCCGGACCTTCTGGTGGGAGTCGGGCCTCCTGCGCTTCGGCACCGGGGCTGGGATCACCTACGGGTCGGACCCGCAGGGGGAGTGGGCCGAGACCGAGCTCAAGGCCGCGCGACTGGTGGGCCTGGCCTCGTCCTGACCCCAGCGCGGGTCGAGGCGGTGGCGGCCGCCGGGTACGGGGTGGCGGCCACCGGGGAGGAGCGGGGTGGCGGTGCACCGCCACCACCTCTGGCAGAGTGGTGACCATGATCGTGTGGTTCGACGGATCCATCCGCCCCTCCAGCGCCGGCCTCGTTGACGCCCTCGACCACGGACTGACCGTGGGTGACGGGGTGTTCGAGACCTGCGAGCTCCGCCAGGGACAGGTCTTCGCCCTGACTCGGCACCTGCACAGGCTCCACCGTTCGGCCACCGGGTTGGGTCTGAAGGCGCCGCGGGAGCAGCAGGTGCGCGAGGCCGTGGAGGCAGTCGCCCAGGAGTGGCGGCGCACCCGGGGCGAGGAGGAGTTGGGCCGGCTGCGGATCACCTGGACCGACGGGCCCGGGCCGCTGGGTTCGGAGCGTCTGGAGACCCCCGGCACGCTGGTGGTCGCCGCTGCCCCCGGCAAGGCTCCCGGGCCCGTGCGGGTACGGGTGGTGCCGTGGACCCGCAACGAACGCTCCGCCGTCGCCGGGCTGAAGACCACGTCCTACGCCGAGAACGCCCGCGCGCTCGCCTACGCCGCCGAGCAGGGCGACGGGGAGGCGATCTTCGCCAATACCCGGGGAGAGTTGTGCGAGGGCACCGGTACGAACATCTTCCTCGAGTCCGACGGGGTGCTGATCACCCCGCCGTTGGAGTCGGGCTGCCTGGCCGGGATCACCCGAGCGTTGGTGCTGGAGTGGGCCGGGGATTACGGCATCGAGGTGCGCGAGGAGACGTTGCCGCTCTCGGCGCTGCACGAGGCGCAGCATGCGGCTCTGACGTCCTCCACGCGAGGCTTGGTGCCGGTCGTGGCGGTGGACGGACGGGAACTCCACCCCGGCCCGGCCACATCGATGCTCGGGCGGGAGTTCACCGCTCGCTCGGTTCAGCAGATCGATCCGTAGCACGCGCGGCAACTGCGGTCCGGATCACGCTCGCGGTGTGCAGAACCCGAGCGCGGTGCTGGTAATATCCTCTACTGCGTCCACACGACGCCCCGGGCGATTGGCTCAGCGGTAGAGCGCCTCGTTCACACCGAGGAGGTCACTGGTTCGATCCCAGTATCGCCCACCACACCGAAAGGCTCCGGGCCGGTGGAACCCGCGGACGAAGCCTTTTCGCGTGTGTACCGACGGTTCCGAGCCGGGGGTGCCGGCACCTGTCGTGTGCGGAGGGCCGGGGTCGCCGGCATTTGCCGTGTGAGGACCTGGGCGTCCCTGGGTAGGATCAACCGGTCCCTGCACCCCACCTGATCCAGGAGTTCGCCGTGTCCGATGACGCAGTGCACGCCCCGTCCCAGCAGCACACCGGGGGCGAGCCGGGCACCACGGGAACCGACCTGTACGGCGATCGCCGCGAGGTAGTCGCGATGCGGGTGGACGGGGAGCTGCAGGACCTCTTCCGCAGCGTGCCCGCCGGCGCCGACGTCGAACCGGTGCTCATCGACAGCCCCGACGGCCTGGACATCCTGCGCCACTCCGCTGCGCACGTGCTGGCCCAAGCCGTGCAGCAGGCGGACCCGCAGGCGAAACTGGGTATCGGACCGCCGATCAAGGACGGCTTCTACTACGACTTCGACGTCGCCGAGCCGTTCACCCCGGAGGACCTGAAGAAGCTGGAGAAGGCGATGCAGCGCATCATCAACTCCGGGCAGACCTTCGCCCGCCGGGTGGTCGATGAGGACGAGGCACGCGCTGAACTCGGGACCGAGCCGTACAAACTGGAACTCATCGGGCTGAAGGGCAGCAGCGCCGCCGACGACGCCGAGGGTGCCTCGGTGGAGGTCGGTGGCGGTGAACTGACCATCTACGACAACCTCGACCGCACCGGCGAGGTGGTCTGGGGCGACCTGTGCCGCGGCCCGCACCTGCCCAGCACCAAGATCATCGGCAACGCCTTCACCCTCATGCGCAGTGCCGCCGCGTACTGGCGGGGCAGTGAGAAGAACCCGCAACTGCAGCGCATCTACGGCACCGCGTGGCCGAGCAAGGCCGAACTGCGCGGACACCTGGACCGGATCGCCGAGGCGGAGCGCCGCGATCACCGCAGACTGGGCGTGGAGTTGGACCTGTTCTCCTTCCCGGAAGAGTTGGGCTCGGGCCTTCCGGTGTTCCACCCCAAGGGGGGCGTGCTGCGCCGTGAGATGGAGGACTACGTGCGGCGCCGCCACATCGAGGAGGGTTTCGAGTACGTCGCCACCCCGCATGTGAGCAAGGAGGGCCTGTTCCACACCTCCGGCCACCTGCCCTACTACGCCGACACCATGTTCCCGCCGATGGAGTTCGAGGGCTCGAACTACTACCTCAAGGCGATGAACTGCCCGATGCACAACCTCATCTATCGCTCGCGCGGCCGCTCCTACCGGGAGCTGCCGCTGCGGCTGTTCGAGTTCGGGTCGGTGTACCGGTACGAGAAGTCCGGGGTGGTACACGGCCTGACCCGGGTGCGTGGGCTGACCATGGACGACTCCCACTCCTACGTCACCGCCGAGCAGGTGCCCGGTGAGATCCGCCACCTGCTGGACTTCATCCTCGGGCTGCTGCGCGACTTCGGACTGACCGACTACTACCTGGAACTGTCCACCCGCGGCGAGGGGGACAAGTTCATGGGTACCTCCGAGCAGTGGGAGGAGGCCACCGCGGTGCTGCAGCAGGTGGCCGAGGAGTCCGGGCTGGAACTGGTGCCCGACCCCGGTGGGGCAGCCTTCTACGGACCGAAGATCTCGGTGCAGGCCCGCGATGCGATCGGGCGCAGTTGGCAGATGTCGACCGTGCAGTTGGACTTCAACCAGCCCGAGGGCTTCGACTTGGAGTACCAGGCCGCCGACGGCACCCGGAAGCAGCCGGTGATGATCCATTCGGCCAAGTTCGGCTCCATCGAGCGGTTCATCGGTGTCCTCACCGAGCACTACGCCGGGGCGTTCCCGCCCTGGCTGGCGCCGGTGCAGGTGGTCGCGATCCCGGTGGCGGAAGTGTTCAACGACTACCTGGAGCAAGTGGCCGAAACGTTGCGCACCGAGGGCATCCGGGTGGAGGTGGACACCGGCGATGACCGGTTCGCCAAGAAGATCCGGACCCACACCAAGGCCAAGGTCCCCTTCCAGCTGATCGCCGGTGGCGAGGACGTGGAAGCCGGGGCGGTGTCCTTCCGGTTCCGGGACGGCTCTCAGCGCAACACGGTGCCGGTGGCCGAAGCGGTCGCCCTGATCACCGCAGCGGTGCGGGACCGGGTCCAGGTCTGACCGCCCGCGCCCGAGCGCGGGCGTGAACGCGCCGGAGGACCCGGCTAACCCGCCCGCAGTCCGTAGGATCACCGGTATGCCGATCGGACCAGACCAGCCACCGATGCAGGACGGTGCGCCGCTACCGGGGACCCCGGACGGTTTCGAGCGACTGTGGACCCCGCATCGGATGGCCTACATCGACGGTGAGGCCAAGCCCCGTAGTTCCGACGCCGGGGCGGACTGCCCGTTCTGCCGGGCACCGGAGAGCGAGGATGCCGACGCCCTGATCGTGCACCGCGGTGACCGTTGCTACGTGGTGCTGAACCTGTTCCCGTACAACCCCGGACACCTGCTGATCTGCCCCTACCGGCACGTACCGGACCTGACTGAGATGGACACCGGTGAGCGACACGAGATGATGGATCTGAGCGAGACCGCCATGCGGGTGCTCCGCGCCGCGAAACGGCCCGACGGGTTCAACCTGGGCATGAACTCCGGTCACAGCGCCGGGGCGGGGGTCGCCGCACACGCCCACCAACACATCGTGCCGCGATGGGCGGGGGATGCGAACTTCCTGCCGATCATCGCCCGCACCAAAGCGGTACCCGAACTGCTGGCCGACACCCGAGCGGCGCTGGCCGCGGCGTGGACCGGGTGAGCCGGTGCTGGGCAAACACGGCAGGGGAGTGAGTGGCCGGATCTTCGGACCGGTCGCGCAGTGGTTGTTGCGCCGAGGGATCGGACCCAACACCGTGTCCGTCACCGGCACCGTCGCAGCGATCGTCGCCGCGCTGGCCCTGCTCGGAACGGGCCGGTTGGTGATCGGGCCGATCGCGATCGGCCTGATCCTGTTGACCGACTCGCTCGACGGCATCATGGCCCGTCGGGGCCCCGGACCCACCGACTTCGGTTCCTTCCTGGACTCCACCCTGGACCGCCTGGCCGACGCCGCGGTGTTCCTGGGTCTGGTGATCTACTTCGTACGGTTCACCGAAGGACCCGTGAGCGGCTACGGGGTGGTCGCCGCGACGGTGTGCATGGCGCTGGCGATGACCGTCTCCTACGCCCGGGCGAAGGCCGAATCGTTGGCACGGACCGCCAGTGTGGGGTTGGCCGAGCGGGCCGACCGGCTCGTGGTAGCGCTGGCGGCCGCTCTCGCCGTCGGGCTGGGACTGAGTCCGTGGCTACTCGTGGTGGTGCTGGGCCTGTTGGCGCTGGCCAGCGCGGTCACGGTGACCCAACGAATCGTGGCGGTGTGGCGTCAGGGGGAGGCCAGGTGAACTCAGCACGTCTGTTCGCCCTGGCCTGGCGGGTGCTGCCGTACGTGCCGGAGGTATGCACCCGGACGTTGTTCGACGTCGCGGCCCGGGTGGTCCACGTCCTGCGGATACCGGCGGTGCGTCAGCTGGAGGCCAACCTGTCCCGGCTGCGCCCGGACCTGGACCGGCGCGCGCTGCGCCGGGTCAGCCGGGCCGGGATGCGCTCCTACCTTCGTTACTTCGGTGAGGTCTTCACCCTGCGGGGATTGCGCCCCGAGCAGATCGCGGCCCGAGTTCGCGCCGTCGATGACCAGGTGCCCCGGCGCCACCTCGACCAGGGCCGGAGCGTCGTCGCGGCGTTGGGGCACACCGGCAACTGGGATCTGGCCGGAGCCTGGAGCGGACAGCACCTGGCCCGGGTGCTGACCGTGGCCGAGGTACTGGAACCGAGGGGATTGTTCGAGGAGTTCCTACGCTTCCGGGCCGATCTGGGGATGGACGTGATCGGACTGACCAAGGACGGCTCGGTGCTGCGCACCCTGATCCGCAGATCCCGCGAGCGCACGTACCTGGTGCCGTTGCTGGCAGACCGGGACCTGAGCCGGCGCAGCGTGGAGGTCCGGGCCGCCGGGCACCCGATGCGGGTGGCCCCCGGCCCGGCGGCGTTGGCGCTGGCGCTGAAAGCACCGCTGGTGCAGGCCTTCGTCCGGCACGAACGGTTGCGCGGGCGCCGCCGGAAGGCAGCAGGCTCACCGTGGGGGACCGTGATCGAGTTCGTTCCGATCGAGATTCCACACCACCTCAGCGGGAGCGAGCAACTGGTTGCGATCACCCAGGCCTGGGTGGATGTACTCGTCGAGCGCATCCAGGCCTATCCGGACCAGTGGCACATGCTCGCGCGCGTCTTCACCGCTGATCTCGACCCGCAGCGCCTGGCCCGCGCGCGCGCCGGCGCCGACGACGACGTGCTCGCCGGCGTCGTGGCGGACGACGACGTCAGGGGCCGGGGGGCGCCGACGGTCACCGACGACGACGGCGGCGAGCCCGGGGCGGTCACGAGGCCCGAGGAGGACGGGCCCGTGCAGCAGCGGCCCGAATCCCGCGAGGGTGGCCGCTGATGCGTATCGGTCTGGTCTGCCCCTACTCCTTCGACATGCCAGGCGGTGTGCAGTTCCACGTGCGTGACCTTGCCGAGAAGTTGCTCGAGCAGGGCGAGTCGGTGCAGGTGCTGGCCCCCGCGGATGAGAAGACCGAGATCCCGGACTACGTCACCTCCTCCGGCGGGGCGTTGCCGGTGCGCTACAACGGTTCGGTGGCCCGTTTGAGTTTCGGGCCGGTCGCCGCCGCCCGCACGCAGCGGTGGCTGGCCGGCGGCGATTTCGACGTCGTGCACATCCATGAGCCGTTCGCTCCCTCGGTCTCCCTGATCGCACTGCGCCAGGCGGAGGCCCCGGTGGTGGCCACCTTCCACTCCGCCCAGACCCGGTCCCGGGCACTGCAGGCGGCCTACCCCCTGGTGCGCCCGGGTCTGGAGCGTATCCGGGCCCGGATCGCTGTCAGCGAGGATGCCCGCAGCACCGTGGTGGACCACCTCGGCGGGGACGCGGTGATCATCCCCAACGGAGTGTTCACCAAGCGGTTCGCCCAGGCCCGCGGCGTGCAGGAGTGGGTGGGGACCGCCCAGGAGCCCACGATCGCCTTCCTGGGACGGTTGGACGAGCCACGCAAGGGCCTGCAGGTGCTCGCAACCGCGGTACCCACGGTGCTGCAGCGCCATCCGGGAGCCCGGTTCCTGATCGCCGGGCAGGGCGATGCCACACCGGTGCGTGCCGAACTGGCGCACCACGGGTCCGCGGTGCAGTTCCTCGGGGGCATCAGCGAGCGGGACAAGGCGGCGCTGCTGTCCTCGGTGGACCTCTACATCGCGCCGCAGACCGGAGGGGAGAGTTTCGGGATCGTGATCATCGAGGCACTCAGTGCCGGGGCCGGGGTGATCGCCTCCGATCTGTTGGCTTTCCAGCGGGTCCTCGATGGTGGCCGCAGCGGGTACCTGTTCCGAACCGGGGACGCCGCGCATCTGTCCGAGGTCATCGATGAGGCGCTCACCGACACCGACGGACGCCTCCAGCGGCACGAGTACGCGCGCGAGGCGGTGCGCCGGTACGACTGGGACACCGTCACCGCCCAGATCCGGGAGGTCTATCAGATGGTCGCGGAGGCCGCACAGGTCCAGGCCACCTCCCGACGCCCGAACCTGCGCGACTGGCTGGGCCGGAACCGATGAGCGCCGCCGAGATCGTCCTGGTCGCCCTCGCGGTCGCGGCCCTGCTCGCCCTCCTGCTCTGGAGCGTGGCCCAGCGCCTGGATCGGCTGCACCGCCGTGAGTTCCAGACCCGCGCCACCCTGGAGGCACAACTGGTGCACCGCGCCGATACCGCCGCGGAACTGGCTTCCAGCGGGCTGTTGGATCCGGCGAGTTCGGTGCTGGTGGCCGACGCCGCGCTGGCCTCGATGGGGGCGGTGCGCCTGGTCGGGGAGGAGGAGGCCAGTGGGGCGGTCACCGCAGCCGAACGGGGGCTGATCGAGAGCGACCTGAGTCGTACGCTGCGGGCGGCCCTGGATACCGAGGGAGAGGGCGCCCGGCCGGTGCCACCCCAGCCGGGGGATGAGTCCGACCTGGTCGGCAGGATGCGTCAGGTGCAGAACCGGGTGCAACTGGCGCGCCGGTTCCACAATGACGCGGTGGTGCAGATCCAGCAGATCCGACGGTTGGCGCTGGTCCGGATCTTCCGATTGCCCGGGCACGCACCGATGCCGGTCACCTTCGAGATGGATGACGCGCGTGTGTGAGTTCTGCCTTTAAGGTATTCCCCATGTCGGAGAACCTGCCGCCCCGGCAGAACGGCTCGGGGGCGCGCAATGATGCGTCGAGCATGCATGAGGCACGCCCGGGGGCCGCGCATCAGCACGGGGATCAGCCCGCCGGGGCGCCCTACCCACCACCTGCCCCCGCGCCCGGGCCCACCGGCCAGCAGTACCCGCCGCCGCCGGTCCAGCAGACTCCCCAGCCACAACAACAGGGCGGGGTACGGTCGGCCGCTACCGGGCATACCTATCCCCGAGCGGTACGCCCCGGTGGGTTCGCCCCATCTCCGGCCCAGTACGGCAGCATGGCCGCCGGCCACGCACCGCCGCAGAACACCACCGGGGAACTGGAGCAGGTGTGGTGGTCCGGGCAGCCGGAGAGCAACCGGTGGGTCTTCAACTGGGTGGCCTACGCCGCCGGTGGGTTGATGATGCTGATCCTGATCGGGATCATCATGTACAACACCGGGACCTCGGCCACCCTGGCGGGCTTCCTGCTGGCGTTGGTTCCCCTGACGATCGTGCTCGCCGGTGTGGTGTGGCTGGACCGTTGGGAACCAGAGCCCAAGTCGCTGCTGCTGGTGGCCCTGTTGTGGGGTGCGGGCGTATCCACGCTGACCTCCTACTGGCTGAACACCGCAGTGGTCATCCGGATCTTCGAGGCTACCGGCGATCCGGAGCAGGCCACCCTCATGGGTGCGGTGGTCGTGGCCCCGGCGGTCGAGGAGATCACCAAGGGCCTGGGCATCCTGCTGATCTTCCTGCTCCGCCGTGAACACTTCGACGGCCCAGTGGACGGTGTGGTCTACGCTGCGACCGTCGGTGCCGGCTTCGCCTTCACCGAGAACATCCTGTACTTCGCCCAGAGCGAGGACGTGGTCTGGCTCGTGTTCGTGATGCGGGGCCTGGCTTCGCCGTTCGCGCACGCGCTGTTCTCCGCGTGCGTGGGTATCGCCCTGGGACTGGCGGCCCGCCGGTCCACCGCGGTTGCGGTCGGGCTCGCCTTCCCCGCCGGTCTGGTGGCCGCGATGGGCCTGCATGCACTGTGGAACGGCAGCGCCAGCCTGGGCAACACCTTCCTGCTGTTGTACTTCGTGGTGCAGGTGCCGCTGTTCATCGCGACCATCGTGCTCATGGTGTGGCTGCGACGGCAGGAATCGGATGTGGTCCGGGCCCGGTTGTCCGAGTACGCCCACGCCGGTTGGTTCGCCTGGCACGAGGTGGACATGCTCGCCTCGCTGCGCACCCGCAGCCAGGCCCGGCAGTGGGCAGGGACCTTCGGTGAGTCGGCCAAGCAGGCGATGAAGGCCTTCCAACGCGACGCCACCCAACTGGCCTATCTGCGTCAGCACGTGCTCACCGGGCGCGGAATGAAGCGAGCCCACCGCAGCGAGCACGAGATCCTCAACCAACTCCAGCAGGACCGGCACACGTTCGTCTCCCGCGCCCAACGCTGATCGGTCCGCCACCGCTGATCGGCCCCGCCCGGCGAGCCCCGGGCGGGGCGCAGTAGAGTAGTAGGTGGTCACCTGACCCCACATCAACTCACGCGGAGGTTCACACCCGTGGCAGACGTCCCTGTTTCCCCCACCACCGGCACCGCGCGCGTCAAGCGCGGCATGGCGGACATGCTCAAGGGGGGTGTGATCATGGACGTGGTCACCCCCGAGCAGGCCAAGATCGCTGAGGACGCCGGTGCGGTGGCGGTGATGGCACTGGAACGGGTACCCGCCGACATCCGGGCTCAGGGCGGCGTCTCCCGGATGAGCGACCCGGACATGATCGACGGGATCATCGAGGCGGTCTCCATCCCGGTGATGGCCAAGGCCCGGATCGGTCACTTCGTCGAGGCGCAGGTGCTGCAGGCCCTCGGCGTGGACTACATCGACGAGTCCGAGGTGCTCAGCCCGGCCGACTACACCCACCACATCGACAAGTTCAACTTCACCGTGCCGTTCGTGTGCGGGGCCACCAACCTGGGTGAGGCACTACGGCGCATCAACGAGGGCGCGGCGATGATCCGTTCCAAGGGGGAGGCCGGCACCGGGGACGTGTCCAACGCCGTGCAGCACATGCGCACCATCCGCACCGAGGTTGCCCGCCTGGCCTCCCTGCCGGCCGATGAACTGTACGTGGCCGCCAAGGAGCTCCAGGCGCCCTACGCCCTGGTCCGCGAGGTCGCCGAGGCCGGTCGGTTGCCCGTGGTGCTGTTCACCGCCGGGGGTATCGCAACCCCGGCCGACGCGGCCCTGATGATGCAACTCGGGGCCGAGGGCGTCTTCGTGGGCTCGGGAATCTTCAAGTCCGGTAATCCCGCCGAGCGCGCAGGGGCGATCGTCAAGGCCACCGCCGCCTACGACGACCCCGACGAGTTGGCGAAGGTCTCCCGCGGGCTGGGGGAGGCCATGGTCGGGCTCAACGTCGACGACATCCCGGCCCCGCACCGGCTGGCCGAACGCGGCTGGTGAGGCCCCGGGCAACCAACCTCGGCCCCGGCTGGAGCCTGGGCGAGGACGGGCTGTTCCGGCGCCGGGCCGCGCGGGTGCTGCTGGTTGATGAGCACGACCGGTTACTGCTGGTGCGCGGCCATGACGTGGACCAGCCCGAGCGCACCTGGTGGTTCACCGTCGGCGGCGGCATCGAACCGGGGGAGAGCGCGCGGGAGGCGGCGGTGCGCGAGGTCAGGGAGGAATCCGGACTGGCCGTGAGCGCAGCGGACCTGGTGGGCCCGGTCCTGACCCGCTCGGCGATCTTCGACTTCCAACGCGAGCACGTGCGTCAGGACGAGGAGTTCTTCCTGGCCCGGATCGAGCGGGCCGGCGCCGTCCGCACGGACGGCTGGACCGCCGTCGAGCGCAGTTTCATGGACGAGGCGCGTTGGTGGGATCTGGCCGAACTGGCTCGGGTGCAGGTGGAGGTGTTTCCGGAGAACCTCGCCGAGTTGACCGCGCAACTGTTGGGCGGGTGGGACGGCCGGGTGCGCCACCTCGGCCTGGCCACCGGGACCGACGACGCCGCCACCACGCCCCGCCGGTGAGCACGCCACGGGTGGGGGTGCTCGCCGTCCAGGGGGACGTGCCCGAGCACCTGCGTGCCCTGGAGGCGGTGGGCGCACGTGCGGGCACGGTGCGCCACCGCGCCGACCTGGGGACCATCGACGCGCTGGTGCTGCCGGGCGGGGAATCCACCGCGATCGCCACGCTCCTGGTGCACCGGCAGATGATGCAGCCGATCCGCGAGGCGATCGCCGCCGGGATGCCGGTGTACGGGTCCTGCGCCGGCATGATCCTGCTGGCCGATGAGGTCCTGGACGGGGTTGCCGGCCAGTGCGGCATCGGTGGCCTGGACATCACGGTGCGCCGCAATGCCTTCGGCTCGCAGGTGCACTCCTTCGAGACCGACCTGCTCGCGCCGGAGGTCCTCGGAGGGCACAGCGACGCGGAACCGCTGCGGGCGGTGTTCATCCGCGCGCCCTGGGTCGAGCGTGCCGGTCCGGAGGTGCAGGTGCTTGCCCGTGTGGGTGCCGGCCCTGCTAGCGGTAGAATCGTGGCCGTCCGCCAGGGTGTGTTGATGGCGACGGCATTCCATCCGGAGATCGGATCGGACCTTCGCATCCACCGCGCATTCGTCGACATGGTCGCCACGCACCTGGGTTGAGCGCAGGAGAGGAAGATATGGCCGGTCACTCGAAATGGGCCACCACCAAGCACAAGAAGGCAGCCAACGACGCCAAGCGTGGCAAGTTGTTCGCCAAGCTGGTCAAGAACATCGAGGTGGCTGCTCGCACCGGCGGTGGTGACCCGGCCGCGAACCCCACCCTGTACGACGCGATCCAGAAGGCCAAGAAGACCTCGGTCCCCAACGACAACATCGACCGGGCGGTCAAGCGAGGGTCCGGCCTGGAGGCCGGCGCCGCCGACTACGAAACCATCATGTATGAGGGGTACGCGCCCGGTGGTGTCGCGGTACTGGTGGAGTGCCTGACCGATAACCGCAATCGTGCGGCCTCCGATGTGCGGGTCGCCTTCACCCGCAACGGCGGCTCCCTCGCCGACCCCGGCAGCGTGTCCTATCTGTTCAACCGCAAAGGTGTGGTGATCGTTCCCAAGGCGGACGGTCTGACCGAGGACGACGTGCTGCTGGCGGTCCTGGAGGCCGGGGCCGAGGAGGTCAACGATCTGGGAGAGGCCTTCGAGGTGCTCAGCGAGGCCACCGACTTCGTGTCGGTGCGCTCCGCGCTGCAGGAGGCCGGGATCGACTACGACTCGGCCGAGGCGTCCTTCGTGCCGACCACCCAGATCGAGGTCGACGCCGACGGCGCCAAGAAGGTGCTCAGCCTGATCGAGGCGCTGGATGACTCCGACGACGTGCAGAACGTCTACGCCAACTTCGACGCCTCCGATGAGGTGCTCGCCGCCGTCGAACTCTGAGACCGCGGCGGGAATGCACCCGTGTCGCTGCGGCCCGGTGTGGGCGCGCGGTGACACAGTGCAGACATGACCTATCGCATCCTGGGCGTGGATCCGGGCCTGACCCGGTGCGGGATCGGGGTGATCAGCGTGGGCCCGGGCCGCAGCGTGCAACTGGTCGAGGTCGAGGTGCTACGCACCGACGCCGCCGACCCGCTGGCCCACCGTCTGACCGCGCTGGACCGGGCGCTGACCCAGTGGCTGACCCGGCTACGGCCGGACGCGGTGGCGGTGGAGCAGGTCTTCGCCCAGCACAACGTGCGCACGGTTACCGGGACCGCGCAGGTGGCCGGTCTGGCGATGGTGGCCGCCACCCGCGCCGACATTCCCGTGGCCACGCACACGCCCAGTGAGATCAAGGCCGCGGTCACTGGCAGCGGACGAGCCGGCAAGGACCAGGTCCAGGAGATGGTTCGGCGGATCCTGCGCCTGGCCGACAAACCCCGCCCGGCCGACGCCGCCGATGCCCTGGCACTGGCGATCACCCATGCCTGGCGAGCGGGCGCCGCCGGGCCGCGGCCCGCTGTCACGATGACCCCGGCCCAACGTTCCTGGACCGAGGCCGCCGCACGCAGCCGTCGCACACCGGCCGCACCGCGCACGGGCGCCGGTGCGGCGGGTCGGCTACGCGCCGGCGGTGCGATCGGTTAGCCTCGTACGCATGTTCGTCGCTGGAAGTTCCTCATGATCGCCTCTCTGCGGGGGCAGGTGCGCCACATCGGGCTGGAGTCCTGCGTCCTGGAGACCGGGGGAGTCGGCTACCGGGTGCACGCCACCCCCGGGACGCTGGCCACCCTGCGTACCGGCGCCGAGACCGAACTGGCCACCTCGATGGTGGTCCGGGAGGACTCGATGACGCTGTACGGGTTCGCCGAGCCGGACGAGCGGGATATCTTCGAGCGGCTGCAGAGCGTGAGCGGCGTGGGTCCGCGGTTGGCGCTGGCGATGCTCGCGGTGCACACACCCGATGGCCTGCGCGGCGCACTGGCCACCGAGGACGTCAAGGCCCTGACGAAGGTCCCCGGGATCGGGGAGAAGGGTGCCCGGCGCATCATCGTCGACCTGGGCGACAAACTCGGGCCACCGCGTTCCGGTGCCGCACCGGCACAGGCGGCTGTCCCGGGGGCGCGTTCGCGTGCCCAGGAGGACGTGTCGGCCGCGCTGGAGGGGCTGGGATGGCCCGCCAAGACCGCGGCCAAGGCCGTGGACAAGGTGTTCACCGAGGACCCCGGCTTGGAGACGGCAGCGGCGTTGCGCATCGCGCTGCAGCACCTAGGAGGCGGCGGGAATGGCTGAGGAGGACACCGAGGGTCTGCTGGCCACCGAGGCCGACGAACTCGAACGCGCCGCCGAGGCGGCCCTGCGCCCGCGCCGGCTGGAGGAGTTCATCGGACAGGCCGTGGTGCGCGACCAGCTCTCCCTGGTCCTGGACGCGGCCAGGGCCAGGCGGCGCAGCCCCGACCACATCCTGTTCGCCGGCCCTCCGGGGCTGGGTAAGACCACCCTGGCCATGATCGTGGCGGCCGAGGTTGAGGGGTCCTTGCGGTTGACGTCGGGGCCGGCGATCCAGCACGCCGGCGACCTGGCGGCGATCCTGTCCTCCCTGATGGAGGGGGACGTGCTGTTCATCGATGAGATCCACCGCTTGGCCCGTCCCGCGGAGGAGATGCTGTACCTGGCGATGGAGGACTTCCGGGTTGATGTGGTGGTCGGCAAGGGCCCCGGAGCGACCGCCATTCCGCTCACGTTGCCACCGTTCACGGTGGTGGGGGCCACCACACGGTCCGGGCTGTTGCCGGCACCGCTGCGGGACCGGTTCGGGTTCACCGCACACATGGACTTCTACTCCCCGACCGAACTGGAACAGGTGTTGACCCGGTCCGCACGGCTGCTGGACGTGCACCTGCAGCCCGAGGCTGCCACCGAGATCGCCACCCGCTCCCGGGGCACCCCGCGGATCGCCAACCGATTGCTGCGCCGGGTCCAGGACTGGGCCCAGGTGCGCGGCACCGGGGCGGCGGACCTGCAGGCGGCGAAACGCGCCCTGGAGGTCTTCGAGGTCGACGCCCGCGGGCTGGACCGGCTGGACCGGGCCGTGCTTACAGCGCTGTGTCGCCGGTTCGGTGGCGGTCCCACCGGTTTGGCCACCTTGGCGGTCGCGATCGGGGAGGAACCGGAGACGGTGGAGACCGTGGTCGAGTCGTTCCTGGTGCGGGAGGGGCTGATCGCCCGGACCCCCCGCGGCAGGGTGGCCACGCCCGAGGGATTCGCCCATCTGGGCCTGTCCCCACCGGCCCCGGAAGGGACCCTGTGGTCCTGACCGGCGCCCCGATGGCCTAGAATCGGCCAGACCCTTTCCGTTCGCTGGTGGAGACGTGCCCATGGATCCCGTAATGCTCATCTTCCTTGTTGTCATCTTCGGGCTGTTGCTGTTGATGATGAACAAGAATCGCAAGCGGCAGCGCGATGACCTGGAGATGAGGCGTTCGTTGTCGGTGGGCGATGAGGTGATGACCTCCTCGGGCATGTACGGCACCGTGACCTCCGTCGATGGCAACGTGGTCACGATCGAGTCGACCCCCGGGGTCCCCTCGCGCTGGTATCTCCCGGCGATCGGCAAGAAGGTCGACCCGGCAACCGAGTACGCCAGCGCCGATGATGAGACCACCGCATCGGAAGCGGAAGCCACCGAGTCCGATGCGGGCGGCACCGGGACCTCGGCCCCGGACGGATTCCTGTCCGAGGACCAGGTGCGCCGCCCGTACCGGGACGACAAGAAGGACTGATCCACTCGGCCCGCCACCGGGCCGCTGACACCGGTACCGCGGGTGCCGGACGGGAAGAAGACGACGTTCGTGGCGAAACCAACTCCCTCAGCCGTGCGCCCGGTGCGCACGCTGGTGATGTTCTTCATCGTGTTCGGCATGCTGTTCGGCACCCTCACCGCCGGCACCGTGCTCAGCGACGCGACATGGCGGCCCAACCTGGCGCTGGACCTGGAGGGCGGCACGCAGATCATCCTGACCCCGCGCACCGATGACGCCGCCGAGATCACCGAGGAGCAGGTCGGCCAGGCCATCGAGATCATTCGCCAGCGGGTGGACTCCTCGGGTGTGGCGGAGGCGGAGATCTCCAGCCAGGGTGGCTCCAACATCGTGGTCGGGCTGCCCGGGGAGCCGACCGAGGAGACGCTGAACCTGGTGCGCCAGAGTGCGCAGATGCGATTCCGGTCCTTCCTGGCCGAGACCGGCCCCGGACCGATCGACCCGGACATGCTGACCCAGGCTCCCGAGGACCTGGACCTGGCGGATCTCGACCCCGAGGACCTGGACCTGGGGGATCTCGACCCCGAGGACCTGGACCTGGAGGACCTCACCGGGTCCGACGGCGTCGAGGAGGAGCAGGGCACCGAGGACACCGGCGCCGATGGCGCCACCGGTGGCGTCGTGGCGTCCACCACGGAGGACCAGGGCAGCGAGGACGAGAGCGTAGGGGAGGGGGCCGAGGAGGAGGCCGCACCGACACCGCCGACCCGAGAGGAGATCGAGGAAGCGGCTTTCGCTGCTGCGGACCTGGACGGTGACGGTGAACTCTCCGATACCCCGGAGTCAACCCCGACCGATGCCTCCGACCAGGCGTGGGTGACCGAGCAGATCCTGTTCGACTACTACACCCTGGACTGCACCGACCCGGAGAACCTGGTCGGTGGGGGCGGGGACGATCCCGATGCGGCCCTGGTCGCCTGCTCGGTGGATGGCACCTCCAAGTTCATCCTGGGGCCGATGGAGATCCCCGGTACCGACATCGAGAGCGCCAGTTCGGGCTTCCGCGTCACCGAGGGTGGCGTGGTGACCAACGAGTACGCGGTGTCGATGCAGTTCAACAGCGAGGGTGCGGCCACGTTCCTGGAGGTCACCCAGCGCATCTCCCAGCCGCAGTACGTCCAGTCCGGAACCCACCGCTTCGCGATGGTCCTGGATGGTCTGGTGCTGATGGCACCCACCGTGCAGAACCCGATCCCGGGCGGTTCGGCTGAGATCAGCGGCAACCTGACCCGGGAATCGGCCCAGCGCCTGGCCAGCCAGCTCAACTTCGGGGCACTGCCGATCGAGTTCGAGGTGCAGAGCGAGGAGCAGATCTCGGCCACCCTGGGTTCGGAGCAGTTGCAGCGAGGGCTGCTTGCCGGTCTGATCGGGCTGGGCCTGGTGGTGGTCTACGCCCTGATCCAGTACCGGGCGCTGGCGATCATCTCTCTGGCCAGCCTGGTACTCGGCGGCAGCCTGACCTACCTGGTGGTCGCGCTGATGTCATGGCAGATGGGTTACCGCCTGTCGCTGGCCGGCGTCGCCGGGTTGATCGTGGCGATCGGGATCATCGCCGACTCCTTCATCGTGTACTTCGAACGCATCCGGGACGAGGTCCGAGAGGGCAGACGCCTGGAGGACGCGGTCGATCAGGGTTGGAAACGTGCCCGGCGCACCATCGTGGCCTCCGATGCGGTGAACCTGATGGGTGCGGTGGTGCTGTACTTCGTGGCCGTGGGCGGGGTCCGCGGCTTCGCGGTCATGCTGGGCCTGATCACCCTGATCGACCTGCTCGTGTTCATCTTCTTCACCCACCCGTTCATGAAGGTGCTCGTCCGCACCCGCTTCTTCCAGGAGGGTTCGAAGATCTCCGGTCTCGATCCCGAGCATCTGGGTGCGGTCGTCTCGGCCTACCGTGGCCGGGGCCAGATCCGCTCCCGCGCGGAGCGTGAGGCCATCAAGGACAACGCCGCGGCCGGTCAGGGGACCATCGCCGAACGACGCCGGGCCGAGGCCCTGGCAGCGGTCTCCGCACGTGCCTCGGCGAGCGCGGACGAGCCCATCGGCGCTGAGCCCGAGGATCCGGATTCGGCCACCACGAGCGAAGGTGAGGACCGATGAGGAAGTTCTCCGAGCTGGGCAATGAGTTGTACACCGGGAAGAAGTCCTTCCCGATCGTGCAGAACCGGCGCCGGTGGTTGAGTATCGGCTTGATCCTGATCGTGGCCTCGCTGTTGGTGCTGGGCATCCGCGGGTTGAACCCGGGCATCGAATTCCGGGGTGGTTCGGAGTTCACCGTCTCCGGGACCCAGATCACCGACCAGCAACCCGCCCATGATGCGGTCGCGGAGATGGATTCCGGCCAGGTACCGCGTGTCTCCAACATCGGTTCCGGCACCATCCGCGTCCAGACCGAGCAACTCGATGACGCCGAGACGACCCGGTTGCGCGAACTGCTCGCCGGGGCCTATGAGGTGCCGGTCAATGACGTGACCAGTTCGTTCGTGGGGCCCACCTGGGGTCAGGACGTGACCGCCAAGGCGTTGCAGGGCATGCTGATCTTCCTGGTCCTGGTGGCGGTGGTGATGGCGGCCTACTTCCGGCACTGGAAGATGGCGGTCGCCGCCCTGACCGCACTGGTCCACGACCTGCTGGTCACCGTGGGCATCTACGCCCTGGTGGGCTTCGAGGTGACCCCGGCCTCGATGATCGGGTTCCTGACCATCCTGAGTTACTCGCTCTACGACACGGTGGTGGTTTTCGACAAGGTCCGGGAGAACACCACGCTGTACTCCGAGCAGACCAAGTACACCTACGCCGAGGCCGCGAACCTGGCGGTGAACCAGACCCTGGTCCGTTCCATCAACACCTCGATCGTGGGTCTGCTGCCGGTGGGTGGGATTCTGTTCGTGGGCGCCTTCCTGATGGGTGCCGGAACGTTGCGTGACATCGCGCTGGCCCTGTTCATCGGGTTGGCCGCCTCCACGGTCTCCTCGATCTTCATCGCCACGCCCATCGAGGTGGCGCTGCGCGAGCGCGACCCGGCCGTGCGCAAGCACACAGCCAAGGTCCTGGAACTCCGGGAGCGCCGAGTCGCCCAGGCCGAGGCCGAGGGCACAAGCGTGGACTCCTCACTGACCGCGGCCCGGGCCGGTGGCCTGGTCGCGGGGGAGCACCTTGGCCAGGCAGCCCAGCCCAGGCGCCGCAAACCTCGGGGGCGCGGGTGAGCCCCGATGCCCTGGCGGCCTCGATCCGTGCTGGGTTGCGCCAGGTACCGGATTACCCTGAGCCCGGCGTGCTGTTCCGCGACATCACGCCGCTGCTGGCCGACGCGAAGGCATTCGGCTCGGTGATTCAGGCCTTCGCCGGCTTCTTCGACGGACAGGTCGATGTGGTGGCCGGGATCGAGGCGCGCGGGTTCCTGCTCGCCGCCCCGCTGGCGGCGGTCCTCGGCACCGGCGTGCTCGCGGTACGCAAGGCCGGCAAACTGCCCCCACCGGTGCACCAGCAGCGTTATGACCTGGAGTACGGCAGCGCCGAACTGGAGGTCTCCGGCGTCGGGATCCGGTCCGGGCAGCGGGTCGCGCTGCTCGACGACGTGCTCGCCACCGGTGGCACCGCGCGGGCCGCGGCACAGTTGCTCGAGCGTATCGGCGCTCGGGTCGAGGGCATCGCGGTTCTGCTGGAGTTGGCGGAACTAGGTGGCCGGGGCAATCTGACCGACTGGCCGGTGCACGCGCTGCTGACGGACTGAGGCGGCTCAATCGGCGCAAGGTTGCGTACCATGGGTAGATGGACGAACGCACCCCGGTGAGCACCACCACCCCCGCCCCGGCGGACCCGGTGGTGCCCGGATCGCGTGTGCGATCTGCGCTGGGCAGGTTCGGTGCCCGGACCAGTACCACCCCGAAGGCACTGGAGCCGCTGCTGGCCGTGGTGCGGTCCAACCATCCCAAAGCGGATCTGTCCCTGATCGAGCGCGCCTACCAGGTTGCGGCGCGATCCCACGAGGGCCAGTCGCGCAAGAGCGGGGACCCCTACATCACCCACCCGGTAGCGGTGGCCACGATCCTGGCCGAGCTGGGGCTGACCCCGCCCACGCTGGCCGCCGCGCTGCTGCACGACACGGTGGAGGACACCAACTACAGCCTGGAGCAGTTGCGGGAGGAGTTCGGCGACGAACTCGCGCTCCTGGTTGACGGCGTCACGAAACTGGACCGCGTCTCCTACGGCGAGGCCGCCCAGGCCGAGACGGTGCGTAAGATGGTGATCGCGATGGCGCGAGACATCCGGGTGCTGATGATCAAGCTCGCTGACCGTCTGCACAACGCCCGGACGTGGAAACACGTCTCGGCCAAGTCCGCGGCCCGCAAGGCCCGCGAGACGATCGAGATCTACGCCCCGCTGGCCCACCGGCTGGGCATGAACACCATCAAGTGGGAGTTGGAGGACCTGTCCTTCGCCACCCTCTACCCGAAGGTGTACGAGGAGATCGTGCACCTGGTGGCCGAGCGCGCGCCGGCGCGCGAGGAGTTCCTGAACAAGGTCCGCACCCAGGTGATCGATGACCTCAAGGCGGCCAAGATCAAAGCCACGGTCACCGGGCGGCCGAAGCACTACTACTCGATCTATCAGAAGATGATCGTGCGTGGGCGTGACTTCGCCGATATCTATGACCTGGTCGGGGTGCGGGTGCTGGTGGAGTCGGTGCGGGACTGCTATGCGGTGCTGGGTGCGCTGCACGCGCGCTGGAACCCGGTGCCGGGGCGGTTCAAGGACTACATCGCGATGCCGAAGTTCAACATGTACCAGTCCCTGCACACCACGGTGATCGGCCCCACGGGCAAGCCGGTGGAGATCCAGATCCGCAGTTATGACATGCACCGCCGGGCCGAGTACGGCGTGGCCGCGCACTGGAAGTACAAGCAGGCTGCGCGCAGTGCGGGCAGGCGCAGCACCGAGGCCGACGAGATGCCGTGGCTGCGCCAGTTGGTGGACTGGCAGCGCGAGACCGCTGATCCCGGTGAGTTCCTGGACTCCCTGCGGTTCGAGATGTCGGGAACCGAGGTGTACGTGTTCACCCCCAAGGGGGACGTGCTGGCGCTCCCGTCCGGGTCCACGCCGGTCGACTTCGCCTACGCGGTCCACACCGAGGTGGGTCACCGCACGGTTGGCGCCCGTGTGAACGGGCGGTTGGTGCCGCTGGAGTCCGCGCTGGAGCACGGCGACACCGTGGAGGTCTTCACCTCCCGGGCCGAGGGCGCCGGCCCGAGCCGGGACTGGCTGGGTTTCGTCAAGAGCCCCCGTGCCCGCAACAAGATCCGCCAGTGGTTCACCAAGGAGCGCCGCGAGGAGGCGATCGAACAGGGTAAGGGCGCGATCGCCCGCGCCCTGCGCAAGCAGAACCTGCCCATCCAGCGCATGCTCAGCCACGACACACTGATCGTCCTGGCCGATGAGATGCAGTACCAGGATGTCTCCGCGTTGTACGCGGCGGTGGGGGAGGGGAACATCTCCGCCAGCACCGTGGTGCGCAAACTGGTGGCGGGTCTGGGCGGTGAGGACGGTGCTGAGGAGGATATGGCCGAGGTCGCCCGCCCGGGGGCGGCCAGGACGCGATCCCGCACCGGGGAGTCCGGCATCATCGTCGCCGGTATGGACGACGCCGATGTCTGGACCAAGCTGGCGCGCTGCTGTACGCCGGTGCCGGGCGACCCGATCGTCGGGTTCATCACCCGCGGCTCGGGGGTCTCGGTGCATCGTGAGGACTGCGGCAACCTGGAGGGCTTGCGCGATCAACCGGACCGGATCGTGGCGGTGGAGTGGTCACCCTCGGCCCAGAGTGTCTTCCTGGTGCAGATCCAGGTGGAGGCACTGGACCGCAGCGCCCTGCTCTCCGACGTGACCAAGGTGCTCTCGGACAATCACGTGAACATCCTCTCGGCGAACGTGACGACCTCCCAGGACCGGGTGGCGATCCTGAAGTTCGTGTTCGAGATGGCCGAGCCGTCACACCTGGGCCACGTCCTGCGCGCGGTGAACCAGATCGACGGTGTCTTCGACGTGTTCCGTCTCACCGGAACCAAACCGGCCGGTCCGCCCCAACGCGCAAGCACCGGGGCTGAGTCGCCGGAGCGGCCGGAGTCGCCCGATCCACCTCCGGCGAAGGTGTCTTCTGGTGCCAAGGCGGACCAGGACAAGCCTGCCAAGAAGCCACAGGGTGCCGAGGGCGAGCGCGTTGTCCCGCCGGTGCGCACGCCCCGCGAGGTGCTCACCGGACGCAGCGTCGAGGAGACCTGAACCGGTTCTCCGGCGGGTGGGTCCGGTCAGCACCCACACCGGCCGTCGTCGCCGAACTGTGTCGCCGCTGCCGGTGCACCCTCGCAGCGGCGCAGTCTCAGCGGGCGTCGTCGGCGGCCTGCAGTACCTGTTCGAGCCAGGCCTTCCGGGCGGCCAGAGCATCGGAGGCCTTGGTGATCGCCTTCTCGTCGCCGCTCGCCTCGGCCCGGGCCAGGTCCTTCTGCAGGCTCTCGATCGCCGCCTCCAACTGGGCCGCGGCGCCTTCGGCGCGGGCCCGGACCCTCGGGTTCGACGTGCGCCACTGCGCCTGTTCCACGTCCCGGATCGCCTGCTCCACCGCCCGGAGGCGCCCTTCGACCCGGCCGATATCGGCGCGGGGCACCTTGCCGGCGGCCTCCCAGCGGTCCTGGATGTCGCGCAGTGCCGCCTTGGCCCGGTCCAGGTCGCGCACCGGCACCAGGGCCTCGGCCTCGCTGAGCAGCTGTTCCTTGACCTTCAGGTTCTCGCCGTACTCGGCGTCGATCGCGTTGTTCGCGGCCTGCCTGGCCTCGAAGAACACGTCCTGCGCGGCGCGGAATCGTGCCCACAGGGCGTCGTCGTCCTTACGGGAGGCGCGGCCGGCGCGCTTCCACTCCTCCATCAACTCACGGTAGGCGGCTGAGGTGCCGCCCCAGTCGGTCGAGGTGTTCATCGCCTCGGCGCGGGCGATCAGTTTCTCCTTGGTGGCCTTGACCTCGGCGTGGACGCGGTCGAGTTCGGCGAAGTACTGGCGCCGCACCCGGTCGAAATGGGTGCGGGCTGCGGAGAAGCGCTTCCAGAGCGCGTCCTCGGTGCCACGGTCCAGTCGTGGCCCCGAACGCTGGGCCTGCTTCCACTGCTCGAGCAGGTCCCGCAGTCGCTGCCCGTCCTGGCGCCACTGGATGCGGGCCGGGTCGCGCTCGGCGATCTTCTCCGCCCGCTCCACGATGGTGTTGCGTTCGGCCAGCGCCTTCTCCTTGGCTGCGGCACGGTCGGCGGCCAGTTCGGCCTTGCGCAGTTGGGCCTGGGCCTCCAGGGCGGCTACCTGGTCGCGGAGGGCCTGCAGATCGCCCACCACAGCGGGTTCGGCAATGGCCTCACCCAGGGTGGCCAGCGTCGCATCCAGGTCCTTGGCCCCGAGTTGACCCAACCGTGCGGCGAACAGGTCCACCTGAGCCTTCAGGTCCAGGTACCGGCGGATGTACAGTGCCATGGCCTCCTCGGCGGAGACTCCGGGGTACTGGCCCACCACCCGGTCACCTGAGGGTTCCTTGACGTAGACGGTGCCATCGTCGTCGACCCTGCCGAACTCCGCGGCCGCCGCGACCTGCTCGGGATCCATCGGTGCCTCGGCACCGCCGGGCTGCGCGGCAGTGGCCCGAGCGGCAGGCGGGCTCGGAGCGGCCGCAGCCACCGGTGCGGGCGGACCACCGGGGCGGGGCCGGGCGAGCATGCTCGGCTTGGGTACCGAACTCGGCTTGGGCGTCGGCCTTGGCTCTCGCGCGGGCGACTCCTCGGCCGCAACCGGCTCGGCTCCTGCGTCCTCGGTGCCGTCAGCCTCGTCCGTGGCTGCGCCCGCTTCGGCGCCTGTGTCCTGCTCGGTGGCTGCGGCTACATCGCCTCCATCAGCCGGTGCGCTGACGGCGTCGGCATCGTGGATCACCTGATCTGCTCCGTCGTGTGTGGTTCCCAAGGGCTCGGGCTGCGCCTCGGGGGTGCTGGGGTGCTCCGGTGCACTCATTGGATCTCCACATTCTCGATGATCACGTCGATCGCAGGTCGTTCGCCCTCGGTCCCGGGTCCGGCGGCCCCGACCTCGGCAAGGAGATCCAGACCTTCGGTGACAGTACCGAACACGCTGTACCCACCGGCGTCGTCGGCCGGCAGCGGCACGTCGGCGAAGACGAGGAAGAACTGGGAGCCCATGGACTCCCCATCCCCGCCCACGCGGGCCATCGCCACGGTACCGGCGGGATAGACGTCGTCCTCGGGTGCGTTCTCGATCGGGCCGAAGCTGTACCCGGGCCCACCCGTTCCGGTTGCGGTGGGGTCACCGCACTGCAGGAGGGACTCGGGCAGCAGCCGGTGGCAGGCGGTGCCGTCGAAGTACCCGTCCGATGCCAGGTGCACGAAGTTGGCCACCGCCTGGGGTGCCGCAGCACCGTCGAGTTCGAGTTGGACCGTGCCCACACTGGTATCGATGGTGGCCTGCCAGGTACGGTCCTCGGCCAGCGAGGCGTCCGGCGCGACGTCGTACTGGGGGGCGTCGATGCTCGGCAGGGGCTCGGGATCGGCCGGTGGCGCGTCCTGGTCGGCTTCATCGATCGGATCGGTCTGCGCGCCGGGGTCGGTCGGGGTCTCGGCCTGATCGGAGTCGTCACCACCGAAGCCATAGGTCAGCAGAGCGATGACCAGACCGGACAGCACCAGGGTGCCCACCACCACGATTGCGATGGTGCGCTGACGCCGGACTTTGGCCCGTTGCTGGCGAGCGAGGCGCTTGTCGTGCAACTGGCGCGCCCGTTCGCGCTCTCGTTTGCTGGGGCTCAAGCCCGGTTCCTCCTGTAGTGCGTCGGTGCTGGCGCTTGCTGAGCGCACACCAGTCTAGATAGACGCTGCCATATCTGCGGCCGCCACTAGCGCTCTTACGGGTCACGGGATGGTCACAAAGCACGGTGCGTGCCGGTTCCGGGCACGGCCCACGATGCGGCCGATGCGTCGGGGCCGGCCGCTTCGGTGCCAGAATGTGCCCATGGCCCGTCCCGCACCACTGTCCGGATTCCCCGAACGCCTCCCCGGCGAACGCATCGTGGAGGAACACATCACCGCCACCGTGCGGCGCGTGTTCAGCCTGCACGGCTACGCCGGCATCGAGACCCGGGCCGTGGAGCCCCTGGACCGGCTGGTGGCCAAGGGCGAGACGTCGAAGGAGGTCTACCTGCTGCGGCGGCTGCACGCGGACGAGACCGACACCACCGACGACCGCACGCTGGGCCTGCACTTCGACCTGACGGTGCCGCTGGCCCGCTACGTGGTGGAGAACGCCGGCCGGTTGCAGTTCCCGTTCAAGCGTTTCCAGATCCAGAAGGCCTGGCGCGGGGAGCGGCCCCAGGAGGGCCGCTACCGGGAGTTCCTGCAGGCCGATATCGATGTGGTCGGCGCCGATGAACTGCCCTTCCACTACGAGGTGGAGGCGGTGCTGGTGGCCGCGCACGCGCTGAACGCGCTCACCGGCGACGGCCTACCGGCAGTGCGCATCGGAGTGAACAACCGCAAGGTCTCCCAAGGGTTCTACGAGGGCGTCGGGGTCACCGACGTCGAGGGCACCCTGCGCACCATCGACAAACTGGACAAGATCGGCGACGACGGCGTACGGGCCGTGCTGACCGACCAGATCGGGTTGACCCGGTCCCAGGCCGAGGCTGCCCTCGAACTGGCCCGGATCAGTGGCACCGGCGCGGAGGTGGAAGCCCGGGTGCGCAACCTCGGGGTGAGCCACCCCCTGCTGGAGGAGGGCCTGGGGCAACTGCGCGCACTCGTCGACGCCGCCGAGGCCGAGGTCCCGGGCGTGGTCACCGCCGATCTGCGGATCGCCCGTGGCCTGGACTACTACACCGGGACCGTCTACGAGACGGTGCTGGTGGGGCACGAGGACCTCGGGTCGATCTGTTCCGGGGGCCGGTATGACTCCCTGGCCACCGACGGACGGCGCACCTATCCGGGGGTGGGCCTGTCCATCGGAGTGTCCCGGCTGACCTCCAGGGTCCTCTCAGCGGGCCTGATGCACGCCACCCGGTCGGTACCGGCCGCCGTGCTCGTGGCGGTCACCGATGAGGACGAGCGTGCCCGCAGCAACGCCGACGCGGCAGGGTTGCGTGCCCGTGGCATCCCGGCGGAGGTGGCTCCCAGCGCGGCGAAGTTCGGCAAGCAGATCCGGTACGCCGACCGGCGGGGCATCCCGTTCGTGTGGTTCCCCGCCGGGACCCAGCGCGAGCGCGCCGAGGTCAAGGACATCCGGTCGGGGGAGCAGGTCGCCGCCGACGCCGCCGCGTGGACACCGCCGGCTGACGATTTGTGGCCCCGGGTGCTGCCGGGACCGGCTCCGGCCTGATCGCAGGGCCTGATCCGGCGCAGCCGGCCGGGCATAACCCGCGGCCGCGCACACCGGACCCGCCCGTGGTCAGCGCTGCCGGCCGGGGCGCCTCCGCGCAGCGGTGTGCCGGGGCTTGCGGCCCTGCTTGGCGGCCGTGGGGGCTTTGGCTGCCCTCGCCGGCTTCGTCATCGCACGCCGTCCGCTGCCGGCGTCATGCCCGCGCCGGGGCCGGACGCCGCCCCGATCGCTGGTGCCGCCCGGTGCTCCGGTGTCGGGACGAAAGTGCATCGGCCGGCCGGCCACGACCGCGCGGTCGAGGCGACGAGAGGCCTCGTCGGTGACCTGTGCGTTGACCTCCACGAGCGAGAAGCGGGAGAAGATCTCGATCTTGCCCAGGTCGGATCCGCGCAACCCGCCCTCGTTCGTGATCGCACCGACGATCGCCTCGGGACGGGCGCCGTGGGTGTGCCCGACGGCAACCCGGTAGACCGTGCCCCGAGAGGTGCGCCCGGGGGTGCGCCGGGTCATGGGCCGGTCGGCCTCGGAACGGGCGGAGTCGAACCTGGCACGCGCCGGCCGCTCATCGCGGCCGGTGTGTGCCGATGCTGCCTCGGTGTCCTGGCGCCGAGCGGTGCCGGAACGCTCGCCGCCGGCCACCCCGACCGAGCCGGACTCGCCTCCGGCGCGGTCCTGGCGGGGGGCCGGGCCGTCATCACCCACCTGTAGTGCCAGCAGTGCCGCCGCCACCTCGAGGGGTTCGACCGCGCCGTCGTCGGTGTAGGCCTGCAACTGCTCGCGGTAGAGGTCCAGGCGGCCGCGGCCGATCCGTTCGCCCAGTTCGGCCAGCACGCGCTGGGCGCGGTGCTTGCTCACCTGGGCCGGAGTGGGGATGTCCACCTCCTGCAGCGAACTGCCGGTGACCCGCTCGATCGCGGTCAGCCGGTTGCGCTCGCGCGGGGTGAAGAACGTCAGTGCGGTACCGGAGCGTCCGGCCCGACCGGTGCGCCCGATCCGGTGCACGTAGGCCTCGACCTCGCGCGGCACGTCGAAGTTGACTACCAGGCCGATCCGGTCCACATCGAGGCCACGAGCGGCGACGTCGGTGGCGATCAGCACGTCCAGGCCGCCGCTGCGCAGTCGTTGCACGATCCGCTCGCGTTCCCGCTGGGGCACGTCCCCACTGATCGACGCCGCGGGGGTGCCGCGGGCCGTCAGTTCCAGGGCGACTTCTTCGGCGGTGTCGCGGGTGCGCACGAAGACCAGGGTGGCATCGGCCGCGGTCGTGGCCAGCACCCGGGACAGCGCCCCCACCTTGTGCCGGAACGGCACCACGGCGTAGGTCTGGGTGATCATGGTGGTGGTGGAGGACGGAGCGGACGTGGCCAGTTCGACCGGGTTGTTCAGGTGCTCCCGGGCCACCTTGCGGATCGCCGAGGGCATCGTGGCGGAGAACAGGGCGACCTGTTTCGGGGTGTCGGTACCGGTGTGGGTGAGGATCACCTCGACGTCCTCGGCGAAACCCATCCGCAGCATTTCATCGGCCTCGTCTAGCACCAGATAGGAGACCCCGCTCAGGTCCAGGCTGCCGCGCTCGGCCAGATCGATCACCCGGCCGGGGGTGCCCACCACCACCTGTGTGCCGGACTTGAGGGCACGGAGCTGGGTGACATAGGAGGCGCCGCCGTAGATGGGAAGCACGTCCAGGCCGGGGGAGGTCGAGGCCATCTGGGTCAGGGCGTCGGCCACCTGGATCGCCAGTTCCCGTGTGGGGGTCAGCACCAGGGCCTGCACGCCCGCCAGGTCGGGGTCGACGGCGGCCAGCAGGGGCAGGCCGAAGGCGGCGGTCTTGCCGGTCCCGGTCTGGGCGACACCGGTGACGTCGCGTCCGGCCAGCAGCGGCGGGATGGCCGCGGTCTGGATCTGGGTCGGCTCGCGATAGCCCATCTCGGTGATCGCGGTGAGCAGGTGCGGGGCAAGACCCAGGTCCGCGAAACTGTTCGTGGCAGGGGTGCGGGCGTCAGGCATGGCGGTGTCCAATCGCAGACGAGGTGGAACTGTGCAGACCCGGTTGGTCCGCGTCCGCCTCGGCCCGACGCCGCCGATGCGCTTCTCGCACCACGGTCGATGGCCACGAAGGTGCCATCGGAGGGCCTGTGCGCGGCTCGTGCGCTCCAGAAGCCACCACTGTATCGTCCAGCGCTCCGCCTGCCCCGGCAGTGTGCGCAACCTCACCGGCCTTCGCGCGGCCACATCGCAGGGCCGGCGAGCCGGTCGGCACGCGTGTGCCGCGACGACGCCCGGCTGGCATGATCGCAGTATGGAGGCAGCGCTGGGACAGTTGCGTGCGTCGATCGCCCGCGCGGAGTTTCCGCTGACCACCGCGACCAGTGCGGCGGCCACCCGGGACCGGTCGCGGCTGCTGGATCAGATCGACGACTACCTGTTGCCTCGTTACGCGGACGTGGACGCACCGCTGCTGGCGGTGGTGGGCGGGTCGACAGGGGCGGGCAAGTCCACCCTGGTCAACTCCCTGATCGGTGCCCCGGTCAGTGCCTCCGGAGCCCTGCGGCCCACCACCCGCAGCCCGGTGCTGATCCACCACCCGCAGGACCGGGAATGGTTCGCCGGGAACCGGGTGCTTCCGACCCTGGTGCGCACCCACGGCGAAGGGACCACCGCACGACCCGGCTCCGAGGATGTAGCCCCGGGGCGCGCCGCCCTGCGGATGGTGACGTCGGAGGCACTGCCCGCGGGTCTGGCGCTGCTGGACGCCCCCGACCTGGACTCGGTGGTCGAACAGAACCGGGAACTCGCTCATCAACTGCTCGCCGCGGCCGACCTGTGGCTGTTCGTGACCACAGCCCACCGGTACGCCGACGCGGTGCCGTGGGAACTCCTCAACCTGGCGGCCGAGCGCAACGTGGTCATCGCGGTGGTGCTGGACCGGATCCCGCCCCGGGTGCGGCAGGAAGTGCACACCGACCTGACCCGGATGCTCCGCGGCAACGGCCTGGCCGAGGCGCCCCTGTTCGACATCCCCGAGTCCGACCTGACGAGCCAGGGCCTGCTGCCGGCCGGCGCGGCGCAACCGGTGCGCGACTGGCTGCACGGATTGAGCGCGGACGCCCAGGCCCGGGGTGAGGTGGTGCGCCGCACCCTCACCGGGGCCACCGGCCACGCCCTGGGCCAGGCCGAGACCCTGATCGAGGCACTCACCGACCAGCACGCCGCAGCCCAGCATCTACACACCCTTGCCACGCAGGCCTACCGCACCGATGCGGTGCGCGAGGCCCTCAGCGACGGCGCGATGCTGCGCGGGGAGGTGCTGGCCCGCTGGCAGGACCTGGTCGGCGCCGGGGAATTCTTCCAGAAACTGCAGTCCCGGATCGGCCGCGCCCGGGACCGGGTCAGTGCCTATGTGACCCGGAGGCCCCCGCCGGAGCAGCAGGTCGAGGTGGCGATCACCGACGGGCTGCACGCACTGCTCACCGCCCACGCCGATGCCAGTGCCGAGCGGGCCCGCGCGGCATGGGCCAGGGACGGCGCCGGACGTGATCTGGTTGCCCGGGCCCTGCCCGGGCGGGCGAGTGCGGACTTCTCCGAGCGGGCCGCCGAGCAGATCCGCGCATGGCAGCGGCACCTGCTCGAACTGGTCGGCTCCGAGGGTGCCGGGAAGCGCACCACCGCCCGGTTGCTGGCCTTCGGGGTGAACGGCGTCGGAGTGGCGCTGATGGTGCTCGTCTTCGCCTCCACCGGTGGCCTGACCGGAGGGGAGGTGGCCGTCGCCGGTGGCACCGCCGTCGTCGCCCAGAAGGTCCTGGAGGCGGTCTTCGGCGACGACGCCGTGCGACGGCTGACCACCGCCGCGCGTACTGATCTGCTCGCGCGGGTAGAGGACCTGATGGCCGCCGAGGTCGCCCGGTTCACCCGACTTGTGCCCACGGACCAGCCCCGAGACGCCCGCGCCCGGCTCACCGAGGCAGTGGCGCAGGTGCGCGGGAGGATGGACACGTGAGGCGCGGTCGCGACGACCTGACGTCGCGTATCGGCGCACTGGAGCAAGCCACCGCCCTGGTGGAGGGGTTGGACCCCGCCACCCTGCCCACACCCGGCCCGGTGCAGCAGGCCCGGGCGGTGCTGGAGCGGGTGGCGGCCCGGCAGGGTCTGTCCACCGCGCACACGGTCGTCGCCTTCGCCGGCGCCACCGGGTCGGGCAAGTCCTCGCTGGTGAACTCCGTCAGCGGAACCAAGGCGGCCACCGTGGGAGCCCGCCGGCCCACCACGGCCACCGCGGTGGGGGTCTTCTCCGGCGACGCCGAGGGGGCCGCCTTGCTGGACTGGCTCGAGGTGGACCAACGCCGGCACGAGCCCGACCTGGCCGAGGGCTTGATCCTGCTGGACCTGCCGGACGTCGATTCGGTCCACACCGACCATCACCGCATCGCCGACGCGCTGATCGAGGCGGTGGATGTGCTGGTCTGGGTGCTGGACCCCCAGAAGTACGCCGACGCTGTGGTGCACACTCGGTACCTGCGCCCGATGGCACAGCATGCTGAGGTCACGGTGGTGGCGTTGAACCAGATCGACACGCTCGCCCCGGGAGACCTCAAGGCGGTGCTGGCGGACCTGGACCGACGCCTGGCCAAGGACGGGATCGCCCCGGCGCACGTGCTGGCCACCTCCGCAACCACCGGGACCGGCGTGGCGCGGCTGCGGCAGGTGGTCACCGACTTCGCCGGTGCCCGCACGGCGGCGCACGCCCGCCTGGCGGCCGAAGTGACCGCCGCCGCAGACGAACTCGCGTGGGCCTACCCGCCTCCGCCGTCGGCATCACTGAGCACGGCCCAGATGCGCGACGTGCACACGGCCATGGCGCAGGCGGCCGGGGTCGACCGGGTCGGTGCGGCCGTGGCGGGTTCGTTCCGGCACCGCTCCCGGGCGCGCACCGGGTGGCCGGTTACCCGCTGGCTGCGGCGGTTGCGACCCGACCCGCTCAGCAGGCTCCGCCTGCCCACCACCGAGCCGGACCGGGCCAGGCAGATCATGCCCCGGGGGCCTGAAGACCGGAGCGAGGAGCAGGAACCGGTGACCACCGTCACCTCACGCCCGGACCCGGGGGCGGTCGAGGTGGCCCGGGTGGACGCGGCCCTGTCACGGATCGGACGCACCCTCGCCCAGGATGCGCACGAGCCCTGGTACACCTACCTGCGCACCGCAGCACAGGTACCCGCTGAGGCGCTGACCGACACCCTGGACGCCGTGGTGGTACGCAGCACCCCGCGACCCCGGCCGGCCCGGTGGTGGCCGGCGGTCTCCTTGCTGCACTGGGTGCTGCTGGCGGTGCTGGCCGCCGGCGCGTTGTGGCTCGGTGTGCTGGCAGCGGCCGGCTACCTGCAGATTCCCACCGGTCCACCGCCCCGACTCGGCCCGGTTCCGCTCGGCCAGCACGGCGCCGTGCTGCCGGCGATCCCGTGGCCCACCGCACTGTTCCTGGCCGGCCTGGCCGGCGGTCTGCTCCTCGCCGGGATCTCCCGGATCGCAACCAGCATCGGAGCCCGACGGCGGGGCGCTCGCGCCGTGCGCGACCTCACCCGGGCGGTGGGTTCCCGGGTGGATGAGGCCGTCCTGGCGCCGGCCCAGCGCGCCGCGCAGATCGGGGCACGCTACGCCGAGGCGGTGCAGGCCGCCCGGGAGGGGCCACGGTCCAGACGGCGAGCCGGCTCGGCGGTGATCTAGGATCGTCGGTGCGCCGCGTCAAGCCGTGACCGGTGCACCGATGAGGAAGGACCACCCGTTGCTACGCACCCACTCCGCAGGTGCCCTGCGCACCACCGACACCGGTTCCACCGTGACCTTGGCCGGGTGGGTGGATCGTCGCCGTGACCACGGCGGGGTGGCGTTCATCGATCTGCGTGACGCCAGCGGCATCGTGCAGGTGGTGATCCGGGACGAGGAGGTAGCCCACCCCCTGCGAAGCGAGTACGTGCTCTCGGTCACCGGCACCGTCGGGGCGCGACCGGAGGGCAACGAGAACCCGGCCCTGGCCACGGGTGAGATCGAGGTCACCGCGACCGACGTCGTCGTCCTCAACTCCGCAGCCGCGCTGCCATTCCAGGTCTCCACGGCACTGGAGGAGAGCGCGGCGGTGGGGGAGGAAGCACGGTTGAAGCACCGCTACCTGGACCTGCGCCGCCCGGGCCCGGCGCGCGCGCTGCGGCTGCGCTCGGCGGCGGGCGCGGCGGCCCGGGATGTGCTGGCCGCCCACGACTTCGTCGAGGTGGAGACTCCCACGCTGACCCGGTCCACCCCCGAGGGGGCGCGGGACTTCCTCGTGCCGGCGCGGCTGCAGCCCGGCTCGTGGTACGCACTGCCGCAGAGCCCGCAACTGTTCAAGCAGTTGCTGATGGTGGCCGGGATGGAGCGCTACTACCAGATCGCCCGCTGTTACCGGGATGAGGACTTCCGCGCCGACCGGCAACCGGAGTTCACCCAACTCGACATCGAGATGGCCTTCGTCAGCCAGGAGGACGTGCTCGCCCTCTCGGAACGGATCGTCACTGCCCTCTGGGCGCTCATCGACGTGCCCATCACCACCCCGCTGCCGCGGATCACCTACGCCGAGGCGATGGCCCGCTACGGCACCGACAAGCCGGACCTGCGCTTCGACCTCGAGCTGACCGAGTGCACCGAGTACTTCACCGACACTCCCTTCCGGGTGTTCCAGGCCCCCTACGTCGGCGCCGTGGTGATGCCCGGTGGCGCCGACCAGCCCCGCCGGCAGTTCGATGCCTGGCAGGAGTGGGCCCGCCAGCGCGGGGCCAAGGGCCTGGCCTACGTCACGGTCGGCACCGACGGCACCCTCGGAGGCCCGGTGGCCAAAAACCTCTCCGACACCGAACGGGACGCCCTGGCCGCACACGTGGGCGCCGCACCCGGGGACGCGATCTTCTTCGCCGCCGGACCGGTCAAGGCGTCCCGGGCCCTCCTCGGTGCGGCCCGCGTGGAGATCGCGCAACGGTGCGGGTTGATCGACCACGACGCGTGGTCGCTGCTGTGGGTGGTGGACGCTCCGGTGTTCGAACCCGCCGGTGAGGCCGTCGCTGCCGGGGACGTGGCGGTGGGTACCGGTGCCTGGACCGCGGTGCACCACGCCTTTACCGCACCGAAGCCGGAGTTCCTGGAGACTCTCGAGGACGACCCGGGCGCAGCCCTGGCCCACGCCTACGACCTGGTCTGCAACGGACACGAGATCGGGGGCGGCTCGATCCGGATCCACCAGCGCGAGGTGCAGGAGCGCGTCTTTGCGATCATGGGCCTGTCGGAGGAGGAGGCGAACGAGAAGTTCGGGTTCCTGCTCGAGGCGTTCGCTTACGGCGCGCCCCCGCATGGCGGCATCGCCTTCGGCTGGGACCGGGTGGTGGCGCTGCTGGCCGGTAGCGAGTCGATCCGCGACGTGATCGCCTTCCCCAAGTCCGGCGGTGGGATCGACCCCCTCACCGACGCGCCGGCACCGATCACCGCCCAGCAGCGCAAGGAGGCCGGCGTGGACGCCCGCCCGGCACCGGCAGGTGCGCGTGGCGACGACGGGGATCGGGACGGCGGCAGGGACGAGGGTGCATCCGCGGGAGCAGGCGGTGGGCGGTAGCCCGACCCCGTCCGCACCACCCCTGACCGACCTGCCCGCGCAGTGGGCGCAGCACCCGTTCGTGATCGGGGACCGCTGGCGCTGGCACGAGGCCCGGCACCTGTGCGCCACGGGTGCGCTGGTGGTGGGCATGGCCGCCCGGGCCGGTCACCACCCGGGGCGGGCCCGCTCGATCACGGCGCTCGGGGGTCCCGGCGCGGTGGCCGAGTTGGTGGCGAACCGGAGCGAGGAGGTGCTGCACGGGTTCACGCCGCAGAGCGTGTCACTGCCACCGGGTGCTTGGGACCTGCTGCCGGCCGCTCTCCGTGACCGGTGGAACCTGCCGCGCCGGGGGCGCTGGGACTGGATGTGGACCGAGCAGGTACCACCGGCGCACCCCCTCGAGGACCAAGTGGTGCCCCTGGAGATCCCCCGGCACCTCGGGCAGATCCACGCGGTGCAGGCGGTGGCTTTACCCGGAACCCACTTCGGGCCGGACCGGCCCGGGAGCACCTGGTTCGGCATCTGGCGGGGCGCCGAACTGGCCGCGGTGGCCGGGTCCTTCGACTGGGTGAACGCGGTGCACCTGGGCGGCATCGGAACCCGCCCGGATCTGCGCGGCTCCGGCCTGGGCAGTGCCCTGACCGCCGCCATCACCCGCGCCGGGGTGGCCCGATTCGGGCGGGTCAGCCTCGGTGTGTACGCCGACAACCTTCGGGCCAAGGCGCTCTACGCCCGGCTCGGCTACGCCGTCGGGCATGAACTGGACTCCCGGCACGTCGCCGCCTGAGGCGGCGAGGCACCGCGACGGAACCGCGGGCACCTGAGTTGCCGCGGTCCACCTGGAGGTGGCACGGCGAGATCAGTGCGTGATGCCGAACCGGGCGTACAGGGCGCGCATCGGGCGCGGCGCCCACCAGTTGTAATGACCCAGCAGTGTCATCGAGGCCGGCACCAGCAGCATCCGGACCAGCGTGGCATCGATGAAGACCGTCACGGCCAGGGCCACGCCCGCCTGCTTGATGGCCAGCAGGTCGCCGGCCACGAACCCCAGGAACACCACGATGATGACCAGTGCGGCGGAGGTGATGATCCGCCCGGACCGCTGCAGGCCGTACTTCACCGCGTGATCGTTGTCGCCGGTGGCGTCGTAGATCTCCTTGATCCGGGCGAGCAGGAACACCTCGTAGTCCATCGCCAGGCCGAACCCGAACGCCACTGCCACCGCCACCACGTAGGACTCCAGCCCACCCACCGAGGTGAAGTTGAGCAGGCCCTCCAGATGCCCCTCGGCGAAGATCCAGGTGGTGATCCCCAGCGAGGCAGCCAGCGAGAGCAGGTTCACCACTAGGGCCTTGGCCGGGATCAGCAGGGATCCGGTCATCAGGAAGAGCAGGATGAAGACGGCCAGGACAACCACGGCGGCGGCGTAGGGCAGCCCGTCCAGCAGGGCCTGGGTGAAGTCAACCTGGTTGGCACCCTCCCCGTAGACCCAGAACGTCGGCAGCGACGGCTCGGTTCCGCGCAGTTGCCGGATCTGTTCGACCACGTCCGTGGCCAGGGGACCACCGGGGTCATCGGTATCCACACGCACCCCGAGCAACACGTAGTCCGCGCCGACCTGCTGGCCCGGGTCGATGCCCAGGACCTCGGGGACGTCGGTGATCCGGTCACCCAGGCCGTCCGCCTCGGCCTCGGTGCCCTCCACCAGCACCCCCATCGTGGGCGCTGCGGCCAGCGGGTAATCCTCATTCACGATCGTCAGGAAGTCGCGTTGGTCGGAGTCGCTGGGCAGCAGTTCGGTGGTGGAGTTGCGCAACTGCAGGTTCATCAGCGGTGAGGCGGCCAGCACCAGCAGCATCGAGACCAGCACCAGCACCAGCCACGGACGGCGTTGCACCCGTCCGGCCAGGCGGGAGAACATCCCATCGGCCGGGGGCACGTCGCCCAGACCCGCCACGATCCGCCGCAGGCCGGGGACGCGCCGCAGCAGCGGCGGTTTCAGCATCCGCCGGCCCATGAGCACCAGGAGGGCCGGCACCAGCGTGATGGCGGTGAGTAGGGCGATCAACACCACCGCCACGCCGGCCGCTCCCAGGGAGCGCAGGATGTCCGGGCGCAGCAGTAGCAGGCCTAGGATCGAGATCGCGACGATCAGGGCCGAGTAACTCACCGTGCGGCCTGCAGTCCTCAGCGTGGCCCGGACGGCGGTCCGCACCACGTCATCGCCCCCGGTGGAGCGGCGCCGTCGCCGGCGGGCGGGTACGGCGTCGGCCGCGGCGGCCGCGGCGGACAGCTCGGCGCTATGGGCGTGGAAGAGTTCCTCCCGGAAGCGCGAGACGACCAGCAGGCCGTAGTCGATGGACAGGCCCAGACCCAGGATGGTCACCACGTTGACCACCACCGAGTCCAACTCGATCACGTGGCTGAACGCCAGCAGCGCTCCCAATCCGCCGGCGATGGAGGCGAGCGCGCCGGCCAGGGGCATCCCGGCGGCCAGGAAGCCACCGAAGACCACCACCATGATCAACAGCGAGACCGGCAGGGCGACCAGCTCCCCGGTGATCAGGTCCCGCTCCATCTGGGAGATCACCGCCTCGGTCATCAGGTCGCTGCTGGCCACGATCCCGGAGGCCACCGGTGAGACCCGTCCGGGGAAGTCCCGCAACAGGTCGGTGACCTCGGCCACCGCGGTGTCGTGCACCTCGGGGTCCAGGCCGACCTGCAGGGTGACTGTGAGCAGGAACCCGTCGGCGTCGGCCGAGGTCAGTGCCGCCGCCCGGGGATCGGACAGCCCGCCGGGGAACACGAACGGGCTGAGGACGCCGTCCACCCCATCGATGTTGAGCAACCGGGAGTTCAGCGTCGCTGCGGCCCGGCCGGCCTCGGCCACCCCGTCGGGGTTGTCCAGATCCAACCCCAGCACGATCAGGGAGATCTCCTCGCCGCTGGGGGAGTGCTCATCGAGGAGTTCGCGGGCCTCGGTGCTCTCCGAACCCGGCACGGTCGGCTCCCCGGAGTGCAGCCGCTCGAACAGGCCCTGGCCACCGAAGCCGGTCATCGTCAGCGTGAAGAGGAACGCCGTGAGGAGGAACCACGCCAGGACGATCCTGCGCGGATAGCGGGCTGCCAGCCGCCCCAGTCGGTCGAACACGATGTGATTCTATGGCGGCCGGGGCGCGCGCGGGACCGGTGCCGTCACGGGGCAGCCTAGGCTTGGGTCGTGGACCTGTTCGACTCAGTCAGCACCGATGAGGCCGGGGTGCCCCAGGTGGATGACCGGGCACCGCTGGCGGTGCGAATGCGCCCCGCCGGAATCGATGAGGTGCTCGGCCAGGACCACCTGCTGGCCCCGGGCGCCCCGCTGAACCGCCTGGTGACGCCGTCGGAGGCGGGCTCGCTGCCGCCGTCGTCGGTGATTCTTTGGGGTCCGCCCGGTACCGGAAAGACCACTATCGCCTACCTGGTGGCACGTGCCGGTGGGCGGCGGTTCGTCGAACTCTCCGCCGTGACCGCCGGGGTCAAGGACGTTCGGGCGGTGATCGATGACTCCCGGCGCCGGCTGGCCGGCAGCGTGGAGACGGTGTTGTTCGTCGACGAGGTGCACCGGTTCTCCAAGACCCAGCAGGACGCGCTGCTGCCGGCGGTGGAGAACCGGTGGGTCACCCTGGTGGCGGCCACCACCGAGAACCCGAGCTTCTCGGTGATCTCCCCGCTGCTGTCCCGGTCGTTGATGCTCACCCTGCACCCACTCGCGCCCGAGCACGTCGACGAGTTACTCACCCGGGCCCTGGCCGACGAGCGTGGTCTGAAGGGCCGGTTCAGCCTTGCCGCCGACGCCCGGGCGCACCTGCGCCGGCTGGCCGGTGCGGATGCGCGCAAGGGCCTGACGATCCTCGAGGCCGCCGCGGGCACCGCCAGCGCCGGCGGGCAGACCGAGATCGACCTGTCCGCGGTGGAACGGGCCATCGACGTGGCCGCGGTGGCCTACGACCGGGCCGGGGACCAGCACTACGACGTGGCCTCGGCACTGATCAAGTCGATGCGTGGCTCCGACGTCGATGCCGCGCTGCACTACCTCGCCCGGATGGTCCACGCCGGGGAGGATCCGCGTTTCATCGCCCGGCGGATCGTGATCGCGGCGAGTGAGGAGGTCGGCATGGCCGACCCGAGCGCGCTGCAGACCGCGGTCGCCGCCGCGCAGGCGGTGGCGATGATCGGGATGCCCGAGGCCCGCATCATCCTGGCCCAGGCGGTGGTGCACGTGGCCACCGCCCCGAAGTCCAACCGCTCCTACCGCAGTATCGACGCCGCGCTGGCCGATGTGCGGGCCGGCCGGTCCGGTTCGGTCCCGGTGCACCTGCGCGACACCCACTACGCCGGCGCGGAGCGCCTGGGTCACGGCGCCGACTACGTCTACGCCCACGACCAACCGCACGCGGTCGCCGCCCAGGAGTACCTGCCGGAGGAGTTGCGCGGTGCGCGGTACTACCGGCCCAGCGACCGCGGATACGAACGCTCCATCAGCGAGCGCCTGGAGAGGATCGAGACCTTGCTCGGCCGCACCGAGCCGGAGGCACCCGACACCTAGTCCGATCACACCGGGGTGAACGGGACCCATCCCGCCGGGTGGTGCGCCCCGGCCCCGCTCAGGGGTCCGTGCGACCCGGGTCGCGGGGGATGAACAGCGCGCCCAGCACCCCGATGATCGCGATACCGACGAACACCGGCAGCCGGGTGCCGGTGGCCTCGGTCACGAACCCGGCGATGACCGGGCCCACGGCCGAACCCAGCCCCCAGATCATCGAGTACAACCCCAGGAACAACCCGATCAGGCGCACCTGCACCACCTGGGCCGAGTAGATGCTCTCCAGGGTCGAGGAGGCACCGACGGAGGCACCGGCGACGACGGCGAAGGCCACGGCCACCACCACATTGCCCGAGACCAGCAGCAGCAGGGAGGAGGCGCCCACCAACGCCAAGCCCACCTGGAACACCTGCCGGGCGCCGTACCGGTTCACCAGCCACGGCAGTGGCAGCCTGCCGAGCAATTGGAACAAGCCGCGCAGGCCGGCCAACGCCGACGCCAGCCCGAGGACGAGACCGGCGGAGACCATCGCCGGGACCTGGTAGAGGAACAGCACCGAGGAGGCCACCCCGGAGCACACCGCCACGTATAGCAGGCGGCGCATCGTCTCATCTCGGATCGATTCGGCAAGAGCGGCCCGCAGTGTGCCCGCTTCGCCCCGGGAGACCCCGCTGCCCGACGGGCTCACCGCGGCCCCGAACAGGAAGCTCCCCGTGACCAGCACCCCGGACAGCACCATCGCGGGTCGCCAACCCCAAGCCTGGGCAACGAAACCCAGCAGCGGCAGGAACACCGGGCTGGCGAAGGCGCCCCACATGGTGTTGACGGTGATCGCCCGGGTCCGATCGGCCGGGACCCGCCGGGCGATCGTCGCGTGCACCACGGTGTAGTAGCCGGCAGTGCCGACGAAGCCCTGGGTCAGGACCGCCCCGGCACCGAAGGCCAGGGGCGTGTGGGCGGTGACCACGAGGGCGGTGCCGGCGATCACTCCGGCCGCGGACACCACGAAGACAGGCCGCGGCCCCACGGTGTCCACCACCCGGCCGGCGGTGACGGTGCCCAGCCCCACCGCGAGCATGCCGATGCCGTAGGCCGATGACAGCACCGACTCGCTCCACCCGGTGTCGACGCGGATCGGTTCCAGTAGCACCCCGTACCCGTACAGCCATGAACCGAAGGCACAGATGACCACCAGGCCGAAGGCGATCGTGGTGGTCAGCGGGAGTCGATCCGGCCGTGCTTGCCTCACGCGGGCCACTATCGCACGGCCGTGGGCGGGTCCCGCGCTGGGGGAGGCCGCCGGGCCGACCGGCCGGCCCGGGTGAGCACCACCACGTCCGAGGCTGATCGAACGGCGTGCCACGGTGCGCTAAACTAGGGAAGTTGCCCAGTCCGGGCACACCTGGGGTCCTAGCCAGCAGCGGCGAGAATCGACCGGCCGAGACAGCCGGTGTCCTTCCGCTCAGAGTCGGCCCCACACCCGCGCCGCCAGCGGATCCGCGGGTGTGACGTCACGAGAACACGACAGGAAGAACACAACACACATGGCCAGCAAGAACCAAACCCGCCGTCAGGTCCGGCTCTCCCGGGCCCTGGGTATTCCCCTGACCCCCAAAGCGGTCAAGTACTTCGAGAAGCGACCCTACCCGCCGGGTGAGCACGGCCGCGCTCGCCGCCGGACCGAGTCCGACTACGCCGTACGACTGAAGGAGAAGCAGCGTCTGCGCGCCCAGTACGGTCTGCGTGAGGCTCAGATGCGCCGCGCCTTCGAGGAGGCACGCCGCGAGCAGGCCCTGACCGGTGAGTCCCTGGTGGAGTTGCTGGAGATGCGTCTGGACGCCCTGGTGCTGCGCGCCGGGTTCGGCCGCACCATGGCCCAGGCCCGTCAGGCTGTGGTGCACCGTCACATCCTGGTGGACGGCAGGGTGGTGGACCGTCCCTCCTACCGGGTCAAGCCCGGTCAGGTGGTGCAGGTCAAGCCCCGCAGCCAGACCATGGTGCCGTTCCAGGTCGCCGCGGCCGGCGCCCACCGGGACGTGCTGCCCGAGGTTCCGGCCTACCTGGACGTGCAGTTGGAGAAGCTCAGCTTCGAACTGGTGCGCCGACCCAAGCGGGTCGAGGTCCCGGTCACCGCCGACGTGCAACTGGTGGTGGAGCACTACTCCCGCTGATCCCGCGGGCACCCGATCTGTCCGGCGCCCTGGTTCATGGCCCTTGCCGTGTACCGGGGCGCCGGTGTCTATAACCCGGGTAGTGTCTGACCAGTTGCCCGGATCGTGAGTATTGGAGGAGTCATGTCCGTAGGAGACATCGCCGGCCTGATCGCTGCCGTGGCGTTCGTGGCGTTGGTGGGGTTTCTGGCCGTGCCGATCCTCAAACTCGGGCGGGTGCTGGACGAGGCCCGCCTCTCGGTCCGGAACATCACCACCCAGACACTGCCGGTCATCGATGAGACCGCCGAGACGATCCGCTCCACCAACAGTCAGTTGAGCAAGGTGGACACCGTCACGACCGCGGCCGCGGAGGTGAGCACGAACGTCTCGGCCCTGACCTCCCTGGTGGCCGCCACCATCGGCGCTCCCCTGGTCAAGGTGGCCGCGTTCTCCCTGGCGGTCCGGTCCATGTTCGGCCGCAAGGGAACGCCGTGAAGCGCCTCTTCTGGATCGGCGTGGGAGTCGCGGCCTCGGTGGTGGTGCTGCGCAAGGTCCAGCAGGTGAACAGCCAGATCGGCGAGGTCGCCCACGCCGTCAGTCCCGCCGGCATCGCCGACTCGGTGTGTTCAATGGCTCGCAACCTCAAGGAGGCCGTCACCACCCTGCGTGAGTCGATGGCCGAGAACGAGGCGGCCCTGTCTGCGGCCCTGCTGCCCAGCGAAGCAGAACAGGAGCGCGCCCGGGCCCACCGTCGCTCCGCCCGGGCCGAGGAGCCCCGCGGCTGGGACGACGACGAGGACGCCTTCTTCTGACGCCGGGCCATCCCCCTGACGATCGACAAACCAGAGCACCCATCGAGGACGTATGCGTACCGCCGAGATCCGCAACCGCTGGCTGGAGTTCTTCCGGCAGCGTGACCACGCGATCGTGCCGAGCACGTCGCTGGTCTCGCCCGACCCGTCGATCCTGTTCACGATCGCCGGGATGGTGCCGTTCATTCCCTACATCCTGGGCACCCAGAAGGCACCCTGGCCGCGCGTGGCCAGCGTGCAGAAGTGCCTGCGCACCAATGACATCGAGAACGTGGGCCGGACCACCCGGCACGGCACGTTCTTCCAGATGCCCGGCAACTTCTCCTTCGGTGACTACCACAAGGAAGGGGCGATCAACCTTGCCTGGGAACTGCTGACCGGCTCGGTCGAGTCCGGTGGCTACGGGTTCGATGCGGACCGTCTCTGGGTGACGTTGTGGGACCAGGACGCCGAGTCCTTGGAAGTGCTCACGAAGGGTCTGGGCCTGGACCCGGGCCGCATCGTGCGCCTGCCCCAGCAGGAGAGTTTCTGGGACACCGGACAGGGCGGCGGGCCGGCCGGTCCGACGGCGGAGTGGCACTACGACCGCGGCCCCGAGTACGGTCCCGAGGCGGCCGGCGGTGCCCAGGCGGTCTGGCCCGGCAGCACCGAGGGCGAGGACCGCTACATCGAGGTGTGGAACCTGGTCTTCGATGAGTTCATCCGGGGGGAGGGCACCGGCAAGGACTACCCGCTGGTCGGGACGTTGGAGCAGAAGTCCATCGACACCGGCGCCGGCCTGGAACGGATCGCCTACCTGCTCCAGGGCAAACAGAACATGTACGAGATCGACGAGGTCTTCCCGGTCATCTCCCGGATGGAGGAGATCTCCGGCAAGCGCTACGGCGCCGACCCCGAGAGTGACGTGCGGCTGCGGGTGATCGCCGACCACGTGCGTTCGGCCCTGATGGTCATCGGTGACGGCGTCCGTCCGGGCAACGAGGGCCGTGGGTACGTACTGCGGCGCCTGGTGCGCCGCGCCGTGCGGGCCGCACGGCTGCTCGGTGTGGACACGGCCGCGCTGCCCGAACTGCTCCCGGTCTCGCGTGACGCGATGAGCCCGTCCTACCCCGAACTGGCGCAGGACTTCGACCGGATCAGTCAGGTCGCCTACGCCGAGGAGGAGGCCTTCCTGCGCACACTCACTACCGGGACCACCATCCTGGACACCGCGGTGTCGCGCGCACGGTCCGAATCCGGCTCGGGAACCCCGGAACTGTCAGGAGACCAGGCGTTCGCACTGCACGACACCTACGGTTTCCCGATCGACCTGACCTTGGAGATGGCCGCCGAGCAGGGTGTCCGCGTGGACGAGGCCGGGTTCGCCGACCTGATGGCACAGCAGCGCCAACGCGCCCGTGCCGATGCCTTGGCGAAGAAGACCGGCCAGGTCGAGGTCGCCACCTACGCCGACCTGGCTCGCCGGCTCGATGCACCGGTGCAGTTCCTCGGGTACACCGACGCCGTGGCCGAGGCCCGTGTGATCGGGCTGCTGGTGGACGGCGAACCCGTGCGTTCGGCCCAGGCGCCGGCCGATGTGGAGGTGGTGCTGGACCGTACCCCCTTCTACGCCGAGGCCGGCGGTCAGCTCGCCGACCAGGGCACCATCAACTTCTCCGGCGGCGGGATCGTCGACGTCGCCGACGTGCAGAGCCCGGTCACCGGGCTGTCGGTGCACCGTGGCCGGTTGCTGGAGGGCACCCTGGCGCTGGACGAGACCGGCGTGGCCGCGATCGACACCGAGCGCCGCCGCCAGATCGCCCAGGCCCACACCGCCACCCACATGGTGCACAAGGCGCTGCACGAGTTCCTGGGCACCCAGGCCACCCAGGCCGGATCCGAGAACGCCCCGTCCCGGATGCGGTTCGACTTCCGGCACGGCTCGGCAGTACCCGCTTCGGTGGTCTCCGAGATCGAGGAGCGGGTCAACCTGCGCCTGATCGAGGACCTTGACGTCACCGACGAGGTGATGAGCCAGGACGAGGCGCGCGAGCAGGGGGCCATCGCGCTGTTCGGGGAGAAGTACGGCGACCGGGTCCGGGTGGTCTCCATCGACGGGGACTGGTCCAAGGAACTGTGCGGAGGCACCCACGTGCGCCGCTCCGGCGAGGTCGGGCAGGTGACCCTGCTCGGGGAGTCCTCGATCGGCTCCGGGATCCGTCGCGTCGATGCCCTGGTGGGTTACGGCGCCTACGCCCAGGGAGCCAAGGAGCGCGTGCTGCTGGGCCAGCTCACGCAACTGGTCGGGTCACGGCCGGAGGAGCTGCCCGAGCGGATCTCGGGCCTGCTGGGCAAGCTCAAGGAGAGCGAACGGGAACTGGACAAGATGCGTTCGGCCCAGTTGCTGGCCGGGGCCGGGGAACTGGCCGGACGCGCCCGGAAGGTCGGTACGGTGCAGGTGGTCGCCGCCGACACCGGACAGATCTCCGGTACCGACGCACTGCGCTCGCTGGTCCTCGACGTGCGCGAGCGGCTGGGCGCCGACACCCCGGCGGTCGTGGCGCTGGCCGGGGTCAGCAACGACCGTCCGGTCATCGTGGTGGCCACCACGGGGCCGGCCCGTGCTGCCGGCGTCAAGGCCGGCGCCCTGGTGCGTACCGCGGCCCGGGTGCTCGGCGGCGGTGGCGGCGGTAAGGATGAGATCGCCCAGGGCGGCGGTACCGACCCGGGGGCGGTAGGCGCCGCACTGTCCGCACTGATCAGCGATCTGGGCGGTGATGATGCCTGAGACGCCAGACCATCCGGCCCCGGTGCGCACCGGCGTGCGTCTCGGCGTGGACGCCGGCAAGGTCCGGGTGGGCCTGGCGTTGTCGGACCCCGAGGGCTTGCTCGCCACGCCCGACCGAACCCTGGTACGGGCCCGGGACGACGACGGCGTGGCCGCGATCGCGCAGCAGGTCGCCCAGGCCGGGGTGATCGAGGTCGTGGTCGGCCTGCCCCTGCACATGTCGGGTCAGGAGGGAACTGCGGCCCGGGATGCCCGGACGTACGCCGCAAGGGTTGCAGCCGCGATCGCCCCCGTACCGGTGCGCCTGGTCGACGAGCGGTTGAGCACCGTCACCGCGCACGCCCAACTTCACAGCGCCGGGCGGCGTCAGAAGCAACACCGCAAGGTGGTGGACCAGGTCGCGGCCACTGTGATCCTGCAGAGCGCCCTGGACGCCATGCGTGGCGGTCGGGAGGTCGGTGAAGTCGTTAAGGTGTGTGAGGATCCACCGGTCGATGAGGAGGCGCGGACGTGACCGACTTGTTCGATGAACAATTCGGCACCGAGGAGACCCCCGCTGCCGAGACATCCACCGGGCAGCGCCGGGCCAGTCGGGAGCGTGCCGCGAAGCGCCGGGCCCAGCGGCGGCGCAACGCTATCACCTTCGTGGTGATGGTCGCATCGATCGCGCTGCTGTTGGGCGGTGCGTTCGTGTTGATCCGCCCCCTGTTCCAGGGGTCTCCGGAGGAGCCGGAGGTCACCGACTTCCCCGGTCCGGGATCCGGCGAGGTCGAGGTCGTGGTGAACACCGGCGACACTGGCACCGACATCGGGCGCACACTAGTGGAGGCCAACGTGGTGGCCACCGTCGGCGCCTTCACCGAGGCGTACAACAACAACCCCCAGGCCGTCCAGATCCAGGCCGGCACCTACACCATGCGCGAGGAGATGGCCTCGGTCGATGCGGTGCAGGCACTGCTGGACCCCGGCAGTCGCGCGGACCTGACCGTGACCATCCCGGAGGGCTGGCGGGCAACCCAGATCTACGAACGTGTCGCCGCCCGGCTGGAGGTGCCGCTGGAGGATGTGGAGGTCGCCGCCGAGGAGTTCGCAGCCGCCGAACTCCCGGATGCGGCCGAGGGTGAGATCGAGGGTTGGCTGTTCGCGTCCACCTACACCGTGGAGACCGACACCGAGCCGGCGGAACTGCTGCAGCAGATGGTTGACCTGACCGTGCGCCAGCTGGAGGAGCGCGAGGTCCCCGAGGACGAGTGGCAGGACACCCTGATCATTGCCTCCATCCTGGAACTGGAGGTGAACAACCCCGAGCACTGGGGCCAAGTGGCCCGCGTGGTCGAGAACCGCCTGGCCGGCTGCTCCGGTGACGGCACCCTGGGGATGGACACCACCTACGCCTACGGTCTGAACAAGCCGGCCTGGGAGATCACCCGCAGTGAGTGGCAGGAGGACCACCCCTACAACACCCGTCGCGTGGCGGGCCTGCCCCCCACCCCGATCGGTGCACCGGGCGAACCGGCTATCGACGCTGTGCTGAACCCGCCGGAGGGTGACTGGTGCTACTTCGTCACCGTCAACCCCAACACCGGCGAGACCCGGTTCACCGACGACATCGACGAGCACCGGCAGAACCAGGAGTTGTACCGGGAGTGGCTCGCCCAGCAGGACGGGGACGAGGACGAGGACGGCGAGGACTGAGCAATGCCCGACCCGCGCCGCGCAGCGGTGCTCGGCCATCCGGTGGCGCACTCGCTCTCACCGGTGCTGCACCGGGCCGCCTATGCCGAACTGGGCCTGACCCACTGGACGTATGAGCGGCACGACGTGACCGAGGATCGGTTCACCGCTTTCCTTACCGGGCTCGATCCCAGCTGGGCCGGGCTGTCGGTGACGATGCCCCTGAAGCAGGTGGCGCTGCGCTCGGTGGATCACATCGAGCCGCTCGCCGAGGTGGTCGGGGCGGTCAACACCGTGCTGTTCCCCGGTGGCGGGGTCCGGGTAGGAACGAACACCGACGTATACGGCATCGTGACCGCACTGACAGAGGTGGCGCCCACACAGTGGCAGCCGCGTACCGGGGTGATCCTGGGTGGGGGAGCCACTGCGAGTGCAGCGTTGGCGGCGCTGGGCCAGCTGGGAATCACCTCCCCTGCGGTGGTGGTGCGCTCACCCGGGCGCGCAGGCGCCGTGGTGCGGGCCGCGGCACGGATGGGGGTGTCGCCGTCGTTGCTCACCTGGGGCACACCCAGGGCCGACGAGGCGCTGCTGCGCGCCGACGCGGTGGTCAGTACCGCACCCCGGGGCGCCGCGGACTCCCTGGTCCCGTTGATCCTCGAGGCCGATGTGCATGCCGAGCAGGTGCTCCTGGACGTGGTGTACGACGGCTGGCCGACCGCGATGGGCCGCGCCTGGGCCGCGCGGGGCGCGCCGGTGGCCGGCGGGCACCTGATGCTGCTGCACCAGGGGGTGGAACAGGTGCGCCTGATGACCGGACGCAGCGCACCGACCGAGGTGATGCGCGTTGCGTTGGAGCGGGCACTGGCGGAGCGGTCCTGATGGGGCCGGTGGTGGTCGTCGGAGTGGCCGGGATGTTCGGCCTGACCGCGATGGCGCTCACCCCCTGGCTGGTCTCCCTGGCCCGGACCGAGTCGGTCTGGTTGCGCAGCGGGCTGCACCCGCTGTTGGCGACGCTGGGTGGTGCCGGGGCGGCCTCCTGGGCTGATAGCGTGTTGGAGCTTCTCGTGCTGGGTACAGTGGCACTGGCCTGTTCCCTGCTGGTGGTGGTGGACCTGGCCGCGCACCGGTTGCCCGACATCCTCCTCACTCCGCCCTATCCGATCGCGCTGGGCTGTTTCGCGGTGCTTGGTGTCGTGGAGGGGGACTACTCCGACCTGTGGCGTTCCGTTCTCGCCGGTGCGGCACTGGCCGCCGGCTACCTGGTGCTCGCGCTGATCTCTCCTTCCGGGATGGGGATGGGGGATGTGAAGCTCGCCGGCCTGCTCGGCGTGGTGCTCGGTTGGTACGGCTGGGAGGAGGTACTCACCGGCACGATCGCTGCGTTCGTGCTCGGGGGGTTGTTCGCCGTGGGTTTACTGGTCACGGCCCGGGCCGACCGGAAGACCCAGGTGGCGTTCGGACCATGGATGATCCTCGGGTCAGTGGTGGGCCTGGTCTGGGGCGGCGCGGTATTCGGCGGATGAGGAGACAAGGGTCATGACGGCGCACCGGCCCGCAAGCCGACGGCTCAGCGGAGCCTGAGCGTCCGCAGTGTCGGCCCGCCCGAGGTGCCCCAGTGGGAGAGTTGGGCCAGGAACAACTCGGCGCAGGCGATCGCGTCGGTCAAGGCGTCGTGGGCGGCGTACCGGGGCAGCCCGTACCGCCCGCGCGCCGCCGCCAGGTTCAGGCCCGTGTTCTCCTGATCGCCCCGGTGCCAGCCCAGGATCCGGCGCTGCAGCGCGAGCGTGTCGATCACCGGCGGCACGAACGGGGCGCCGTACAGCAGTTCGCACGCACGGGAGAGCAGGGTGGTCTCGATGGTGGCGTGGTGGGCTACCAGGACCCGTCCGCTGCATGCGTGCAGCATCTGTTCGACCGCCTCCGGCAGCGGCGCTCCGGCGGCCACCACATCGTCGGTGAGGCCGTGCACGGTCACGTTCGGCCCCACCTCCCGGCCCGGGTTGACCACCACCCGGCGGCCGCGGCCGAGCAGGATGCGCCGTTCCTGCACCGGCACCCAACCGATGCTGAGGATGTCGGCGGAGTCCAGGTCCAGACTCGTGCACTCCAGATCCAGGGCCAGCACGGCGAGGTCGCCGGCGGGGGTGGAGTCCGCGGGCGCCGGCTCGCGGTAGTAACGCGCCAGGGGACCGCGTGCATCCTGTGCGGCCCTGGCCCGGCGGCGATGCAGGGAGTCGGCGAACCAGGTGACCATGATCTAGGAGACCATCTCGGTGCGGTACAGGTAGGGGAGCGTGGCCTGGACGCGCCGCACCACGGCGAAGGCACCCTTGAGGTGGCGTCGTTCGAACGGGGACAACTGCGCGGGCAGTACCCGGGAGTTCAGCGACTGCCCGCGCGCATGCTGCTCGACCTGGTGCCTGGTGCGCAGGGCGGTGACGAACTCGTGGGCATCGACCAGATCCGCGGCGTGGTCCGCCGAGAGAACTCGGGTACCGGCCGCGGCCTGCAACCGGTCCACGGTGCTCAGCGCACGCCGTCCCAAGGCCAGCGCGGACAGCCGGGCGATCTGGGTGATCGGCGCCAGTGCGCCGGCCTTGATGTCCAAGGTGGCACGCTGCTCTCCCGATCGCTCCAGGACGAACTCGCGGAAGAATCCCAGTGGGGGCTTGGTCCGCTGGGCGGCATGGGCGAGGTGGGCCAGGAAGAGCCGGGATTGCGGGGCCCGTTCGAGCTCGACCTGTCGGATCGGCTCGAACAGGGAACGATCGCCGGACACCGGGCGCATGTCGAAGAAGATCTGGGCGTGCAACAAGGCCTGCGGCTCCGGATCCCCGATCCAGTGGATGAGGTAGTTGCGCCACTGGTCCACCGGAACCCGGAACCGGGGGTTGGTGGCCATGATGTCGCCCGGGCACCTCGGGTACCCACTGGCTTCCAGGCCATCGACCACACGCTCGGCCAGTTCGGCGAAGTAGCGGCTCTCGGCACGGTCCGGCCTGCGGGCCAGGACCAGGGCGTTGTCCTGGTCCGAGTGCAACCCGGTCTCCATCCGGCCCTGGGACCCCAGGACCACCCAGCAGTACCGCATCGGGGGCGGGCCCAGGTCGGATTCGGCCAGGTGCAGCAACCGGCGGGTGACGCCGTCGGCCACCGCGGTGATCAGCCGCGACACATCACCCGGCGCGGCGTGCGTACTCGTGGCGGAACTGACCACCTGCGGTAGCCGCGAGACCACCGCCGCCAGGGCGCGCGTCGAGGTCTGCTTGGTGATCTCGGTCAGCAACAGGGTGGGGTTGTCGCGGGCCAAGCGCATCAGGTCCCCGGCGGTGATGACACCGAGGAGCCCGCCGTTGTGGATCACCGGGAGGTGATGGAAGCCGTGCAGGGTCAACTCTGCCAGCGCCTCCATCGCCAGCCGGTCCGAGGGGATCGTGACCGGGTCGGGCGTCATCACCGTCGAGACCGCGGTGGAGACCGGCAGGCCACGGGCCACCACCCGCGAGCGCACGTCCCGGTCGGTGAAGATCCCGACCAGGTCCTGCTTCTCCGTGACCAGGAGCGCGGAGACCCCTTCTGCCTCCATCAAATCGGTGGCCTCGGCAACGGTGGCCGTCGGGGTGGTGGTGACCGGGGCGCGGTGCACGAGTTGACTGATCCGGGTCCGCAGCAATGCGCTGCCCGGGTCCTGCACGTGGACGGTGGGAACCGTATCGCGCAGCCGGCCCACCTGCTGGCGCATGAAGAACTGGGCGAACGCATCCGATCGCGCCATCAACCGCCGGAAGTCCCGGGCGGGCAGCAGGTAGCACAGCGAGTCCTCCACCGCCACGATCCGGTAGAGCGAGGGACCGGCGGTCAGCACCGAGGACAACCCGAACGAACTGCCCGGCTCGTCCCGATCGGCCAGGGCACCCAGGGAGTCCAGGATGTCCACGGCCCCGGAGCGCAGGATGTGCACGTAATCGTTCCCCGCTCCGAGCTCGACCACGACCGTTCCGCGTCGGAAGTAGGCCACCTCCAGGGACCGGGGCAGTTCGTCCAGCAGTTCGGGGGGGAGATCCTGGTACGGCTCGTGTGCGGCCAGGAAGTCCCGGATCTCGGCCAGTTCGGCGTCCATGTCCCGATCCAACCGCATCGATCGTGCCGGGGCGATCCGCCGTGCCGTCGGGGAGCCGGCACCGGCCTGGTCCACAGCGCGGACGGCGGGTGATCGGGCCGGACCCGGCGTGGGAGGATGGACGGATGCTCAGATGGTTGACCGCAGGCGAGTCCCACGGACCGGCGCTCGTCGGGGTGATCGAGGGAATCCCGGCAGGGGTGGAACTGACTACCGCGCAGATCCAGGACCGCCTGGCCCGGCGCCGGCTGGGGTACGGCCGGGGCGCGCGCATGTCGTTCGAGGCCGATGCGGTGCGACTGCTCGGTGGGGTGCGCCATGGCCGGACCCAGGGTGGACCGGTGGCGATCGAGATCGGTAACAGCGAGTGGCCCAAGTGGGAGCACGTGATGGCGGCCGACCCTGTCGATCCGGCGCTGCTGCAGGTGGACGCCGGGACCGGTGACGCCCGCGAGGTGGCCCGCAACAGGCCGCTGACCAGGCCCCGGCCCGGCCACGCCGACCTGACCGGGATGATCAAGTACGGCTTCGACGAGGCCCGGCCGGTGCTCGAGCGGGCCTCAGCGCGTGAGACCGCCACCCGGGTTGCCCTCGCCACCGTGGCCGAAGCCCTGCTGCGGCAGAGCGCGGGGATCGAACTGGTCTCCCAGGTGGTGGCCGTGGGTGAGGTGGAACTGCCGGACGACGCCGCGCGCCCCACCCCGGCGGACGTGCCGGCGCTGGACGCCGATCCGATCCGGTGCTTCGACCCGGAGACCTCGGCGAGGATGGTGGCCGAGATCGACGCCGCGAAGAAGGACGGGGACACCCTCGGGGGAGTGGTGGAGGTACTGGCCTACGGACTGCCGCCCGGGCTGGGCTCCTACGTGCACGGGGACCGCAAGCTCGACGCCCGCCTCGCGGGCGCGCTGATGGGCATCCAGGCGTTCAAGGGCGTGGAGATCGGTGACGGTTTCGCCACCGCGCGACGGCGTGGCTCCGCGGCCCACGACGAGATCGAGCGGGTCGGTGGCCGCGTTCGGCGGCGCACCAACAGAGCCGGCGGCATCGAGGGCGGGATGAGCAACGGGGAGGTGCTGCGGGTGCGTGGGGCGCTGAAGCCGATCTCCACCGTGCCTCGCCCGCTGGACACCATCGACACCACCAGCAGCGAGGCGGCCAAGGCCATCCACCAGCGCAGCGACGTCTGCGCCGCTGCGCCCGCGGCGGTGATCGCCGAGGCGATGGTGGCGCTGGTGCTGGCCGAGGCGCTGACGGAGAAGTTCGGCGGCGATTCCCTCCCCGAGATCCGCCGCAACCTCGAGCATTACCTGCAGACGATCCCGGAGCACCTGCGATGACCGCCGCGGTGCTGGTCGGCCCGCCGGGCGCGGGAAAGTCCACCATCGGACGCATGGTCGCCGAGGTGCTCGAGGTTCCGTTCGCCGACACCGACGCCATCGTGGAACAGACCTCCGGGCGGACCATCTCCGACATCTTCATCGTCGATGGCGAGGAGACCTTCCGGGAGATGGAACGCCGCGCGGTCCAGGAGGCGTTGGCCACCCACGAGGGCGTGCTGGCCCTGGGCGGTGGCGCGATCCTCGACGAACGCACCCGCGCCGATCTGGCTGCGCATACGGTGGTCTTCCTGTCCGTGGGCCTGGCCGATGCGGCCAAACGGGTCGGGCTGAACACCGCCCGCCCGCTCCTCGTGGGCAGCCCGCGCCGCCAGTGGCAGGAGTTGATGCAGGCCCGGCGCCCGCTCTACCTGGAGGTGGCCGACGCGGAGGTCTCCACCGCAGGGTTGAGCCCCACCCAGTCCCGCGATGCGATCCTGGCGGTGCTGGAGCACCGATGAACACCGTCTGGGTCGATGCCGAGCACCGCTACCCGGTGCAGGTGGGAACCGGGTTGCGCACCGCGCTGCCCGGGCACCTGCCCGGCGCAGCCGCCCAGGTGCTGCTGGTGCACGCCCGGGCACTGGGCGGCGCCGCCGCCGACCTGGCCGACCAGGTGCGGGCCACCGGTCGCAGCGTGGTGTCGATGGAACTGCCGGACGGCGAGGCCGCCAAGGAACTACCGGTGATCGCCCGGGCGTGGGACCTGCTCGGCGAGCACGCGTTCACCCGCACCGACGTCGTCGTCGGCCTGGGTGGGGGTGCGGTCACCGATGTGGCCGGGTTCATCGCCGCGTCCTGGTTGCGGGGCGTGGGGGTGGTGCACCTGCCCAGCACGTTGCTGGGGATGGTGGACGCTGCGGTGGGAGGCAAGACCGGGATCAATACCGCGGCCGGGAAGAACCTGGTGGGCGCCTTTCACTCACCGCTGGCGGTGTTGTGCGACACCGCCCTGCTGGGCACCCTGCCCGAGGCGGACCTGCGTGCCGGGATGGCCGAGGTGGTCAAGTGCGGATTCATCGCCGACCCGGCGATCCTGGAATTGATCGAGTCCGACCCCGCTGCGGCACTGGACCCGGCCGGTGCGGTCCTGACCGAGCTGGTGCACCGGGCGATCACGGTGAAGGCCCGGGTGGTCAGCGCCGATCTGCGCGAGGCCGACCAACGCGAGATCCTCAACTACGGGCACACCCTGGCCCACGCGATCGAGAACGCCGAGTCATACCGGTGGCGCCACGGCGACGCGGTCGCGGTGGGGATGGTCTTCGCGGCCGAACTGGCCTGGCGCACCGGCCATCTTGGTGCGGACGTGCTGGAGCGGCACCGTCGGGTCCTGACGAGTCTCGGGCTTCCGATCCACTACGACGGGGCGCCCTGGACACGGCTGGCCGAGGCGATGCGCCGCGACAAGAAGGCCCGGGGCGGTGTGCTGCGGTTCGTGATCCTGGAGGGCATCGGTGCCCCGGTACGGCTGCAGGGCCCGGACGAGGAGGAACTCGTGGCCGCATTCGAGTCGGTCAGCACCTCCGGGGCTGTGGCGCCCTAGGATTCGAGGGTGGCTACCGTGCTGGTCCTGAACGGACCCAACCTGTCCCGGCTGGGCGCCCGGGAGCCCGAGATCTACGGGCGCTGGGACGCCGAGCGTCTCCGTTCCGCCGTGACCGGGTGGGCCGCGGACCTGGGCCTGAGCGTGCAGTGGCACCAGAGCGATGACGAGGCCGAACTGGTGCGGTTGCTGCACACCGCAGCCGATGACGGCACCGACGTGGTCATCAACCCGGCCGCCTTCACGCACTACTCCTATGCGCTGCGCGACGCGGCCAAACAGGTCACCGACGCCGGCGGGCGGTTGATCGAGGTGCACCTGTCCAACCCGGCGAGCCGGGAGGTCTTCCGACACACCAGCGTCATCGCCGGTGTGGCCTCGGGCACCGTAGCCGGGTTCGGGGCGCACTCCTACCGGCTTGCCCTGCATGCGTTGGGCGATAAAGGACAAAACCTTGATTTGATCGAATCAAGCCTCTAGCCTGTTCACATGTTTGTCATCACGGCTGACCAGGACGCCTCCAGCAGGACCGGTGACAAGGTCGAGCAGATTCTGCGGCGGATGGCCCGGGCGATCCCGGCCCAGGACGTGGTGCTGCCGTTCCAGCGGACGGTGGGCGATGAGATCCAGGCGGTGTTCGACTCCGCGCCGGTGGTGCTGGCTTCCGCGCTGGAGCTGACCCGGGCCCAGGATTGGGCGGTGGGCATCGGTATCGGTGCGGTGGACCTGGCCGAGGAGGCCCGATCCTCCTCCGGCGCGGCGTTCGTGTGCGCCCGCACCGCGGTGGAGCGGGCCAGCAGCAAGGCGGTCACCGTACCGCTTGCGGTGGTGGCCGACGGCGTCGATGAGGGGGCCGCCGATGAGGCCGAGGCGCTCGTGCAGCTTCTCGCAGCAGTGGTGCGCAGGCGCAGCGACGCCGGATGGGAGGTGGCCGACCTCCTGCGCGACGGCGCCGGGAGTCAGCGGGCGGTTGCGACCGAACTGGGCATCACCCCGCAGGCGGTCGGGCAGCGGCTGCGGGTGGCGCTGTGGAGCGAGGAGCAGGCGGTGCACCCACTCGCCGCACGCCTGCTGGCCGGACTGGACCGGTCCGCCGACGCCCACGGGGAGGGGCGATGACGGTGCTGTTCACCGTACTGGTGGTGCTGGCGGCACTGTGTTTGTCGGCCGGGGTGGGTTACCCGGTGACGGTCTGGGTGCTTCGACGAGCCGAACGCGTCGATCGGGCAGAACGCGTCGACGGGGAAGCCGAGGTCCCTGCCGACGATGGCCCTCCTGCCGCGGCCGGTGCTGCGCACCCCGGGGCTTGCCGTGCACCGATGATGCGCCCGGAAGAGGTGCTGCGCGGGGGCACCTGGATCGGCATCTTGGAGCGACTGGCGATCACCGGAGCCATTCTGGCCGGGTACCCGGCCGCGATCGCCGTGGTCGTCGCGGTCAAGGGGCTGGGCCGCTTCCCCGAACTCAACACCGCCACGGGGGTCTCCGAACGCTTCATCATCGGCACCCTCGCCTCAGGACTCTGGGCGGCCGCGGTGGGCCTGGGCGCACTGTGGGGCCTGGACGCGTTAGGCTGAGGCGCCCTTTCCCCTCCACGACGAAGGACCACGTGTGGCCACGACGAACGACCTGAAGAACGGCATGGTGCTCAAGATCGACGGACAGTTGTGGTCCGTGGTCGAGTTCCAGCACGTCAAGCCCGGAAAGGGACCGGCCTTCGTGCGTACCAAGATCAAGGGCGTGCTCTCCGGCAAGACGGTCTCCAAGACCTTCAATGCCGGTGTGAAGGTGGAGACCGCCAACGTCGACAAGCGGGACATGCAGTACCTGTACGCCGACGGCGAGGACTACGTCTTCATGGACACCAGTGACTACGAGCAGTTCCCGGTATCGGCCTCGATCGTGGGCGATGCCGCGAACTTCATGGTCGAGGGCCAGGAGGTCATCGTGGCGATGCACGACGGGACCCCGCTGTACGTGGAGCTCCCGCCGTCGGTGAACCTGACCATCACCTATACCGAGCCCGGCCTGCAGGGCGACCGTTCCTCCGCCGGGACCAAGCCGGCCACGCTGCAGACCGGATACGAGATCCAGGTACCGCTGTTCGTAAACGCCGACACCACGGTGAAGGTGGACACCCGGAGCGGGGAGTACCTCGGTCGCGTGAGCGGCTGAGGTGAGCGCCCGCAGCAAGGCCCGCAAACGGGCCCTCGACGTGCTCTACGAGGCCGATCAGCGCATCCGCAGTTCCGCCGGCGAGGGAGGCGGAGAGGGCGCACCCCCGGTTGGCGACGTGCGGGCGGTGATGATCCAGGTCCTGGCGGACCGAATCGCCCACCCGGGTACGCAGACCTCGCTGCCGGAGTACTCGGTGCAGATCGTCGAAGGCGTCGCTGAGCACGTGGACCGCATCGATGAGGCGCTGAGCACCTTCTCCCAGGGCTGGACCCTGTCCCGGATGCCGGCCGTGGACCGGGCCGTGCTGCGGCTGGCGAGCTGGGAGATCCTCTATCACGAGGAGGTCCCCGACGCGGTCGCGATCGATGAGGCGGTGCGGCTGGCCAAGTCGCTGTCCACCGATGAGTCACCGGCGTTCGTCAACGGGTTGCTCGGACGGATCGCGCAGATGGGTTCCAGCCTGCTGGATTGAGACGGGTCGAGGTCCGGACACTTCCCGGGCGGCGTGATCGCCTCCGGCGAGGCGGTAGGGTGTTCCTCGGCACTGATCCTTTAAGCCCGTCCCGTGAGGCGGGGAAGGAGGCACGCCGGATGAACTCTGGCAGCCCAGGGACCGAGGTTCTCGGTCCCGGCGATATCTCCCGGGCACTGACCCGGATCGCGCACGAGATCCTGGAACGCAACAAGGGCGCAGCGGACGTGGTGCTGCTGGGCATCCCCACCAGAGGTGTCCCACTGGCGCAGCGACTGGGCCGCCGCATCGTGGAGGCCGAACCCGACCTCGGCCCGGCCGGGAACACCGAGCAGTTGGTCGGTGCGGTGGACATCACGATGCACCGTGACGATCTGCGCATCAACCCGACCCGGGCGCTGACCCCCACCCACCTGCCGGCACGGGGTATCGACGACGTCGTCGTCGTGCTGGTCGACGACGTGCTCTACTCCGGCCGTACCGTACGCGCGGCCCTGGACGCGATCTCTGACCTGGGCCGTCCGCGTGCGGTCCAACTGGCGGTCCTGGTGGACCGCGGACACCGGGAGCTGCCCATCCGAGCCGACTACATCGGCAAGAACCTGCCGACCTCACGCGCAGAGCGGGTGAGCGTGCACCTGGAGGAACTGGACGGGCGGGACGCGGTGGTACTGGCATGAGGCATCTGCTCTCCACCGCCGACCTGTCCCGGGCCGAGGCGATCGGGATCCTCGATACCGCCGAGACGATGGCCCAGACCCAGTCGCGCCAGATCAAGAAGTTGCCGGCGCTACGTGGCCTGACCGTGGTGAACCTGTTCTTCGAGGACTCCACCCGGACCCGGATCTCCTTCGAGGCGGCTGCGAAACGGCTGTCCGCTGACGTGATCAACTTCTCAGCCAAGGGATCCTCGGTGTCCAAGGGCGAGTCGCTCAAGGACACCGCGATGACACTGCAGGCCATGGGTGCCGACGCGGTGGTGATCCGGCACGGTGCCTCCGGCGCTCCGCACCGGCTCGCGCGCGCGGGGTGGATCGACGCCCCGGTGCTCAACGCCGGCGACGGCGCGCACCAGCATCCCACGCAGGCCCTGCTCGACGCTTTCACGATGCGCCGGCGCCTGCTCGGCGGGCAGCCGCGCGGGGCGGACCTGGCCGGGCGACGGGTGGTGATCGTGGGGGATGTGCTGCACTCCCGGGTGGCGCGGTCCAACGTGGACCTGCTGCACACCCTGGGGGCGCAGGTGCTGCTCGTGGCGCCGCCCACGCTGCTCCCGGTGGGGGTGCGGGCCTGGCCCTGCCAGGTCACGTTCGACCTGGACGCCGCGATCGCGGACTTCGAACCCGATGCGATCATGACGCTGCGCGTGCAGCGGGAGCGGATGTCCAGCGCGGGGGGAGGCTTCTTCCCTTCTCCGATGGAGTACGCACGGCGTTACGGCCTGGACGCCACCCGGGTGAACGCCCTGCCCGAGCACGCGATCATCATGCACCCCGGACCGATGAACAGGGGCCTGGAGATCAGCGCCGCGGCCGCGGACTCACCGCGTTCGACGATCGTGGAACAGGTCACCGGCGGTGTCGCGGTGCGGATGGCAGTGCTCTACCTGCTGCTCGCCGGCGCCGATCCGTCCGTCCGAACCGAAGTCTCGCTAGAGGAGTCCTGAGTCGATGCCGAACAATTACCTGGTGCGTGGTGCCGCGCTCTTGGGGGGTGAGCCCACGGATCTGTTCCTGACCGAGGGTGCCATCGCCGCCGTCGGCGCCGAGGCCGGAACGGCCGCCGACGGCAGCACGCAGGTCGTCGACGCTCATGGCCTGATCGCCCTGCCCGGGCTGGTGGACCTGCACACCCACCTTCGGGAGCCGGGCCGGGAGGACGCCGAGACGGTGGCCTCCGGGACCAGGGCCGCCGCGGCCGGAGGCTTCACCTGCGTGCACGCGATGGCCAACACCGATCCCGTGGCCGATACCGCCGGCGTGGTCGAGCAGGTGCTGCACCTGGGCGATGCGGCCGGCTGGGCGCAGGTACGTCCGGTGGGCGCGGTCACGGTCGGTCTGGCCGGGACACAACTGGCCGAACTCGGCGCGATGGCCGACTCGGCGGCTGCGGTGCGGGTCTTCTCCGACGACGGAAAGTGTGTGTCCGACCCGGTGCTGATGCGCCGGGCACTGGAGTACGTCAAAGCCTTCGACGGCGTGATCGCTCAGCACGCCCAGGAGCCCCGGCTCACCCAGGACGCGGTGATGCACGAGGGGCGGGTCTCGTCCCGGCTGGGCCTGACCGGCTGGCCGGCTGTCGCCGAGGAGGCGATCATCGCCCGCGACGTGCTGCTCGCCGAGCATGTCGGCTCGCGGGTGCACATCTGCCATCTGTCCACGGCCGGGTCGGTCGATATCGTGCGCTGGGCCAAGGCCCGCGGCATCGCGGTGAGCGCCGAGGTCACTCCGCACCACCTGCTGCTCACCGATGACCTGCTCACCGACTACGACCCTGCGTACAAGGTGAACCCGCCGCTCCGGACGGCCGAGGACGTCGCCGCGGTGCGCGCGGGCCTGGCGGACGGCACCATCGACATCGTCGCGACCGACCACGCGCCGCACACGGTGGAGGACAAGGACTGCGAGTTCGCCGCGGCCGCCTTCGGGATGACCGGCCTGGAAACGGCCGTGAGCGTGGTGGTCGAGGCGATGATCACCTCCGGCGAGCACGATTTCGGTTGGTCCGATATCGCCCGGGTACTCTCCAGCGCCCCGGCGCGGATCGGCGGGGTCACCGGGCAGGGCCAGGATCTGGTGGCCGGCGCTCCGGCGAACCTGACCCTGATCGACCCGGGCGCACGCACCGTGGTGGACCCGCTGACCCAGGCCACCGCCAGCCCGAACAGCCCCTATGCGGGACAGACCCTTCCCGCGGCGGTGGTGGCCACGTTCTTCCGCGGACGGCCCACCGTCCTGGACGGGCAGCCGCAGGATGACCGGAGGACCTCATGAGCAACCCGATCGACCCGGCCTACGGCGAGCGCGAGGCACTCCTGGTGCTGGAGGACGGCACCCTCGCCCGCGGGCGGGCTTACGGAGCCCGGGGCATCGCCCTGGGAGAGATCGTGTTCGCCACCGGGATGACGGGCTACCAGGAGACGCTCACCGACCCCTCGTACCACCGTCAGATCGTGATGATGACCGCCCCGCACGTGGGCAACACGGGCATGAACAGCGAGGACCCGGAGTCCCAGCGGATCTGGGTGAGCGGATTCGTGGTGCGCGACCCGGCCCCGCGGGCCTCCAGCTGGCGGGCCGACGCCGAACTCGAGGATGAACTGCGCGAGCAGGGTGTGGTGGCCATTGCCGAGATCGACACCCGGGCCATGACCCGGCACCTGCGCGAACTCGGCGTGATGCGCGCCGGTATCTTCTCCGGGCCCGACCTGCCCACCGTCCCCGGGGCCCAGGGTGTGGCCGCGCTCGTCGAGCGGGTCCGGGCCATCCGGCCGATGGCCGGGCAGAGCCTGTCCGAGGAGGTCAGCACCTCCCGGGCCTATACCGTGGAACCACCCGAAGGAACCCCGGTGCGCGGCACCGTGGTCGCGGTGGACCTGGGCATCAAGGCGATGACGGCGCAGCGACTGACCGAGCGGGGGCTGCGGGTGCACGTGGTGCCCGCGTCCACCACCCTCGACGAGATCCTGGAGCACCGCCCGGACGGGGTGTTCTTCTCCAACGGTCCCGGTGACCCTGCCGCTGCCGACGCGCAGGTGGACCTGCTCCGCGGTGTGCTGGAGGCCGGCATCGGCTTCTTCGGCATCTGCTTCGGCAACCAGTTGCTGGGCCGCGCCCTGGGCTATGACACCTTCAAGCTCGACTACGGGCACCGTGGACTGAACCAACCGGTCCGGGATGTCCTGACCGGGAAGGTGGAGATCACCACCCATAATCACGGCTTCGCCGTCGACGTTCCGGTGGGTGAGCCCTCGGACTCCCCGTATGACGGCGGCCGCTACGGCCGGGTCCGGGTCTCGCACGTCTCCCTGACCGACGGTGTGGTCGAGGGCCTGCAGTGCCTGGACATTCCCGCCTTCTCCGTGCAGTACCACCCCGAGGCCGCCGCCGGACCGCACGAGGCGGCCTACCTGTTCGACCGGTTCGTGGCGATGATCGCCCCCGAGACGGCGGCCATGTCCGCCGGTGAGGACACCTGATGCCCCGTCGCACCGACATCTCCAGCGTGCTGGTGATCGGCTCCGGGCCGATCGTGATCGGCCAGGCCGCCGAATTCGACTACTCCGGGACCCAGGCCTGCCGGGTACTGCGCGAGGAGGGCCTGCGCGTGATCCTGGTCAACTCCAACCCGGCCACGATCATGACCGATCCCGAGTTCGCCGACGCGACCTACGTCGAACCGATCACCCCCGAGGTGGTCGCCTCCATCATCGCCAAGGAGCGGCCGGACGCGGTACTGCCCACACTGGGCGGACAGACCGCGCTCAACACCGCGATCGCCCTGGACGAGGCCGGGGTGCTGGCGGAGTACGGCGTGGAGATGATCGGGGTCAATACCGCCTCGATCCACCTGGCCGAGGACCGGGAGGCGTTCAAGGAGGTGGTGGCGCGCTGTGGTGCCGAGAGCGCCAGGTCCACCATCGTGCACACCCTGGAGGAGGCTGTCGCGGCGGTTGAGGACCTGGGCTACCCGGTCGTCGTGCGCCCCTCCTTCACGATGGGCGGGCTCGGCTCGGGCATCGCCTTCGACGAGGAGCAGTTGCGCCAGATCGCCGGCACGGGCCTGCACTACTCGCCCACCACTGAGGTGCTCCTGGAGGAGTCGATCCTGGGGTGGAAGGAATACGAGCTCGAACTGATGCGCGACTCCGCGGACAACGTGGTCGTGGTCTGCTCGATCGAGAACGTCGACCCGGTGGGGGTGCACACCGGTGACTCGGTGACCGTGGCGCCGGCGATGACGCTGACCGACCGGGAGTACCAGAAACTGCGGGACGTGGGCATCGCGGTGATCCGCGAGGTCGGTGTGGACACCGGCGGCTGCAACATCCAGTTCGCCGTGCACCCGCGCACCGGCCGGGTCGTGGTGATCGAGATGAACCCGCGGGTGTCGCGCTCCTCCGCGCTGGCCTCCAAGGCCACCGGTTTCCCGATCGCCAAGATCGCCGCGAAACTGGCCACCGGGTACACCCTGGACGAGATCCCGAACGACATCACCTCACCCGGAGGAGCGCTGCCGCCGGGGTCGGCACGGGAAGGCAGACCCCCGAGCACGACCGCGGCGTTCGAACCCACGCTGGACTACGTGGCTGTCAAGGTGCCCCGGTTCGCCTTCGAGAAGTTCCCCGCCGCCGACCCGCTGCTGACCACCACCATGAAGTCGGTGGGGGAGGCGATGGCGCTGGGACGCAACTTCACCGAGGCCCTGCAGAAGGGGTTGCGTTCGATCGATGCCCCGGAGATCGCCTTCGACTACTCCGGTCCCGCACCGGAGGCGGACGCCACGGCCGAGTTGCTCGAGGCGATGTCCACCCCGACCCCGGACCGCCTGATGCAGGTGCAGCAGGCGCTGCGCGGAGGCGCCACCGTGGAAGCGATCGTCGAGGCTACCGCGATCGACCCGTGGTTCCTGGACCAGCTGGTCCTGCTGCAGGAGGTGGCCGAGGAGCTCGCCGGGTCCCAGCGCCTGGACCGTGACGTGCTCGCCCGAGCCAAACGGCACGGGTTCTCCGACGTCCAGATCGGCGCGATCCGCGGCCTGAGTGCCGCGACGGTGCGGGAGTTGCGCAACGCCTTCGACCTGCACCCGGTGTACAAGACGGTGGACACCTGTGCGGCGGAGTTCGCGGCGCGCACTCCCTACCACTACTCGACCTACGAGTCCGAGACCGAGGTGGTCCCGCGGGACCGTCCCGCCGTGCTGATCCTGGGATCGGGACCGAACCGGATCGGGCAGGGGATCGAGTTCGACTACTCCTGCGTGCACGCCGCACTCGCGCTGCAAGAGCAGTACGAGACGGTGATGATCAACTGCAACCCCGAGACCGTCTCCACCGACTACGACACCGCGGACCGGCTCTACTTCGAGCCCCTCACTCTCGAGGACGTGCTGGAGGTCTATCGCGCCGAGTGCGCGGTGGGCGAGGTTGCCGGGGTGATCGTCCAACTCGGTGGGCAGACCCCGTTGTCGTTGGCGGCGGACCTGGAGGCCGCCGGCCTACCGATCTGGGGCACCCCTCCGGCTGCGATCGACGCCGCCGAGGACCGCGGCCAGTTCGGCCAGGTGTTGGTCTCGGCCGGCCTGCCCGCGCCCGCGTTCGGGACCGCGATCTCCCTCAACCAGGCCAGGGAGGTGGCCGACCGGATCGGCTACCCGGTGCTGGTGCGGCCCTCCTACGTGCTGGGGGGACGCGGCATGGAGATCGTCTACGACGAGGCGCAGCTCGGGGACTACCTCTCCCGCGCCACCGGTGTGCACGGGGAGCACGCTGAATACGCCGCGCTGCCGGCCCCGGTCCTGGTGGACCGGTTCCTGGACCAGGCCATCGAGGTCGACGTCGACGCCATCTACGACGGCGAGGAGTTGTTCCTGGGCGGGGTGATGGAGCACATCGAGGAGGCCGGGATCCATTCCGGAGACTCGTCCTGCGTGCTCCCCCCGATCACGCTCTCGGACTCGATGGTGCAACGGATCCGCACCTCCACCGAGGCCATCGCGGCCGGGGTCGGGGTACGGGGGCTGTTGAACATCCAGTTCGCCCTGTCCGCGGACGTGCTCTACGTGCTGGAGGCCAACCCGCGTGCCTCCAGGACCGTTCCGTTCGTGTCCAAGGCCACCGGCGTTCCACTCGCCAAGGCCGCGGCACTGGTGATGTCGGGCACCACGATCGCGCAGTTGCGCGCCGACGGCCTGTTGCCCCAACAGGACGCGGCGGCCACCGGTGTGCATGCACCGATCGCGGTGAAGGAGGCGGTGTTACCGTTCAAGCGGTTCCGCACCGCCCAGGGCAGGGTGGTCGACACCGTGCTCGGGCCGGAGATGCGCTCCACCGGTGAGGTGATGGGCTTCGACGTGGACTTCCCGTTGGCCTTCGCCAAGTCCCAGTCGGCCGCCTTCGGTGGGCTGCCGGAGAGCGGCACCGTGTTCGTCTCCGTGGCGGACCGGGACAAGCGCTCCCTGGTGCTGCCGGTCAGCCGGCTGGTCGAACTCGGCTTCACGATCCTGGCCACCAGCGGCACCGCCAGCGTGCTGCTGCGCAACGGGATCCCGTGCACCGTGGTGCGCAAGGCCTCCGACGGCCCGGGCCCGGGCGGTGAGGGCACCATCGTGGACCTGATCAACGCCGGCGGCGTGGACATGGTGGTGAACACACCCGGCTCCCGGCGAGCCCGCGCCGACGGGTATGACATCCGTGCCGCGACCACCGCGGCGGATAAGGCCATCGTCACCACCACCCAGCAACTCAGCGCCGCCGTCCAGGGCATCGAGGCCCGCCGGCGCGGCCCGTATGAGGTGCGGTCCCTGCAGGCCTACGCCCAAGTCGACCGGGTCGGGCCGTGAGCGCGGACTCCGCCGCGGCGCCGGCTCCGGGAAGCACCGGGTTCGGCAGCAGGCTGGCCGCGGCGATGGACGCGCGCGGTCCCCTGTGCGTGGGGATCGACCCGCACCCGCAACTGCTGGCGCACTGGGGCCTGGACAACGGAACGAGCGGCGTGCGTGAGTTCTCCCTGCGCGCCCTGGAGGCGGTCGGCCCGCACGTGGCCGCCGTGAAACCGCAGGCGGCCTTCTTCGAACGGCTCGGCAGCGCGGGCCCGGCCCTGCTGGCCGAGGTGGTGCAGGCGGCTCGCTCGGCCGGGGTGCTGTGCATCGTCGATGCCAAGCGCGGTGACATCGGCTCCACCATGGCGGCCTACGCGCAGGCCTTCCTCGGCGACGACTCGGATCTGGCCGGCGATGCAGTGACCCTCTCCCCGTTCCTGGGCTATGACTCCCTGGCACCTGCACTGGACCTGGCCGGCCGCACCGGCCGTGGGGTGTTCGTGCTCGCCCTGACCTCCAACCCCGCCGGTGCGACCATCCAGCACGCCCGCGCCGAGGACGGACGCACCGTGGCTGCCACGATCGCCGCCCACGCCGCTCGCAGCAACGCCACCGAGGTGGCCGCCGGTGCCCCCCTGGGCAGCGTCGGACTCGTGGTCGGAGCCACCGTGGCGAACGCTCCGGAGATCACCGGAACCGACCTGGCCGCCGTGCGGGGCCCGTTGCTCGCCCCGGGGCTGGGCGCCCAGGGCGCCAGCGCCGCCGAACTGCCCGGCACCTTCGCAGACGCGATCCCGGCGGTGCTGGCCACCGCCTCCCGCAGTGTGCTCGGTGCCGGACCCGACCCGGCCGCGATGGCCCGGACTGCTCGTGCCCTGGCCGGGGAACTGGCCGAGGTCACCGGTCGCTGATGCCGGCAGACCCAGCGACCGCCGCCGCGGGCATGCGCGGTTCGATTGAACTGCCTACCCGCAGTGGGCTAGGTTGCAACTCATCCCATTCGTCGAATCGAGGTCGAGCACCGTGGCCCTACCGCCGTTGACACCCGAACAACGAAGCGTGGCGCTGGAGAAGGCAAAAGCCGCACGTGCCGCGCGCGCCGAGGTGAAGAACCGCCTGAAGTACTCCGGAGCCACCCTCTCGGAAATCCTGGAGGAGGGACGCAGCGTCGACGCCGTCGGAAAGTTGAAGGTCCTCGCCCTGCTGGAGTCCCTGCCCGGAGTCGGCAAGGTGACCGCACGCTCGGTGATGGGTGAGATCGGCATCTCCGAGTCCCGCCGGGTACGTGGACTCGGTCCGCACCAACGTGCCAAACTGGTTGAGAAGTTTGGCTGAGCACGACCTACCCGCCACCACCCACTCCCGCCTGACCGTCCTGGCCGGCCCTACCGCGGTGGGGAAGGGCACCATCTCAGCCGATGTGCGTCGCCGCTATCCCCGCGTCTGGCTCTCGACCTCGGTCACCACCCGCCCGCCCCGGCCCGGAGAGGTCGAGGGCGTGCACTACCACTTCGTCAGCCCCGAGCGCTTCACCCAGATGCAACAGCAGGGGGAGTTGCTGGAGTGGGCGGTGGTGCACGGCCGGAACTCCTACGGAACCCCGCTGGCGCCCCTGCAGGAGCGGCTGCGGGCCGGGGAGCCTGCGCTGCTGGAGATCGACCTGCAGGGTGCCCGCCAGGTGCGGATGCGCATGCCCGATGCCCGGTTCGTCTTCCTCGCCCCGCCCAGTTGGGCCGAACTCGTGCGCCGTCTCACCGGACGGGGCACCGAGGACGCCGAGGAGCGCGAGCGCCGTCTCGCCACCGCGAGGGTGGAGATGGCCGCGGTGGATGAGTTCGACCACATCATCGTCAACGACGATGTGGCCCGCGCCACCGATGAGTTGGTTTCCCTCATGACCGACGGGTACGATGGGTCGTTGGACCAACTATCGACGTCGCGTGAGGATCACTGAACACCATGCCAGGAACTGTCGCTGCACCCGAGGGCATCACCGACCCACCCATCGACGAACTGCTCGAGGCTGCTGACTCCAAGTACGCCTTGGTCATCTACGCGGCCAAGCGTGCCCGGCAGATCAACTCCTACTACGCCCAGCTCAACGAGGGGCTGCTGGAGTACGTGGGTCCGCTGGTGGAGACCGAGCTCCAGGAGAAGCCGCTCTCGATCGCGATGCGGGAGATCAACGAGGGCCTGCTCACGGTCGAACCCAACAAGGTCTGAGTCCCTCGTGCGCATCATCCTCGGTGTCTCCGGGGGGATCGCCGCGTACAAGGCAGTCCTCGCGCTGCGCCTCCTCACCGAGGCCGGCCACCAGGTGCGGGTCATCCCGACCGAGGCCGCACTGGCGTTCGTGGGGAGGCCCACCTGGGAGGCACTGTCGCACCAGCCGGTGACGACATCGGTCTTCGACGGCGCGGACACCGTCGACCACGTGCGGCTGGGTCGGGAAGCCGACCTGGTGATCGTGGCACCGGCGACGGCGGACCTGCTCGCCCGGGCCGCCACCGGGCGTGCCGATGACCTGCTCACCGCGACCTTGCTGACCGTGCACTGCCCGGTGCTGATCGCCCCAGCCATGCACACCGAGATGTGGCACCACCCCGCCACCCGGGACAACGTGGCCACCCTGCGCCGCCACGGCGCGCATGTGCTGGACCCGGACAGCGGGCGCCTCACCGGTGCCGACACCGGCCCCGGGCGCCTGCCCGAACCCGCCGACATCGTGGCCGCGGCCCTTGCCCTGGTGCACCGGGACGAAACCCCCGGCGCCGCCGATCCACAGGCCGTGGCGCCGTCGGCGCCCCTGGCCGGGTGCACCGTGGCGATCAGCGCGGGCGGCACCCGCGAGCCCCTGGACCCGGTCCGCTTCCTGGGAAACCGGTCATCGGGCCGGCAGGGCCTGGCCCTGGCACGGCTCGCCGCGGACCGGGGTGCCACCGTTCACCTGGCTGCGGCGAATGTCGAGGCCGCCCTGCTGGCGGACCTGCCACCGCAGGTCCGGATCGAGCAGGTGGAGACCACCGCGGAGCTCCAGGCGGCGATGACCACCGCCGCAGCGAACGCCCACGCGGTCATCATGGCCGCCGCCGTGGCCGACTTCCGGCCGGCCAGCACCGTCGAGGCCAAGATCAAGACCCACGACGCCGAGGGTAACCGGCGGCAGACCCCGGCGATCGAGTTGGTCGCCAATCCGGACATCCTTGCTGCCCTGGTGACCTCCCGGCCGCCCGGGCAGGTCGTGGTCGGCTTCGCCGCGGAGACCGGCGCCGATTCCGCCGAGGTGCTGGAGCACGGCCGCGCAAAGGCACGCCGCAAAGGGGCGGACTTGCTCGCCGTCAACCGGGTGGGTGCGGGCGCCGGATTCGGGGATGTCCCGAACGAGGTGGTCATCCTGGACTCCGACGGCGGCGAGATCGGCCGCGCCGGGGGCACCAAGACCGAGGTGGCGGCCGGAATCCTGGACGCGATCGCCGCCCGCCTGGGCTCTGCCGCGCACTCCTGAGCCAACGTCGCCAACGGCATGGGCTGGAAGGGATTGCCCGGAACGCGGGCGTGCCCCGGTCCCGACGGGCTCGTGTGGGCGCGAACCACTAGGCTCGCGTCGTGAGTATTCGACTGTTTACCTCCGAGTCCGTCACCGAGGGGCATCCGGACAAGATCTGCGACCTGATCTCCGACTCCATCCTGGACGCCATGTTGAAGCAGGACCCGGCCTCCCGGGTCGCCGTGGAGACGATGGTCACCACGGGGCTGGTGCACGTAGCCGGTGAGGTCACCACCGACTCCTACGTGGAGATCCCGCAACTGGTTCGTGATGTCATCACCGAGATCGGCTACACCTCTTCCGACATCGGCTTCGACGGTCGCTCGTGCGGCGTGTCGATCTCCATCGACCAGCAGTCCGCCGAGATCGCCGCCGGGGTGGAGACCTCCCTGGAGACGCGCCAGGGCACCGCTGTCGACGACCAGGACCTGCAGGGCGCGGGGGACCAGGGCCTGATGTTCGGTTACGCCTGCTCCGACACCCCCGAGTTGATGCCGCTGCCGATCCTGATGTCGCATCGGATCACCCAGCGTCTGGCCGAGGTCCGCAAGCAGGGCATCGCAGCCGGCCTGCGACCCGATGCCAAGACACAGGTCACCATCGGCTACGAGGGCGAACGCCCGGTGACGGTGGACACCGTGGTGCTGTCCACGCAGCACGAGGCGCACCTGGACCCCGAACGCGACCTGCCGCCGCTGCTGCGCGAACACGTGATCGACCACGTGCTGGGCGGGTTCGCCGCGGGCATGGACCTGGACGTCTCCGACGTCACCACGCTGATCAATCCCTCCGGTGCGTTCGTGCTGGGCGGGCCGATGGGCGATGCCGGGCTGACCGGCCGCAAGATCATCGTCGACACCTACGGCGGGATGGCCCGGCACGGAGGCGGGGCGTTCTCCGGAAAGGATCCCTCCAAAGTTGACCGTTCGGCCTCCTACGCGATGCGCTGGGTGGCCAAGAACGTGGTTGCAGCCGGTCTGGCCAGCCGTTGTGAGGTCCAGGTCTCCTACGCGATCGGTCGGGCCCACCCGGTGGCGGTGTACGTCGAGACGTTCGGGACCGAGACCGTTCCGGCGCAGTCGATCCAGAACGCCATCACCGAGGTGTTCGACCTACGTCCGCTGGCGATCATCGACCACCTCGACCTGATCCGGCCAATCTACGCCGCCACCAGCAACTACGGCCACTTCGGTCGGGAGGTACCCGAGTTCACCTGGGAGCGCACCGACAAGGTGGCGGACCTGCGAGCAGCCGCCGGCTGAGCACCGCCGCACCCGGACCGGCACCGCGGCGGGTTTCCCGCTGTGGGCGCTTCATGGTGGGATCGGAACATGAGCACCCACCAACCCGCCCTGCTTCAGGTGGATGCTCCCGGCCCCGAATCCGACACTGGGCCCGGGCTCGTGGCCCAGGTGCTGGTGGTGACCCCGCTGGCGCACCTGGACCGGCCCTTCGACTACGCCGTGCCACCGGAGATGTCGGCTGCAGTGCGTCCCGGGGTCCGGGTCAAGGTCCGGTTCGCCGGTACCGAACGCGATGGCTTCGTCATCTCCCTCGGCCCACCGGCCGCTGCCGGGCGCGCCCTGTCGCCGCTACGGCGGGTGGTCTCGGACCTGCCGGTGCTGACCGAGGAGGTGTTGGCCCTGTGCCGGGCGGTGGCCCGGCGGTACGCCGGCACCGTCACCGACGTGCTGCGCCTGGCCGTCCCGCCCCGGCACGCCGGCGCCGAGAAGGCGGCCCTGCAGCGCATCCTCGCCGCGAGCGGGCAGGGCCAATCGGACGCCGACGACGACGTCCCCGCCCAGCAGGCCACGTCCGGTGGCGACGGGGCCGGCCCGGGCTCGACCCGGGAGGTCCGCTGGCCCACGGTCACGGCAGTCGCCGATGAGCAGGCGTGGTCGCCGTATCCCGGGGGTTCTGCGTTCCTGCGCCGGCTGGCGGCGGGGGAGTCGCCCCGCGCGGTCTGGGCGGCGCTTCCGCGCGCCATCCAGGGAGCCCACTGGGCCGAGGCGATCAGCCACGCCGTGCTGGCCACCTGCACCTCCGGGCGATCCGCCGTCGTGGTGCTGCCGGACACCACGGACGTGCACACCCTTGGCGCCGCCCTGACCCGCGCCGGCATGGCGCACGAGGTCCTCGCCGCCGATCAGGGCCGCTCGGCCCGGTACCGCCGGTTCGTCCTCGCCCTGACCGGACAGGTGCAGGTGGTGATCGGGACCCGGTCGGCCGCGTTCGCGCCGGTGCCTGACCTGGGCCTGGTGGTGTGTTGGGACGACGGTGACGACTCCCTCGCGGAGATGCGCGCCCCGTACCCGCACGCCCGCACGGTGCTGGTCCAGCGTGCCACCGGTGCCGGCGCCGGTGCGCTGATCGGGGGGTACGTCCGCACGCCGGCGGCCCAGTTGCTGGTGCAGCAGGGCTGGGCCCGGTCACTGCACGCCGACCGGACCACCGTGCGTGCCGCGGCACCCCGGGTACAGGCGCCCGGCGAGGTGGAACTGGAAGCGGAGGGCCCGGCCGGGCGGGCTCGCATCCCCGGGGTGGCGTGGCGGTTGCTACGGAGCGGCTTGCAGTCCGGCCCGGTTCTGGTGCAGGTGCCGCGCAGGGGGTACGTGCCCGCGATCTCGTGCGCGGGCTGTCGCACCCCGGCCCGGTGCCGGGCGTGTCACGGCCGGCTGCGCCTACCGGCCCGGGGCGCCATACCCGGGTGCGGGTGGTGCGGGCGAATCGCGACCGGCTGGCGGTGCGCTGAGTGCGGGCGCGCCGAACTGCGGTCCGCCCGCGTGGGTAGCGACCGAACAGCGGAGGAACTGGGCCGCGCCTTTCCCGGTGTGCCGGTGCTCGTCTCCGGCCGGGACGGGGGAGTGGTGCCCGGTGTCGATGACCGGCCCCGGCTGGTGGTGGCCACCCCCGGAGCCGAGCCGGTGGCCGAGGGCGGCTACTACGCCGCCGCGCTGCTCGATGCGGCGGTGACCACCGAACGTCCCGAACTGGACGCCGGGGTGGAGGCACTGCGGCGGTGGTTGCGGGCGGCGGCGCTGGTGCGATCGGCCGCGGACGGGGGCGGGGTGATCCTGCTCGGTCACGGTGCCCCGGTGCCGTCTCAGGCCCTGGTGCGGTGGGACCCCATCGGGCTGGCGCAGCGCGAACTCGATGAGCGGGCCGAACTGGGCTTCCCCCCGCAGGCCCACATGGCCGCGCTGTCCGGCCCGGCTTCCGCGGTGCGCCCCTTCCTGCGTGCCCTCCAACTGCCCCCCGGTGCGGAGGTGCTCGGGCCGGTCGACCTGCCCGGCGACCCGCACGCCGAGGGCCCCGGCTCCGGGCCGCAGGGGGAGGAGACGATGGTGCGCGCCCTGGTGCGCGGGCCCCTGGGCCAGCGCGAGCCGATCAACATCGCACTGCTGCACACCCAGGCCCACCGCAGTGCGCGCAAGGAGCCGGGTACCGTCCGCGTCCAGGTGGACCCGGTGCAATTGTGGTGAGGGCCAGCACCTAGACTCGGGAGGCCGCCACCGGGTGCGGTCGTGGACGAGGAGAGGCGAGATCGATGCGCGTGCTGTTCTGCGGGACTCCCGCCGTGGCGGTGCCGACGCTGCGTGCCCTGCTGGACAGCGACCACGACGTGGTCGGCGTCCTGACCCGCCCTCCCGCGCCGGTGGGGCGGCGACGCCGGTTGACCCCCAGCCCGGTACACCAGGCAGCATCGGAGCACGGTCTACCGGTCGTCACCACCGACCGGCCCCACGACGAGGATGAACTCGCACAGGTCACCGCCCTGGAACCCCAGGTCAGTGCCGTGGTCGCCTACGGCGCGCTCCTGCGCGAGCCCGCCCTGTCCGCGCTGCCCCACGGATGGATCAACCTGCACTTCTCCCTGCTGCCGGCCTGGCGCGGTGCTGCTCCCGTCCAGCACGCGATCCGGGCCGGGGACACCCGGACCGGAGTGAGCACCTTCCGGATCGAGGCCGGGCTGGACACCGGCCCGGTGTATCTCACCCAGGACCACCCGATCCGCCCCTGGGACACGGCGGGAGACCTGCTGACCGAACTGGCCGATGTGGGTGCGCCGGTGCTGGTGCGCACCCTGGATGAGATCGAAGCCGGCACCATTTCGCCGGTTCCGCAGGCGGAGACCGGGGTCAGTCACGCCCCACGACTCAGTGCCGCCGACGGTCACGTCAACTGGTGCGCGCCGGCACAGGTGGTGGACCGGCAGATCCGGGCCACCACACCGGCACCCGGGGCCTGGACGACCTATGAGGGCCGCCGGATGAAGATCGGGCCGGTCCGTCCCGATGCGGAGGCCGCTGCCCTGGCGCCCGGGGTGCTCGAGGCCGGCGCGCAGGCCGTGCTGGTGGGCACCGGCTCCACCCCGGTGCGCCTGACCGATCTGGCGCCGGCCGGTAAGGGATGGATGGATGCCACCGACTGGGCCCGCGGAGCCAGGTTGCCCAGCGACGCCCGGTTCGAGGGGACCGATGATGACTGAGGAGCACCGCGGGCGCAGGGGCGCCGGCCGGCCCGGGTCCCGGAGAGGGCCGGACGGCGCGCGAGGTGGACCCAGGCGTGCGGACCGGCGGCAGACCTCGGGCCGGCCCAGCCGCGGGGGCACGTCCGGTACGCCCGGGGCCCGCACGGGCAGCAGGAGCCCGCGCGCCCAGGCTTCACCCGCACGTGTGGTGGCACTGGAGGTGCTCACCGCGGTCGCCGAGTCCGACGCCTACGCCAACCTGGTGCTGCCACCGTTACTACGCGAACGCGGGATCAGCGGGCGTGATGCGGCGTTCGCCACCGAACTCACCTACGGCACCTTGCGACTGCAGGGCCGTTATGACGCCATCATCGGCCTGGTCTCGGACCGGGCGGCCAGGGACCTGGACCCGGCGGTGGCCCGGGTGCTGCGGCTGGGCGCCCATCAGATCCTGGCCATGCGCGTGCCCGACCACGCCGCCGTCTCGGAGTCCGTCGCCCTGGCACGCGGCACCATCGGGGCCGGCCCGGGCAACTTCGTCAACGCGATCCTGCGCCGGATCAGCGAACATGCACTGGAGCACTGGCTCACACAACTGCCCAGCCCGGTCACCGACACCGGACTGGACGTGGACGCCGCCGCCATGGTCCACTCCCACCCGGCCTGGGTGGTCCGGGCAATCCGGGCCGCACTGGGACCGGAGGCCGGCGCGGACCAGGTCGAGGCGGCGCTGGCGGCCAACAACACCGCGCCCGCGGTTTCGTTGTGCCTGCGTCCCGGCCTGGCCGTTCCCGGGGACCTGCCCGCCGACACCGCCACACCGGGCCGGTGGGCGCCGACGACGCAGATGCTGACCTCCGGGGACCCCGGCGCCTTGGCCGCCGTGCGCGCCGGCACCGTCGGCGTACAGGACGAGGGGAGCCAACTGGTCACCCTGGCTCTGGCCGACACCGATCTGGAAGGCACCGACTCCACCTGGCTGGACCTGTGCGCCGGCCCGGGCGGAAAATCCGCACTCCTGGGCGCCCTGCTCGCCGAACGCGCGCCCGAAGGCGTGCTCACCGCGAACGAACTGGCCCCGCACCGGGCGGCGCTGGTGGCCGACTCGGTGCGGGCGGTGCGAGGCGTACTGCCGGGACTGGAGGTGCGCACCGGTGATGGTCGCGACGTGGGCACCGCCGAGCCCGGTCGGTACGACCGCGTCCTGGTCGATGCGCCGTGCACCGGCCTGGGGGCGCTGCGCCGTCGGCCCGAATCCCGGTGGCGTCGCACCCTGCAGGACCTGGCCGCACTGACCACCCTGCAGCGGGAACTGCTCACCTCGGCCCTGCGCGCCGTCCGTCCCGGGGGAGTGGTGGCCTACGTCACCTGCTCCCCGCACATGGCCGAGACCAGTGTGGTGGTCACCGACGTGCTGCGAGACTTCCCCGGCGCCACGCTGCTGGACGCCGCTGCCGCGCTCGGCCGGGTCTCGGTCACCCCGCCCGATGACATCACCGGGCCGATGGCGCAACTGTGGCCGCACCGGCACGGCACCGACGCGATGTTCCTGGCACTGATCCGGCGGTGACGGCCGCGGCCATGAGGTGCCGGTCGAGGAAGTAGGCTGGCGAGCCATGGCGATCCTCATCTCACCGAGTGTGCTGAACGCGGACCTGTCCCGGCTCACCGAGGAGGTCGAACGGATCAGCGACGCCGACTTCGTGCATCTGGACGTCATGGACAGCCACTTCGTCCCGAACCTGACGTTCGGGTTACCGGTGGTACGGGCACTGTTGGAGCACGTCTCCACCCCGGCCGATGTTCATCTGATGATTGAGGACCCGGACACCTGGGCGCCGCAGTTCGCCGAGGCGGGTGCGGCCTCGGTCACCTTCCATGCCGAGGCGTCCGTCGCCCCGATCCGGCTGGCCCGACGGCTGCGTGAAGCAGGTGCGCGCGCCGGGATCGCGCTGAAACCCGACACCCCGGTGGAGCCCTACCTGGACCTGCTCGGCGAGTTCGACATGGTCCTGGTGATGACGGTGGAACCGGGGTTCGGCGGCCAGCCGTTCCTGACCTCGATGCTGCCGAAGATCACCCGGGCCCGACGCGCGATCGAGCAAGCCGGCCTGGACGTGTGGGTGCAGGTGGACGGCGGGGTCTCCCGGGACACGATCGCCCAGGCCGCCGGCGCCGGTGCGAACATGTTCGTCGCCGGATCCGCGGTGTACCGGGCCGCGGACCCGAACGCGGAAATCGCCGCCCTGCGCGACCTCGCCACCGCCGCCTACCCGGCCTGACGGGCCTCCCGGGGAAAGGGCCGTGCGGGCACGACCGGACCCGGATGTGGCACAATAAGGTCAGCAAGAGACGTGCTCCGGGGTCGGTGAAAGTCCGAACCGGCGGTGATAGTCCGCGACCCGGCCGACGCATTCGTGCGGCGGGCGGTTGACCTGGTGGAATTCCGGGACCGACGGTGAAAGTCCGGATGGGAGGATGCACGCGGCGCCGATACGTATCGGCGCCGGCCGAGGTTGCGCCGCGCAACCCAGGCGGACCCCGGGTCACGCCTGGGAAGGAGAGGCCGCCGTGGCCCGCAGCACCGTCACCTTGGTGGCGCCCCGAGCAGGACCCGCGCTGAGCGTCCTGGCCCCGGTGGTGGCCGGCATCTCGGTGCTGCTGGGCTGGGAACTCCTCGCGTGGTCGTTGGACTCCCGTTCCCTGCCAGCGCCCAGCGCCCTGGGCCCGCGGCTGCTCACCGAGTGGCGTGAGGGTGGCCTGGCCGGATACGCCACCACCACCATGGCCGAGGCACTGCTGGGGTGTCTCATCGGGTTCATGGTCGCGGTGCCGCTGGGTTACCTGATCGCCCGCTCGGCGGCTGTCTCCGCCGCCCTGGGACCCTACGTGGCCGCGACCCAGGCGATCCCCGCCGTGGCGCTGGCGCCGTTGCTGGTGCTGTGGATCGGGTACGGCCTGGTGCCGATCGCGCTGTTATGTGCCCTGCTGGTCTTCTTCCCGATCCTGATCAACACGACCCTCGGCCTGACCACGCTGGACCCCGATGTCATCGATGCGGCCCGGGTGGACGGAGCCGGCCGGGGCCGGTTGCTCTGGCACATCGAGGCACCGCTGGCGCTGCCGTCCCTGCTCGCCGGGGTACGTAACGGCTTCGTCCTGTCCGTCACCGGCGCTGTGGTCGGGGAGTTCGTGATGGGCGGTCAGGGCCTGGGGATGCTGCTCACGGTTTACCGGGACCGGCAGGACACCGCCGGCCTGTTCGCCGTCCTCATCGCTCTGTCCGTGTTGGCGATGACCTTCTTCTTCGCGATCCGCTACCTGGAACGACGACTGCGTTGGTAAGGAGAACCATGAACGCACCCGCCTCCCTCCGCCGCTCCCGCCCCCGCATCCGCGGCCACCGGGGCCGACGGCGTACCACCCGCGCCCGGGGGACGATCGCTGCGGCCGCACTCGCCGTCGCCGTGCTGGCCGGCTGCGCCGGACAGTCCGGGCCGGGGGACGAGGAGGGAGCCGGCGCCGGGCAGCAACCCGACGCCGCGGAGTCGACCGAGGTGACCATCGGCCTGACCTACATCCCCGACGTGCAGTTCGCGCCGTTCTACCTGGCGCAGGACGCCGGATACTTCGAGGCCGAGGGTCTGGAGGTGGACCTGCGCCACCACGGCGCATCGGAGTCGCTGTTCGGCGCTCTGGAAGCGGGGGAGGAGGACGTGGTGATCGCCGGGAACGATGAGATCCTGCAGGCGGTCAGCCACGGCACCGACGTGGTGTCGCTGGCCACCATCTACCAGGACTACCCCGTGCAGATCTTCGTGCCGGCCGACTCCGAACTGACCGAGGTCGCTGATCTGGCCGGGCGCAACCTCGGGGTTCCCGGGCCCTTCGGACAGAGTTGGTTCGGCCTCCTGGGCTACCTGGACCGCGCCGGTCTGAGCGAGGATGAGGTGAACATCGAGCACGTGGGTTTCACCTTGTTCAACGCGCTGTCCGAGGGTCACGTGGACGCCGTGGTCGGCTTCGTCACCGCCGACGCCGCTGCCTTCGCCACCGCCGACTTCCCGGTGCGCACGATCGCTGATCCCGACGTGCTCCCTCTGGTGAGCGTCGGACTGGGTGCCTCGCAGGAGTGGCTCAACGACCACTCCGAGGCCGTACCCGGTCTGATCCGGGCTGTGGAACGAGCGGTGGATGACATTCGCGCCGATCCGCAGGTCGCCGTGGACGCTGCCAGCGCGCAGATCCCCGGGACCATGACCGACCAGGATGAGGCATCGGCGCTGCTCACCGCGGAGGCGATGGTCGAGCTCTACGGCACCGGAGAGTTCGGCGCGCAGGACCCGGAGGCGTGGGAGGAGATGGCCGAGTTCATGGACCAGGTGGGACTGCTCGACGAGCCCGTCCCAGCAGATGAGGCTTACACCACGCAGTGGCGCTGAGCGCAGTAGGCTGGGCTTCCGTGAAGACGTTCGAGGAGCTGTTCGATCAACTGCAGCAACGTGCTACCGACCGCCCGGCAGGTTCGGGCACGGTGGCGGCCCTGGATGCCGGTGTGCATTCGATCGGGAAGAAGGTCATCGAAGAGGCTGCCGAGGCCTGGATGGCGGCCGAGCACGAGAGTGCCGAACGCACCGCGGAGGAGATCTCCCAGTTGCTCTACCACCTTCAGGTGCTGATGCTCGCCCGCGGGCTGACCCTGTCCGACATCTACCGCCATCTGTGACCACCCGGCGCTGACCAAGGAGAGACGCGTGCTGCGAATCGCCGTCCCGAACAAGGGATCTCTCGCCGAGCCCGCCAGCCACATGCTGCGTGAGGCCGGCTACCGCCAGCGTCGCGACGGACGCGAACTGGTGCTGCCCGACCCAGACAACAACGTGGAGTTCTACTTCCTCCGGCCCCGCGACATCGCGGTCTACGTAGGGGCCGGAACCGTGGACGCGGGCATCACGGGCCGGGACCTGCTGCTGGACTCCGGGGTGGACGCGGTGGAACATCGTGCGCTGGGCTTCGCCGGCTCCACGTTCCGGTTCGCCGCCCCGGCCGACCAGATCGCAACCGTGGCCGACCTCGCCGGTAAGCGCGTCGCCACCTCCTACGCAACCCTGGTCGATGACCACCTGAGAGCCCGGGGCATCGAGGCCGAGGTGGTCCGGCTGGACGGGGCGATCGAGTCGACGGTGCGCCTCGGGGTGGCCGATGCGGTGGCCGATGTGGTCGAGACCGGGGCCACGCTCCGAGCCGCGGGACTGGAGGTCTTCGGCGAGCCGATCCTGCAGTCCGAGGCGGTTCTGATCCGCCCGGCCGGGCCGGAGGCTCCCGGGCTGGTGGTCCTGGATCGCCGCGTGCACGGGGTGCAGGTGGCCCAGCGGTACGTCCTGATGGACTATGACTGCCCGGTCAGCGTGGTCGAGCGTGCGGTCTCGGTGACACCCGGTTTCGAATCACCCACCGTTTCGCCGCTGCACGACAAGGGGTGGGTGGCGGTCCGGGCGATGGTGGAGCGGGACCGCACCAACCAGATCATGGATCAGCTCTACGACGTGGGCGCCCGGGCCATCATCGTGACCTCCATCCACGCCAGCAGGATCTAGCGGCGCCACCCCGCCCGGGCTGCGCACGAGCAGGTGGCCGCTGCGGATGCGTCCCAGCAGCCACGGATGCACGATGGAGCAGGAGGTCTCACCGCACCATGTCCCGCCAGGACGATCCGTACCGGCCCTTCCGGCCCCGCGCCACGCGCGTGATCATCCCCATCCTGTTGGTGGCCTGCATCGCCGGATCCGCAGCAATCATCGTGCGTCTGGTGCAGTTCTCCGGTGACTACTCCGCCCAGATCCTCTCGGTCGTCCTGGTGCTGGCCCTGGTGGTGAGTTTCCTGCTCCGGGTGCTGGCGATCCGCGCCGTCCCCGACACCGAGGGGCTGCGGGTGTACAACATCGTGCTGCGCCACCACCTGCCCTGGCAGCGGATCGTCTCGGTGCACTTCGGGGACCGGTCCTGGGTCCAACTGGACATCGCTGACGGCACCACGTTGTCGGTGATGGCGGTCCAGCGCGCCGATGGGACCTACGCCCGCCAGGAGGCCGCCCGGTTATCGGCCCTGGTCACCGCCGCTGAGGGTGTGGGCGAGGACCCCGGCCACCGCCGCGGTCAGGAATGAGGCCGGGTCCTGGTCCAACCCACGTCCCATGGTGGACAGCGGTACCGGGCTCTGCGCCAGCGCCTCGGTGAGCCCGTCGGTGCCGACCGGACACAGGCGGTGCCCCGCCGCGGTCAGCGCACCGGACTGCTCCTGGATTCGATCGGCCACCTCGGCCAACGCGGCCGGCAGTACCGGAACCGGGATTTCCACCGGACGCAGCGCCACCTTGGTCAGCGCGGTCAGGGAGTGGTGCGAGATGCCGTAGTGACGGGTGCGCCGGTCGGCGCCGGAGACCCGTAATACCGCCACCGGGGCACCACCGAGAGCCGCGGCGGCGTTCAGGGCCTCGCCCACGGCCACCCCGGAGAAGCCCCAGGCGGTCCCGGTACCCACGTTCCCGGGGCCCTGGGCCACGACCACCAGGTCTGCGCCCAGCACGTACCGGGCCACCAGGAGGCCGGTATGGACGTTCACCGCTTCGTGGTCTCCGCCGAAGGCCTGCCCCACCGAGATGGTCCCGATCAGCCAGTCTGCCTCGCGCAAACCTGCCACGGCGCGGGAGAACCACACCGGCAGCGCGGCGTCGTCGGTCATCAGATAGGCGACCCTGGGCCTGGCTGCACCGGCCTGTCCGGCCGCCCACCGGGCGCCGGCCAGCACCGCCGGGAGCGCCGAGTGCAGGTCTGCCACCACCACCGGCAGACCGTCCAGGTCAGCCGCGTCGGCCAATTGGGAATGGAACGGGGACTCCTGCTCATCGGCCGCCAGCACCATGGTCTGCAGCGGGGTGTAGCGGGACTTGATGATGTGGCCGGGTCCGGGCGGTGGATCCGGGGGCAACCGATCCGGGAGCGCCACCACGAAGGCGTATCCGCCGGTACCCAGGCCGCGGGCCAGGGCGGTGGTGTTCAGCAGCACCCGGTCGCCCGGGCGCGGATGTCCCACCAGATCGGGATAGGCGAGGGCGCGTATCGTCTCATCGCCCACGCTCACCTGCATCTCGATCGACCCGGTCCAGGCCCGACCGAGTTCGGTCACCACACCCTCGCGCCACGTGATCACCTGGGCAACCTACCCGCTTCCCGGCGCTCCCGGGCTGCGATGACCGGCGGAGCGGCGCCTCACGGCCCCGGTCTCGAGCCAGGGCTGCGGTCTGCCACCAGGAGGTTCGGCATTAGCCTGGGGGTATGAGTGCACGCCTGGACGCCGCCGAACGGCTGCTGGCGCTGGTGATTGCGCTGTCCCACACCACCCACCGGATGACGAAGGGGCAGATCCGTGCGGGCGTGGCCGGGTACGCCGATGCCCGCTCGGATGAGTCGTTCGAGCGCATGTTCGAGCGGGACAAGGACACCCTGCGCAGCCTGGGCGTGCCCCTGGTCACGCTGACGGACCCGACCCACGAGGATGATGTCGGCTATCGCATCGACACCACCGCCTACGCACTGCCGGCGGTCGACTTCACCCCGGCGGAAGTGGGGGTGCTCTCGCTCGCGGCCCGGGTGTGGCAGGACTCGCGACTATCGGCCCAGGCCCAGCGCGGCCTGACGAAACTGCGGGCCACCAGCGCCAGCGCCCAGGCACTGGAGCCCGCCCTGGCGCTCCGGGTACGGGGCCCCGATGCTGCCTTCGACGAACTTCTGGAGGCGATCATGGCCCGCCAGGCCGTGCAGTTCGACTACCGGGCGGCCAACACCGGGACCGTGGCCCGGCGCACCGTGGAACCGTGGCGGCTGTTCGCCAAGGACCGGGGTTGGTACCTGGTCGGATTCGACCGGGACCGGGACGCCCAGCGCCGTTTCCGGCTCTCCCGTATTGCCGGGCGCGTGCACCGGGAAGGGCCGGCCGGTGTCGTCGTCATCCCCGGCCCGGAGGCTGGTGGGGACCAGACCCCGCGCACCCGGGTCCGGGTGGCGGTACTGCCCGAGCGGGCCGCGGCGCTGCGGGTCAGGGCCACCGCCCCCGCGCAGCCGGACCCGGAGGGGAGTCGTGAGGTGCTGGAGGTCGACGCTGCCGACCCCGAACTGATCGCGGAGGAGCTCGCCGGGTACGGCGAGGCCGTGGTGGTGCTGGATCCGCCGCAGGTGCGCGAGGCGGTGTTGCGACGGCTCCGGGCGATCGCGCACGTCCACCCCGGCCAGGACGGAGGACCCCGTGCGGGCTGAGAACTCCGCGGATCGGGTGGTGCGCCTGCTGGCTCTGGTGAGCTATCTGGACGATCACCCCGGGGTGAGGGTGGCCCAGGTCGCCGAGCACTTCGGCGTCAGCGAGGCCCAGGTGCTCAAGGATGTGGACACGTTGTGGGTCTCCGGTACTCCGGGGTATCAGCACAACGACCTGATCGACTTCGCCGCCGATGATCATGAGCGCAACATCCTCACCCTGATCGAGCCCCAGGGGATGGAGACCCCGTTGCGACTCGGCGCCGTCGAGGCGGTGTCGCTGCTGGTGGCGTTGCGCTCCCTGGCCGAGACCGCGGGGGCGGGGGAGCAGGAGGTGGTCGCCTCGGCGCTGGAGAAGCTCACCGCCGCTGCCGGGAGTGCCGCGCACGCGGCCAGGTCTATCGATGTAGGCACGGGTCGGTCCGGAACCGACGGCATCGATGATCGGCTGGACCAGGTGCGTACCGCGATCGAACAGGGCCGCCAGCTTCACCTGCGATATGTCTCGGCTGCCGACGTGGTCTCGCATCGCACGGTGGACCCCTTGCGCTTGCTGACCGACTCACAGCGCTACTTCCTGCACGCGTGGTGCCACCGCGCACAGGACCTGCGCCAGTTCCGGGTGGACCGCATCCTGGACCTGGAGGTCCTGGAGGCATCGGCTGCCGACCACTCCGACCTGCACACCGCCGACACACCCGATCCGGAACTGGCCAGCGCGCGCTGGCGGGTCCGCCTGGAACTGGCGTCCCGGGCCCGGTGGGTTGCCGAACAGTTCGAGGTGGCCGGGGTGACCGAACTCGGCGAGGGCCGCTTCGCCGTACAGATCGATGTGGTGGACCCGTCCTGGTTGCGCAACCTGGTACTTTCCCTCGGCCCCGACGTCTTGGCGGTGAGCCCGCCCGAGGTCGCCGCGGAACTGTCCGACTTCGCTCGCCAGGCGCTGAAAGCCTACGACGAGGACGCGGCAGCCACCGGTCAGTAACTGGGGGACCCGCGCGAGGCCGGGGGCACCTAGACTGCGGGGTATGTGGTTCGCGATCTGGACGGTGCTCATCCTGGGCGCGCTGGCCTTCCTCGCCTACCTGGGATGGCGGTTGTGGCGGGGCTCGATCCAGCCGCTACTGGTCGAGTTCGGCCGGGCCGCAGAGGTCACCGGTCGCCTGGCGGAGCAGGTGGCGCAGTTGCAGCGGGCCCACCCGGACCCGGTGTTCACCCCGGACGTGTTCGTCGATGCCGCCCAGCGCGAGGGATTCGCGCGGCTGCGCCATGAGGTCAGGCAGATCCGGCGAGATCGCAAGGCCGAGCGCAGAGCCCGCACCTACGCCCGATGGCGGGAACTGGGTCAGCCGTTCTGAGGCCGGCGTTGCCGGTGCGGTCCGGGTAGGGGCGGAGCCGGGGTGTTCACGACGTGTTCGTTCAGCGACACTGACGGCACCGGTCAACGGGGGATACACTCGGCAGGTAGACTGGGTGGAAATACGCCTCGTCGTGGAGGGATCTTTTTATGTTGCGCAATCCGGCCTTCTGGGTCGTCCTGTTCCTGGTCATCGTGCTGCTCTTCGGGGCGAACAAGCTCCCAGCCCTGGCTGGCAGCGTGGGCAAGTCGCTGAAGATCTTCAAGAAGGAGGTCAACGAACTCCAGGAAGATGGTGAGGCCAAGTCCGAGCAAGACTCCGGTACCGCCACCATCTCCTACGACCAGCCCACGGCGAGCACGCACCAGCCACCGCAGGCGACCCGGCACACCAGTTCACCCGCTGAGCCTCCGAAGTAGGAGTGGCGCAGCGCAACACCCGGCGCCGCGACCCTGAGGGACGGATGTCCCTGTCCGCCCACCTGAAGGAGTTGCGGCGGCGGTTCATTCTGGGTGCAGTGGGCGTCCTCGTCGGCGCCATCGCGGGCTGGTTCCTGTCCGATCAGGTGCTGGTGATCATGCAGGAGCCGATCGAGCGGCTCCAGGCCGAGGGCCTGAGCGCGCAACTGAACTTCCAGGACGTCACCTCCGCACTGGATGTGAAGGTGCGGGTCTCCTTGACGCTTGGCCTGATCCTGTCCAGCCCGTGGTGGATGTACCAGGTCTGGGCCTTCATCAACCCGGGCCTGACCACCAAGGAGAAGCGCTACACGGTCGGCTTCGTGGGCGCCGGTGTCCCGCTGTTCGTCGGCGGGGTGGCGATGGCGTGGATCGCCCTACCCAACACGGTCCGGCTGCTCACCCAGTTCACCCCTTCGGGCGATACCGCCTCGAACTTCATCAACGCCACCGTCTACCTGAAGTTCGTCATGCAGTTCGTGCTGATCTTCGGGTTCGCCTTCCTGCTGCCGCTGATCATGGTGGCACTGACGTTCCTCGGTGTGGTGCGTGGCGTCACGTGGCTGCGGGGGTGGCGCTGGGCAGTCATCCTGATCTTCGTCATCGCCGCACTGGCCACCCCCACGGCTGACCCGGTCACCTTCATCCTGATGGCTATCCCGGTGATCATCCTGTACTTCATCGCGGTGGGCGTGTGCGTGCTGCGCGACCGCAGCAGGGACAAGAAGGCCGCCGCGGACGACGACGACTCAGCGGCCGAGGGGCCGGGGGACGAGGGACCAGCACAAGGCGGAACAGGCGACGACGACGGCGCACCAGACGGCGGCGGCACCGTGGGTGAGGGGTCGGTCGAACCGGCCGGCCAGATCGCCGGGGGCGGTGCAGCAGAGACCGCCCCGGACGACCCGGTTGAGGAACTTCCGCGCGGGACCGGCTCGGGCACCGCCCCGGCGTGAGCCGTCCCCAGCCCAGTGGGCCCGTTCCCGGCTGCAGGGCACCCGTGTGACCACCGTCGGTGTGGTCATCAACCCGACCGCCGGGAACGGGCGAGCGCAGGGACGGGGCCTCGAGGTGATGGCGGCGCTGCGCGCCAACGGCGTCAGCACGGTGGACCTGAGCGGTCAGGACGCCGAGCACGCCCTGGCCCTGGCCCGCGCCGCCCTGGACACCCTCGACGCTCTGGTGGTGGTCGGTGGTGATGGGATGGCGCACCTGGGCGTGAACGCGATCGCCGGCACCGGTGTCGCGCTCGGACTGGTGCCGGCCGGTTCGGGCAACGACCTGGCCCGCGCGCTGGGCGTCCCGGTCGGTGACGTACCCGGCGCAGTGCGGATGATCCTGCAGGCCGTGGCCGAGGGACCCCGGTACATCGACGCGATCGCGACCAACTCCACCGTCGCTCCGGCCCGAGTGCCGCGCTGGACGGCCTGTGTGCTCTCCGCGGGCCTGGATGCGGCCGTGAACGCCCGGGCGAACACCTACCGCTGGCCCGGTGGTGCGGCGCGGTACCTGCGCGGAGTGGTGGCGGAACTGGCGACCTTCACGCCGTACCACTACCGGATCACCATCGATGGACAGGTGCGCACCCAGTTCGCCACCTTGGTGGCACTGGCCAACGGGCCCACCTTCGGTGGCGGCCTGAAGATCGCCCCGAACGCCGAGTTCGACGACGGCTTGATGGAGGTGGTCATCGCCGACGCGCTGAACCGGCGCCAGATCCTTCGGATCTTCCCGCGGCTGTACAACGGTACGCACCTGTCCCACCCGGCCGTACACGTGATGCGGGCGCGGGAGGTGACCCTCGAGCCCGGGGGAGAGATCCCCCCGCCACGAGCATTCGGCGACGGAGAGGACCTGTTCGCATTGCCGCTGACGGCGAAGGTGCTGCCTCGGGCGGTTCCGTTGCTGGCACCCAGCCCGGAATCGTCGCCACGGCGCCCGGCACACCGGCGCTGAAGCCGCTCGGGCGCTGCGGGCACGGCAGCGGGGTGCCACGGCACTTAGGGTGGTGAGTATGGCCAGTCCTGCCGAACGATATGCCGCCGCACGGGCGAGGGCCCGGATCGAACGTAGCCAGTTCGGAACCTTCGAGGCTCGGATGGAGTTCGAACTGGATGACTTCCAGCGCGAGGCGTGCCTGGCGGTTCAGGACGGACACGGAGTCCTGGTGGCTGCCCCCACCGGGGCGGGCAAGACGGTGGTGGGGGAGTTCGCGGTCGACCTGGCACTGGCCACCGGTCGCAAGGCCTTCTACACCACCCCCATCAAAGCGCTGTCGAACCAGAAATACCTGGATCTGGCCCGCGAGTACGGCACCGAACGGGTCGGACTTCTCACCGGGGACACCTCGATCAACTCCGAGGCACCGGTGGTGGTGATGACCACCGAGGTGCTGCGGAACATGCTCTACGGTTCCTCACCCACCCTGGCCGGCCTGGGGTTCGTGGTGATGGACGAGGTGCACTATCTCGCGGACAAGTTCCGCGGCCCGGTCTGGGAGGAGGTGATCCTGCACCTGGCCGGCGACGTGCAAGTGGTCTCGCTGTCCGCGACGGTCTCCAACGCCGAGGAGTTCGGCGAGTGGCTCACCGCTGTGCGGGGCGATACCGCCGTTATCGTGGCCGAGCGTCGTCCGGTCCCGTTGTGGCAGCACGTCATGGTCGGCTCACGCATGCACGACCTGTACGCCCACGACGTCGATCCCACGGACCCGGGGGTGGACCCGCCCATCAGCCCCGATCTGATCGAGGCGATCCGCACCGCCGAACGGCCTCGGGACAACCGTTCCCGCGGCCGCAACCGCCACCCGGGCCGTCGTCCCCGGGGCCCGGTGGTGCGCCCCGCGCCGCGCTCGGTCGTGGTGGAGCAACTGGACCGCGCCGGGCTGCTGCCGGCCATCGTGTTCGTCTTCTCCCGGGCCGGCTGTGAGGGTGCGGTGGCCCAGCTCCAGGCCAGTGGGATCAGATTGACCACCGTGGCGGAGGAGAAGCGGATCGCGGCGATCATCGAGGAACGCTGCGCCGACCTTCCTCCCGAGGACCTGCAGGTGTTGAACTTCTGGTCCTGGTCCCAGGCGCTGCGCAACGGGATCGCCGCGCACCACGCTGGCATGCTGCCGGTGTTCAAGGAGACCGTGGAGGCGCTGTTCACCGCCGGGCTGGTCAAGGTGGTGTTCGCGACCGAGACCCTGGCACTGGGGATCAATATGCCGGCCCGCAGCGTGGTGCTGGAACGGCTGACCAAGTGGGACGGGCAGACCCACGCCGAAGTCACCCCGGGGGAGTACACCCAGTTGACCGGCCGAGCGGGGCGACGCGGTATCGACACCGAGGGACACGCCGTCGTCCTGTACTCATCCGGCTTGGACCCGGTGGCGCTGGCCGGCCTCGCCTCCCGGCGCACCTACCCGCTGCGCTCCAGTTTCCGACCCACCTACAACATGGCCGTCAACCTGATCGCCCGCGCCGGCTACGCCCAGGCGCGGGAGGTCCTGGAGACCTCCTTCGCCCAGTTCCAGGCTGACCGCGGCGTGGTAGGCCTGGCCCGCCGGGCCCGGCGGCTCACCGAGGCGATGGACGGTTACGCCGAGTCCATGCGCTGCCACCTGGGGGACTTCGCCGAGTACATGGACCTGCGTCGGTCGATCTCCGACCGGGAGTCCGAGTTGTCCCGGGCGCGTTCGCGCGCCCAGCGCCAGGCGGTCTCCGATCTAGCCGCCACACTGCGGCGCGGAGATGTGATCCAGGTGCCCTCCGGGCGCCGCTCCGGGCACGTGGTGGTGCTGGAGGCCCCCTCGGCTCTGGGCCTGGACGGACCGGTGTTGTCGGTGATCACCGCCGATGCACGACTGCGCAAGCTCTCCGGGGCGGACCTGCCCTATGGGACCACCGCGGTGACCCGGGTCCGCATCCCGAAGGGATTCAACCCGCGCAAGCCCGCGGAACGGCGGGACGTGAGCTCGGCGATGCGCACCGCACTGGGTGCACTGGCCCATGATGACCCGGCGACGATGAAGAAGGCCCGCGCCAAGGTTCCTTCCACCGCTGCCACCGATGACACTCTCGGATCGCTGAAGAGGCAGATGCGTGCCCACCCCTGCCACGGGTGCTCGGACCGGGAGGAACACGCCCGGTGGTTCGAACGCTGGCACAAACTGCGCCGCGAGCACAAGGGCGTGATGAAGCGGATCGAGGGTCGCACCTCCTCCATCGCCCGCGACTTCGACCGCGTCTGTGACGTCCTGCTCTCGCTGGGCTATCTGCGGCACAAGGACGATGAGTGGAGCCTGACGGGTCAGGGGTCGTGGTTGCGCCGGCTGTACTCGGAGAAGGACCTGGTGCTGGCTGAGTGCCTGCGCTCGGGACTGTGGGACGGGCTGAACCCGGCGGAACTGGCTGCGGTGGTCTCGGCCGTGCTCTTCCAGTCCCGCTCGGATGAACCTGCCGTACCACCGATCCCGGGCCCACCCGACGGTGTGCTGGCGCTGGCTGCCACCGGTACCGCGCGCATCGCCCGGCAGATCGCCGCAGCCGAGGCGGATCGCGGCCTCAGCCCTACCGAGCCGGTGGACCTGGGCCTGGTCCGGGCCATGTACCGGTGGGCCTCCGGCCGCGGCTTGGAGGATGTGCTGGAAGCCGACGAACTCGCTGCCGGTGACTTCGTGCGGTGGGCGAAGCAGGTCCTGGACGTGCTCGACCAACTCACCCACGCCGCCCCGCAGGAGGGCCTGCGGACCAACGCTCGCGAGGCGATCCGGGCGGTGCGCCGCGGCATCGTCGCCCACGGCACCTGGTGAGATCCGCCCGGCTGCGGCCCCGGGCCACGCCACCCGGCGACACGCCGACAGATCAAGATTCCTGCGCCCGCCCTGACCTGCATGGACGCTGTTGACCTGCACAAACACCAGGTTGGCGGAACCAGGTCGGACGGGTATGTTCTCTCTCGTACTGCTGGGACCCACTGAGGCAGGCAGTAACCGACCAGGCCCGCACGTTCCATAGAAAACGCGAACCCTCCAGCGGTTCCGGACCGAAGGATGTGCGGGCCGGTCGGTGCCCCTCGCGCCGCCGCTGCCGGACGTCCCCCCGGCGCCTGCCGACGACGTATCCTCAAGTGGTGCCCCACACCACCTCCCGCCGGTTCCCGGCCCTGCTGTTGGCCGCCCTCGGGGGCGTGCTCACGGACGCGTCGTTCCCGGACCGGTCCATCTGGCCGCTGGCGTTCGTCGGCGTCGCCCTGGTGGTGCTGTCCATCCGGCGGGACTCGGCACGGTGGGCCTTCGCGATGGGCACCGTGTGGGGCCTGGGGTTCTTCCTGCCGCACCTGTGGTGGGCCAACTACGCCGTCGGACCGGTGCCGTGGGTGGCGCTGGCGCTGTCCCAGTCGTTGATCACCGGCGCGGGACTGGCAGTCTGGGTGTGGGTCCGGCGTGGCTCGCTCGTGCACCGCCTGCAACTGGCGGCCGCGATCCCGTTCGCCCTGGTGTGGGTGATCACCGAGCAGGTGCGTCAGGTCTGGCCGTTCGGTGGTTTCCCCTGGGGTCGCCTCGGCTTCTCCCAGACCGATGGGCCACTGCTCGCCCTGGCCTCGGTAGCGGGCGCGCCGCTGGTCTCGGCCGCGGTGGTGAGCATCGGGTACCTGCTCGCCAGTGCGGTGGTGCGGCTGGCGCGGATGGACCTACTCCGCGGGCCGGGGGCGGTGGTCGCCGGATTCGCCCTGGTAGGCGCTTCCGCGCTGATCCCGCTGCCCACCCAGGCCGAGGAGGGCACCCTGCGAATCGGGGCGGTGCAGGGGAACGTGGCCACCCCGGGCCTGGACGCCTTCGCCCAGGCCCGCGAGGTACTGGACAACCACGTCGCCGGCACGCACAACCTCCTCGCCGAGCACGGGGAGGGGCTGGACCTGATCGTGTGGCCGGAGAACTCCTCCGACTACAACCCGCGCGTGGACGAGATCGCCAACGCCGGGGTCGAGGAGGTGCTCCGGGCCGCCGACGTTCCGTTGCTGATGGGAACCGACCGTTACACCGGAGACGCCAGGTTCAACGAGATGGTGCTGTGGGAACCCGGGCAGGGCGATACCTTCGCCTACGCCAAGCAGATCCCGGCAGCCTTCGCCGAGTACATCCCGATGCGCGAATTCGCCCGGTTGTTCTCCCCGGCCGTGGATCTGGTGCGCACCGACATGGTGGGCGGTACCGCTCCTGCCGTCGTGCCGGTACCGGCGCCCGCCCTGGAGCGGGAAGTCCTGGTGGGTACTCCGATCTGCTTCGAGGTGGCCTACGACGCCTTGAACCGTGAGGCGGTGCTGGCCGGCGCCGAGGTGCTGCTGGTGCCCACCAACAACGCCTCCTTCGGTTTCACCGCCGAATCCACCCAGCAACTGGCCATGTCCCGGCTGCGTGCGGTCGAGCACGGACGGGCCACCATCCAGATCTCCACCGTGGGCGTCAGCGGGGTGATCACACCCAACGGGGTGCTCACCCGGACCACGGAACTGTTCACCCCGGACCACTTCGCCACCACCGTGCCGCTGCGCTCCACCTTGACGATCGCCGACCGTCTCGGGGACTGGCCGATCATCGCCTCGACGGTGGCCGTCGTGCTGTTGTTCGGGGCGGGTATCGTCACCGGTCGCTCGGGCCGGCGTTCCGCCGCCGGCCCGGCGAAGGCGACCCTGCCTCAGGACCCCGCGCCCCGACGGGGGACGTCGGCGGGGTCGAAAGCCGGCGCTCCGCGGCGGGCGGTGGCTGCGAAAGGGGCCCGGTGACCGCGAGTGCCGCCCGGGTGGTGGTGGTCATCCCCACCTATAACGAGCGCACCTCCCTCCCGGTGACGCTGTCCCATCTGCGTCAGCGGGTGCCGGGTGCGGACGTCCTCGTCGTCGATGACGCCAGCCCGGACGGTACCGGGGCCTGGGCGGGTGCTGTGGCCGAGCAGGATCCACAGGTTCATGTTCTGCACCGCGCCGGCAAGGAAGGACTCGGCCCGGCCTACCTCGCCGGGTTCGCCTGGGCACTGGAGCGCGGCTACGACGTGCTGGTCGAGATGGACGCCGACGGATCGCACCGCGCCGAGGACCTGCCCGCACTCCTGACGGCGCTCACCTCGGGAGTCGACCTGGTCATCGGGTCACGCTGGATCCCTGGGGGAGCGGTGCAGAACTGGCCCGCGCACCGGAGGTGGCTGAGCAGGAGTGCGAACCGGTACGCCAAGGCGGCCCTGGGCTTGGGTGTGCGCGATGCCACAGCCGGTTTCCGGGCCTACCCCGCCGACACCCTGCGCGGTCTCGACCTGGCCGGGGTGGCCTCCCAGGGATACTGCTTCCAGATCGATCTGACCTGGCGGGTGCACCGCGGTGGCGGACTGATCGTGGAGGTCCCGATCACGTTCGTGGAGCGCGAACAGGGCACCTCGAAGATGGACCGGTCCATCGTCGTGGAAGCGTTGTGGCGGGTAACCGCGTGGGGCGTGCAGGCACGCATCACGGGGTTACGCGCGTGGGCTCAGGCGCTCTGGCGGCGCAACTGACCGCTGCGCAGCAGGGCCAGGCGCTCCTCCAGCAGTTCCTGTAACTCGGCCTCGGTACGCCGTTCCAGCAGCATGTCCCAGTGTGTCCGTACCGCTTTGGTCGGCTTCGGGTCGGGCCGGGTGGCATCGCGCAGTAGCGCCTCCCCACCACCGGGTGCCTCCCACACGGGTGGGATGTCGGCATCGGCAGCGAAGGGGATCACCAGGGTGCGCCCGTCCGGGCAGTCGTAGACCGCCTCGATCCGAGGGGCAAGTTCCACGCCCTCCTCGGTCTCCAAACTGTTCGCGCCGATCAGCATGCCTCGTAGTGCTCGTTCAGCCATCGCCCTCTCCTCCCGGGATAGATGGTGCGTCCACCTACTACAACCAGTAAGCATGGGCCGGTGTTCCCGGCCGCGGGTGAAGGTGCTGTGAAATTCACGCGCGGAGTCCGTGCGTTGCCGGTAGCCCTAGGCTTTGGGGTATGAGCGAGATCACGATGAAATACCGGCAACTCGGCCCTTCGGGTTTGACTGTCTCAGTGGTGGGGCTGGGCTGCAACTCGTTCGGGGTAACGCTGCCCACAGAACGGGTCGCCGATGTGGTCCACGCGGCACTGGATGCGGGGATCACGTTCTTCGATGTCTCCGACACCTATGGCTCCACGGCCGGGGAGTCGGAGGAACTGCTCGGGAAAGCGTTGGGCTCCCGGCGCGCCGATGTGGTGGTGGCCACCAAGTTCGGGATGGATACCCGCGGCTTGAACGGGCCGGACTGGGGTGTTCGGGGATCCCGGAGGTATATCCGCAAGGCGGTGGAAGGATCGCTGCGCCGCCTGGGCACCGATCACATCGACCTGTACCAGATGCACCGGCCCGATCCGCACACCCCGATTGCGGAGACTCTGGCGGCCCTGCACGAGTTGGTGGTCGAGGGCAAGGTGCGCTACCTGGGTTCGTCGAATTTCGCCGGCTGGCAGATCATCGACGCGGACTGGACCGCGCACACCGCCGGCGGCACCCCGTTCGTGTCGGCCCAGAACGAGTACAACCTGCTCAACCGGAGCCTTGAGGCCGAGGGCGTCGATGCCATCGACCACATCGGGGCCGGGCTGCTGCCCTTCTTCCCGCTCGCCTCCGGGTTGTTGACCGGCAAGTACACCCGGGGCCGGGAGGCGCCGGAGGGGTCACGGCTGACGCGCCGTCCCGAGCGGCTGGCGAATGCCGATTTCGACATGATCGAGGCGCTGCAGGACTTCGCCGGTGAGCGGGGCATCTCCCTGCTGCAGGTGGCGATCGGCTGGTTGGCCGCTCAACCCAGTGTGGCCTCGGTGATCTCCGGTGCCTCCAGACCCGAGCAGGTGCGCTCCAATGCCGCCGCCCTGTGGGAGCCCGGGCCCACCGACCTGGTCGTCCTGGACGAGATCACCGCCGGCGGGCACTGACCCACGAGGAGATCGATGCCCACCCCCATGTCACGTCAGGCACTGCACCCGGCTGATAGCCACGACTGGATCCGCGTGCGCGGAGCGAAGGAGAACAACCTCAAGAACGTCCACGTCGAGGTGCCCAAGCGCCGTCTGACGGTGTTCACCGGGGTGTCCGGGTCGGGGAAGAGTTCGCTGGTGTTCAACACGATCGCCGCCGAGTCCCAGCGGATGATCAACGAGACCTATCCGGCGTTCGTGCAGGGCTTCATGCCCGCCCTGCCCCGCCCGGACGTGGACCTGCTGGACGGCCTGACCACCGCGATCATCGTCGACCAGGAACGCATGGGGGCCAACCCCCGCTCCACCGTGGGCACCGTGACCGACACCGGGACGATGCTGCGGATCCTGTTCTCCCGTCTCGGACAACCCCACATCGGCTCGGCACAGGCGTTCTCCTTCAACGTCGCCTCGATCAGCGGCGCCGGAGCGGTCGAGTTCGAACGCGGTGGTCGTGGAGTCAAGGAACGCCGGGACTTCACCATCGTCGGCGGGATGTGTCCCCGCTGCGAGGGCCGGGGTTCGGTCTCGGACGTTGACCTGGAGGAATTGTACGACTCCTCCAAGTCCTTGGCGCAGGGTCCTTTCAGCATCCCGGGATGGGGTCCGGAAGGCTGGTACGGCCGCATCTACCAGGGCACCGACTTCCTCGACGCCCATAAGCCGATCGAGGACTTCTCCGCCTCCGAACTCGACGCGCTGCTGTACAAGCCGGCGACCAAGATCAAGGTCGACGGCGTAAACGTCACCTACGAAGGCGTCATCCCCAAACTGCACAAGACGATCCTGTCCAAGGACAAAGGGGCGATGCAGCCCCACGTGCGCGCCTTCGTCGACCGGGTGATCACCTTCCGCACCTGCCCGGATTGCGACGGCACCAGACTCAACGAGATGGCGCGGTCCTCTCGGATCAACGGTCTCAACATCGCCGAGGTCTCCGCTATGCAGATCACTGATCTGGTGGAGTGGGTGCGTGACCTCGCTGACCCAGCGGGGGCAGCCGGCGGCCGGGGTGGCGCCGGTGCGGAGCAGAGCAGCACCGGACCCCTGCTGGATACCCTGAGGGCGACGCTGGAGAACTTCGTCCAGATCGGTCTGGGCTACCTCTCCCTGCACCGTCCCTCCGGCACGTTGTCCGGGGGAGAGGCGCAGCGCACCCGCATGATCCGCCATCTCGGTTCGGCCCTCACCGACGTCACTTACGTCTTCGACGAACCCACCATCGGGTTGCACCCGCACGACATCCAGCGGATGAACACGCTGCTGGCCCGGCTGCGCGACAAGGGCAACACCGTGCTGGTGGTCGAGCACAAACCCGAGGTGATCGCGATCGCCGACCACATCATCGACCTGGGCCCGGGTGCCGGCAGTGCCGGGGGCCACGTGGTGTTCGAGGGCGGCCTCACCGATCTTCGCGCCAGCGGGACCCTCACCGGCAAGCACCTCGATGACAGGGCCGTCTTGAAGGACCACGTGCGCATCGCCTCGGGCACTCTGGAAATCCGGGGTGCCGAGGCGCACAACCTCAAGAATGTCGACGTCGACATCCCCCTGGGGGTGTTGTGCGTGGTCACCGGGGTGGCCGGGTCCGGCAAGAGTTCGTTGATCGATGGCTCGGTCGCGGGACAGGAAGGTGTGGTGGTGATCGACCAGGGCGCCATCAAGGGCTCACGACGGTCCAACCCGGCGACCTATACCAGCGCGCTGGAACCGATTCGTAAGGCCTTCGCGAAGGTCAACGACGTCAAACCCGCACTGTTCAGTGCCAACTCCGACGGCGCCTGCCCGGCCTGCAAGGGCGCTGGGGTGATCTACACCGAACTGGGCTTCATGGAGACCGTGGAGTCGGTCTGCGCCGAGTGTGAGGGACGTCGGTACCAGGCGGCGGTACTGGAGTACACCCTCGATGGGCGCACTATCGCCGAGGTGCTGGCGATGCCGGTCGCCCAGGCTGCCGAGTTCTTCGCGCACGGCCGGGCGCGTACCCCGGCGGCGCACAAGATCCTGCGCCGGATGGTCGATGTGGGGCTGGGGTACCTCACCCTGGGTCAGCCGCTGACGACGTTGTCCGGCGGGGAGCGGCAGCGGCTGAAACTGGCGACCCGGATGAGCCGGAACGGCGGGGTGTACGTGCTGGATGAGCCGACCAACGGCTTGCACCTGGCCGACGTGGAGCAACTGCTGGACCTGCTGGATTCCCTGGTGGAGCGGGGCACCTCGGTGATCGTGATCGAACACCACCAAGCGGTGATGGCTCACGCGGACTGGATCATCGACCTGGGGCCGGGCGCCGGACATGACGGCGGGCAGGTGGTCTTCGAGGGGACGCCCGCCGACTTGGTGGCCACCCGGTCCACCCTGACCGGCCGGCACCTCGCCGACTACCTCGCAACCCGTTGACGCCGTCGTCGTGGTGCCGACGACGTCAGCACCCCTGATGAGGTGACCGGTGGACGGGCGGCAGGGGGTGGGCTCAGCGCGGGGTCGCGGCCTCGTAGATGCGTTGGTCGTCGCGTACGCCGGCGAAGCGGAACGGGCCACGCGTCTCGTGCTGGTTGCTGTAGTTCGACGGGTCGCTACGCGGCATGATGCGCTGACGCGCCAGGTAGGTATCGTCATCGATCTGCCCGCGATCGGCCAGGATCTGCGCGTTCGTACCATTGCGCAACTGCTCCCGGTAGCCGCTCATCACCGTGCCGGTGAGGAACTCCGCGACGGCGCCGGAACCGTAACTGGCGATCGCCACCCGCTCACCGGTGAGGTTGGTGGGATCGTCCAGCAGGGCCAGCAGCGCCAGGTAGACCGAGGCGGTGTAACTGTTGCCGATCCGGCGGTTGTAGCCCATCGTCGGGTCGACCTGCGCGGCCAGCGTCGCGGTGGGCACATCCGCGCCGGCGTGCTTGGCGAGATACTGGTGGGCCTTGGTGGCCATCTTGGTGAACGGCTGGTGGTAGCAGAACCGGTCGATCGCCTCGAACGCCGATCCGCCCTGGGCGCGGTAGTCGTCGAAGGCACCGGCGACGGCGTCGAGGTAGGCGCTGATCGAACTGTGCCCGTCCACGATGGCCGTCACCCGGTGGTTCGGGCGCCAGAAGTCCATCACGTCCTCGGTGAACACCCCGGCGGCCGGTTCCAGGGCGAGCAACGCCGGATCGGCGGAGACGGTGAATGCCGCCGCCCCGGCACCCTGTGTGGGCTCGGCGGTTGAGCCGAGTTCGTAGCGGGCGATGTCGCTGGCGATGACCAGCACTTTCTCAGCGGGGTTGCGGGCCACGAGCGCGGCGGCGAATTGCATGGCCGCGGTGGCGGAGTAGCAGGCCTGCTTGAGTTCGACCACCCGTACGTTCGGGGGCAGGTCGAGGAGCCGGTGGGCGTAGACACCGGCGGACTTGGACTGGTCGATCCCGGTCTCGGTGGCGAACAGCAGGGTGCGGATCCCCTCACGGCCGGCCCGCTCCACCACGGGGAGAGCCGCCGCTGCTCCGAGGGTGACGATGTCCTCATCCTCGGCGACTACGCTCATCTCGGTCTGGCCGAGGCCACGGTAGTACTTCGCCGGGTCGGCCCCGAGCCGTTCGGCGATGGCCGCCAGGTCGATGCGGAAGCCGCCGGTGGCCATCGCGAGGTCGTCGATACCGATCACGGAACTGCTCACTCCTCGGTCGAAGGGTTGGATGTCTGGGTGCTGCGTTCGTTGCGTTCGATCGCCACGTGTGCCGCCATGAGTTCACCGGGGTTGGTCTGCGCTGCGAGCAGGGACAACTCCCCGCACCACACCGACGCGGCACACAACCCGGCGAGCCTACGCGCGTTGTCCCCCGGCGCGCGATCGGCGCGCAGTCCGAGCCGGGTGAGGTTGTCCTCCACGAACGTCAGGCCCTTCCCACTACCGACAGTTCCCACGATCACGTTCGGCAGCGTGCAGGAGAAATAGAGGTCACCACCGTCGACCTCGGCCTGGGTGACGCCCTGGGAACCCTCCACGATGTTCGCCGCATCCTGTCCGGTAGCCAGGTAGAAGGCCAGCAGCATGTTGGCGTAATGGGCGTTCGCTGAGCGGATCCCACCGGCCAGGATGGTGCCCACGAGGTTCTTGCGGGTGTTCAACTCCGCGATCTGTTCCGGGGTGCTCCGCAGCCACTTCTGCACCACCTCGCGAGGGATGCGTGCCTCGGTGACCACGTGCTTGCCCCGGCCGAGGATTCCGTTGACCGCCGTCGCCTTCTTGTCCGAGCAATAGTTGGCCGAGATCGAGCCGTACCGCAGTTGCGGCCACTGAGACATCAGATGCGTCATCAGTCGCTCGCTGGCCAGGGTCACCATGTTGTGACCCGAGGCGTCCCCGGAGAGGATCTCGAAGCGCAGGAACAGCAGCCGCCCGGCGATCTCACTATGCATGTCGATGAGTTCGGCGAACCGGCTGCTCGCCGACACCACCTGTTGCAGTTCGGCGAACCGGCTGCGGATCTCACCGAGCACCTGCACCGCAACGCCTGCGCCGTCGAGTTCGAAGTAGACCGAACGGCTCATCCGCTCGGTCACCAGGGTGGTGTCGATGCCGCCCTCGATCAGCCGGGAGATCCGGGCCCCGCGGCCCACGGAGGGCCACAGCGGAGCCTCGTAGGTTGCCAGCGGTACCTCGTGCTCACCGGTGATGACGTTCCCGCTCAGTCGTATCGGCCCGACCCACCTCAGGGGTACGGGCGCCGCCTGTTCGCTCATCGCTCTATCATCCTCACTGCGCCGCCACGGCGCTCGTGCATGGGGGCCGCGGCCACCGGTAGCCGGCGCACACCGGACCGTTCCCAGTCCCGCAACATCGGCTCGAGGTCGCTGCCGCGGGCGGCGAGCACGATCCCGCAGTCACCCCCGCCGGCCCCGGAGGGCTTGCCGGCGGCGCCGATGCGCTCGGCGGAGGCCACCAGATGCGCAAGCGCCGGTGTCTCGATTTCTATTCCCAGCCCCGTACCCAGACCGATCAGCAGGTCCCGCGCGGCTCGCACCGCCGCGAGCACGGCGGCACTATCGCCCTGCTGCAAGCCCGTGATCAGGTCTTGCACCCGGGCGCGGCTGTGCGCCAGGAATGTCTCGTAGCGCAGTTCCTGGGTGTGCCGGCGGTCCCGCACATCGGCGACCAGCGCCGGCGTGGAGGCTGCGGCGCCGGTCCAGCCCACGATGAGGTCAAGGTCACTCGGTGCGGGCAGTGGGGTCACCTGCAGCAGCGGCCACGGCGCACGCATCGCGGCGAGCACGCCCTCCCGGTGGCGAAGAGCCGCGGCCGCGGCCCGGTCGGGGGAGTGGTAGGCGAGCCACCCGCCGAAGGTGCTCGCCGCGACGTCACCCCCGGAGGCCGAGGCCGCCACCTCGACCGTGGCGAGCATTGCCACCTTGAACTGTTCGAGCGCGGTCAGGTCCAGCCCGTAGAACTGATCGAGCGCCCGCACCACGGCCACCGTCACCGCCGCGCTGGAACCCAGCCCGTACTTGCGGCCGTCGGCGTCCTCGAGTTCGCTGGTGATGTCCAGGCTGTGCCAGCGGGGCACGATCCCCAGATCGGTCACGAGTGCTTCGACCGTGCGGATCGCGGACAGCACGTGGTCCAGCGGGCGTTCCCGCGGTTCGGGCACCACCCCGGCACGTTCGTCCCGCTCCCAGCGCAGCGGCCGCCGGCCGTAGTGCGCCGAGTGGACTGTGCCGCGCCGTTCAGCGGGGGTCACGTGCACGCTCACGTACCGGTCGACGGCCACCAGCACCGCGCTACCGCCGGGTTCGACGACCGCGTACTCACCGGCGATGAAGAGTTTGCCCGGCGCCCGGATCATCGGGTGCCCTCGATGCGCACACCGGGCCCGGGGCCGGCGATGAGCAGGTTCACATCCTCGAACGCGGCGGTGAACCGTTCGGCCACGGCGCCGGCGTCCTGCGGGCGGCACAGCACCTTAACGTTGGGCCCGGCGTCCATGGTGGCGTAGGCCGACAGGCCGTCGGTGCGCAACTGCGCGACCAGATCGAGCGCGGCGACCGTGTCGGCGTTCCAGTACCGCACCGGGGGCACGGCGCCGAGCATGGTGGCGTGCATCCGCAGCGCGTTGGCCTCGGCCAGTTCCCCGACGGCCCCGAAATCGGCGTCCGCGATCGCCCGGCGCATGGCCTCCAGTTCGGTTGGTACCGAGGCCACCCAGGCCGGGAAGAACGGGGAGGTCGCCGCGGTGCGGCGCATCGCCTCCCGGCTGCCCACGGGCTTGCGCCCGGGGGACAGGACTGCGACGACGAGCGCCAGTTCGAGCGCCGATGCGGGGAGGGGCTCGGCGTAGGAGGAGGCGTCGTCGCGGCCGGCGTGCCACTGGACCAGGGCGCCGAAGACCGATCGGGCCGCCGAGCCGGAACCGCGGCGTGCCAGGCGGGACAGGTCCCGCTCGGTCAGGTCCAGTCCGTAGGCGCCGCTCGCCGCAGCGGCAAGTGCGGCGAAGCCCGAGGCGGACGATGCCAATCCGGCGCCGGTGGGGATCTCGTTGGCGGTCTCGACGACGGCCCGAACCCGGCTTCCGGCCAGTTCGCGCACCAGATCGAGGAAGGAGCGCACCCGGGTGAGATCATCGCCGCTCATGGCCTCTCCGCGCCAGGTCGCGACGTCGTCGTCGGCCCCGGGCGCCAGCGTGACGGTGGTTCGGGTGGGGGCCACGTCGAGAGTCATCGACAGGCTTCCGGTGGCCGGTAGGTTGAACGTCTCATCGCGCTTGCCCCAGTACTTGATCAGCGCGATGTTCGGATATGCCACGGCGGTGATGCTCATGTCGCACCCAGCGTGACGATCCACCCGGCGACGGCACCCGCGGCCGTCATCGCCGACTGCACCACCTGCCCGCTGGCGGCGTCCGGCGTCACGGCGATCACGCAGCCTCCGCGTCCGGCGCCGGTGAGTTTGGCTCCCGCTGCGCCGGCGTCCAGGGCTGCCGTGACCAGGCGGTCGATCGCCGGGTGCCCGACGCCCAGGTCGGTGAGCGCATCCTGCGCTTCGGTGAGCCGCCGGCCGAACGCGGTCAGGTGCGCCTGTTCCAGATCCAGCACCGCGGCTCGGGTCAGATCCCCGAGACGGGCCAGCAGCGAGCGGCCCAGGGCCGGGTCGGCGTCCACGATCTGGCGCACGCCGGCGACGGCGTCATCGGTGGAGGCCCGCACGCCGGTATCAGCGACCACGAAGCACACCGGGGCGCCCAGGGTCAGAGGGGTGGCGACGTGGTCGGCGAACAGCAGCGGTTCCCGGGCCCGGGTGGCGTGCGCATCGATGCCGCTGGGGTTCCCGTGGGCCACCCGCTCGGCGGTCTGCACGAGTGCGAAGCGGCTCGCATCGTTCAGTGCTACCCCCGCATACGCCCGCACGGCCTCGACGATCGCGTTCGCCGCAGCCGCGCTGGCCCCCAGGCCCGCCTGAGGTGGGATTCCGCTGCGTACGACGATCTCGACATCCTCGGCCGGCAATCCGAAGAACGTCAGCGACTCGACCGCGGCGACGCCCACCGAGGCGAACCGCTGGGGCAACTCGGTCACCGGCAGACTGGCGTCGCCGGTGCTCAGCCGAAGCGGTCCGGGGCAGTGGTGTACCTCGGCGACTGTGCGCAGCGGGGTGATCGGCAGCGCGATCGCCGGGTGCCCGTAGACGGCGGCGTGCTCGCCGACGAGGATCGCCTTGGCGTGCGCCGAGCCCGTGGGCAGGACGGCGTGTGGAGGCATCCAACGGCTTTCGGCAAGGCGGACGGGAACGCAGACCATCCTAATGACTCAGCGGGCGCTGAATCCCCACTCGGAGAGCCGGGGCAGAGCGATCTGCCACACATGGTCGAACCAGGTGGTGAACGGTTCGGCGGCGCGCAGCCGGGCCAGTTCATCCCCGGTGACGAAGACCACCTCGTCGACCTCGCTCGGCTCGGGGACGAGCGTGGCAGGGTCGACCCGCCCGGCGAAGACGTGGTTGTACTCGTGTTCGTACAACCCCGAAGCGGTGTCATGCACGTGGTACCGAACGGTGCCCAGTTCCACCAGGCCGGTGACCGGAGCGCCGAGCTCGTCCTGGTGGCGCCTGGCCACGGCCTCGGCTACCGGCTCACCGGGGAAGGGGTGTCCGCAGGTGCTGTTGGTCAAGATCAGCGGTGAGTGGTACTTGCCCGCCGCTCGCCGCTGCAGCAGCAGCCGGCCGTTGTCGTCGAAGGCGAACAGCGAGAAGGCGCGGTGCAACGTGCCGGGTGCGCGGTGGACCTCGAGCTTTTCGGCCACCCCGATCGCCAGGCCATCCTCGCTGACCGTCTCTACGAGAATCGTCTCGTCGCCCGCCATCCGTACCACCTTTGCTGCCCTCGTCATCCGGCTGTGATGACTGCTCCACTTTACCCGGCGTACACACGCATCAGATGTAGCGCTGCACACGCGTGGGGCCGGACGAGGTGCTCCTGGTGTCCGCCGAATATTCGGTTGTCCGGGAGCACCTCTCGTGGTGGAGTCATGCCTTGTGTCCTCTCGATCGCCCCGCCAGATCCGCGCGAACGGCCGCGAAGCCCTGTCTCTGACCACGACGTTGCTGCAGCGGGCCCGCCTGCAGGATCCCCGGGCGGGGGTGTGGGAAGCGGCCGATGTGCAGTGGTCCTGGCGGTTGCCGCGTAGTTCCGACGCAGGCGACACACTCTTCTGGGTCGACGATGACGGACCGGTCGCCGGGGTGTGGCTCACCAGTGACAACCCCGGCTGGCAATGCGATCCGATCCTCGTCCCGGGGGCCTTCGGCCTCGAGCCCGCTGACGTGTGGCACCGGGCACTCCAACACGCCGGCGAGCATGCGGGGGAGGGGTTCGAGGTCCCGGTGGGTGACCACGACCCGGTTTTCGCCGCCCTCGCCAGACAGTCCGGGCTGATAGCCGGAGAGGGGGACGGGACCGCGTGGATGGAGGCCTCCGCGCGGCCGCAGGTACCTGGGCTTCCGGAGGGCTTTGTGCTGGTCGATCGCACGCAACGGCGCGGCACTCCGCATCCGATGCGCCACCGGAACGGCGACGACGTCGAGACCCGACTGGGGGAGTGCTCGCTGTATGATCCGACGCTCGATCTGGCGGTGGAGACCGACGACGGCCGTCCGGCCGGGTACTCGTTGTACTGGTTCGACCCGCTCACCAGGGTGGGTTTGGTGGAACCGGTACGCGTCGAGGCCGAGTTCGCCCGGCGAGGGCTCGCCAGGGCGATGGTGGGCACCGGTATCGACCGCCTGGCCAGGGCCGGGGCACGGCGGGTGAAGGTCTCCTATGAGTCCGGCGCCGCAGCCGCGCTCTACCACGGCCTCGGTTTCCGGCAGGCGTCCACGACGACGTGGTACCGAAACGCCGGTACGAGGCAGCAAGCTCCCTCGTGACCGAACTCCGCTAACGCAGCCGGGTGAGCTTGTCCGGGTTGCCCAGGACATAGGCCCTGGTGACCACACCGTCACCGATGTCGACTCTGAAGACGCGCTCCACGCCGTCGGAGATCAGTCGGAACGCCGGACATCCGTTGACGCCGATGAGGACGGATCGGCTCGGTGGTGTCCTGGTTGTCACGCCCACCAGGAACCGGACCACACGATCGGGGCCGTAGATCGGGCGCAGCGCGGCGCGTGTTCTGCCGCCGGCGTCGCTGAGCAGCACCACATCGGGGGAGACCAGCGACATCGCCTCGCTCACGTCGCCGGCCATGATCGCCGTGCCGAGCCGATTCAGGAGGCTCCGGTGCCGGTCGAGGTCGGCCTCCTGGGGGAGGGGACCGAGTTTGGCCCCGGCGCGGTGACCGAGTTGGCGGCAACTGGTCGGGGTGCGGCCCAGCATCGGGGCGATCTCGGTGTAGGGGTAGTCGAAGGCGTGGCGCAGCACGTACACCGCGCGTTCCTCCGGACCCAGCCGGTCCATGAGGTGCAACAGGGCGAAGTCCAGGCTCTGGCGCTGCTCCGCGCTCTCATGCGGCAGCAGCGCGGTGTCGATCGGTTCCGGTAGCCAGGAGCCCACGTAGTCCTCCCGGCGACGTTGCATGGTGCGCAGCCGATCCAGACTCAGCCGGGTGGCCACGGTGGTCAGCCATGCCTGGACCTCGCGCACGTGCTCCGGGCGTCGGGTCTGCCAACGGATCCAGGCCTCGGCCGCGACGTCCTCGGCATCGGCCCAGCTGCCGAGGATCCGGTAGGCCACGCCGAGCATCCGCCCATTGAGCCGCTCGAACTCCTCCTTGGTCAGTCCGAGCGGCTCGGCCGGGGCCGAGGTCACAGATCCTGCGCCTCCATACCTGTGGCGATCGCGATCCGGTTCCATACGTTGATGGTCGCGATCGCGATGATGAGATGTCCAGTGCCTTTCTCCCCCCAGCGCCGCACCGCCTCGTCCCAGACCGCATCACTGACTCCGTGTTCGCCGAGTCTGGTGACCTCATCGGTCAGGGCGAGCGCGGCTTCCTCGGCGGGGGACCACAGGTCCAGCCCGCTCCATCCGGCCTCCAACGCGGCGATGCGCTCATCGGACTCACCGAGTTTGCGGGCGTCGCGGGTGTGCATGGCCAGGCAGTAACTGCACCCGTTGATGGCCGAGGCCCTGATCTTGACCAGTTCGTAGGTGCGCTTGTCATTGACCTTGCGGGCGTAACTCTCCAGCGCCAGCACGGGGGCGTAGGCGAGCGGAATGACCTTCTGTAGGTGCATGCGGGGCATCGTGTCCTCCTGGCATTCGGGATCGGGTGTCATCCCAGAGGACGCCAGCGCCGCCGCGAGTGTGACACCGGATTCGCACCCCCGGTCACCGATACCGTTCGCGCTCCTTGGCTCAGGCGGCGTCGAGAAGCGCGATCTCCTCGGCGGTCAGCGCCAGATCCGCCGCAGCGGCGGAGTCGGCGATCGAGGCTGGGCGCTTCGCCCCAGGAATCGGGATGACCACCTCGCTCTGGGCGAGTTCCCAGGCGAGGGCCACCTGCTGCGGGCTCACTCCGCGGTCCTGCGCCACCTGCGCGAATGCCGGGTGCTTCGCCGCCAGTTCCTTGGCATCGGTCAGCCCACCGAGGGGACTCCAGGCCAGGAACGCCAGGCCGAGTTCGGCGCAGACAGCGACCTCGGGCAGGCTGCTGCGGAACTTCGGGCTGAACTGGTTCTGCACACTCACCAGAGAGTCACCGAGGACGGCGTGCGCGGACCGAATCTGGGCTGGGTCGACGTTGGACAGACCGACCATGCGGACCTTACCGGTGTCGACGATCTCCTTCAGGATCCCGATCGTCTCGTCATAGTCACGGGCCGAATCAGGACGGTGGTGCTGCCAGAGCCAAATCTGGTCAACGCCGAGCCGGGACAGGCTCGCGTCGACCGCGGCGTGCAGGTGTTCCGGTGAACTGTCCTGGGACCAGGAACCGCCGTCGCCGCGCACACTGCCGCCTTTGGTGGCCAGGTACACCTGGTCCCGGACCCCGAGTTCGTCGAGCAGTCCAGCGACCAGTTTCTCGTTCTCGCCCTGTGCCGCCGCACCCAGCTGCTCACCGGGCCCGTAGGCATCGGCAGTGTCGAACAGTGTCACTCCGGCAGCGAGTGCGGTCCGGATCGTCTCGGCGAGTTGCTCCCGTGGCTGCTCGCCGGTCTGGTCGAAGGTCATCAGGCCCAGGCCGATCGCACCGACCTCGACGCGCCCGACTGTGCCGTTACCGATTGTTCGTTGCTTCATGGCGTTCACTCTACGGTGACATCCAGAGCCGGTGAAGGACCCGACGGAAGTGGTGCGGTGCGGGTCGCTCAGACTCTCGCTAAGTGAGGGGTTGCCACGTAGGCTCGCACGTATGGAGTTGTCCCCGGCGTGGCAGTCCGGCGCCGCGGACTCACCGCCGCCGGTCCTGCACTGTTCGTAGGAACCGGTGGACTCCGTCGATCGCGACCTCCGGGTCTGCCGGGTGCTGGATGCCCCGGAGACGCTGAAGAACTCATCGGCCGACGTGATTGACGGGAGGCCGGGCGAGACTCCCGGCCCCGGGAACGGAGGATCGCGATGGTCGTCGACGAGGGCATAGTGCGCAAGGACGTCCAGGAGTGGACGGGGCTTGTGGTCACCGGGGCGTGGGTGGCGCTGGCCAGCGTGGTGCTGATCGTGGTGCAGATCGCGATCTACCTCGTCTGGCCGCCGCCACAGACTACGGTGCAGTACTTCGAGGTGCTCCTGAACAACCCGCTCCGGGGCGTGATCGCTCTGGACGTGCTCTACATCGTGAGCAGCCTCCTGGCGTTCCTGCTGTACTTCGCCCTTGCCGTCGTTCTATGGCGAGTCAGCCGGTCCGCGGTGGTGGTGGCACTCGCCTTCGGCGTGCTCGGTATGGCCGCGTACATGGCCTCGCCACGAGCAGTGGAGATGCTGAGGCTCGCCCAAGCCTACGGCGAGGCCGACGCCGCCGAGCGGGTCGCACTCGTCGCCACCGGCGACGGGATGCTCGCGACGTGGATGGGCACCGCGTTCGACATCTACTACTTCTTCAACCTGGTCACGCTACTCATCCTGGCCGTCCTGATGTACCGCAGCACGGTGTTCAGCCGCGCCACCGCGCTCTGGGGCCTCGTTGCGGCGGTACTCATGGCGGTCCCGTCGAATTTCGGCACAGTCGGCCTCGTCTTCGCGTTGGCATCGCTCGTGCCGTGGTCGGTGTTCGCCGTGCTCGTGGCGCGCCGGCTGCTGCAACTAGCGACTGGGCCTGGGCCTGGGCCAGGGCGGTAGTCCTGCGATGTTCGGTGACGCACGGCGAGTCCCGATTGCCGATAATGCACATTATGTCATTCCACCTGGAGGGGTGCACACCTGCGTGCGCGTCGCCACTCCCCTCATGGGGACGGGTACCAGCGACCCGGCTTCCGCAGCAACCGGCGCGGGAGCGGCCAGCGCGGGATCTGCTCGGTGAAACGAACGTAGTCATCGCCGAAGCGTCGATGCAGCCGCGGCTCCTCATAGAGATGCACGGTCAGGTTGAAACATGTCGCGACGACGGCGCCGTATGCCAGGATCCGCGGACTGCGCCATAGCACTGCCTGCCCGGCGATGACCGACAACACCCCCACGTACTGCGGGTTCCGCGTATACCGGTACAACCCGGTGGCCACCAGGTCCTCGGTCTCGGCGACGGGCGCGGGTGTCCCCCGTGCGCGGACGAACCGGACGAAGCAGTCCGTCACGATCGCGCTACCGCCGAGAACAAGCCCCGAACCGAGCATCCGTGACAGCGGGCCGCTCGGAAGGTGTGGCGAGGCCTCCCCTCGCACCTGCCACGGCAGCACGCCGGCCACCATCCCGGGCGCGGCGAACGCGAAGACTGTGGTGGTGATCGCCGCTGTGCGCTTCTGCACCGCTGGTCCCTCCGGCCGGAGGGGTAGGTTAGCACGGCATCAGCGGGGTCCGGCAGTGCTGCCGCGCCGGGTTCGCCCCGCTCCCCCGGATGACGTCAGCGGTCTCCAGCGTCGCGCCCAGGTAGTCTCGATCAATGGATCACCTCACCCCGAACCCGGATCTGTACAACGTCGCTTACCAGGCCGAGGACTTCCAGGGCATGCCCTACCGCTACGTGGGTTCCTCCGGCCTGCGCTCCCCCGCGATCGGCCTGGGCACGTGGAAGTTCGGCTTCCCCGACACCGGAGACGGTGCCCGCTCCGATGAGCAGACCGCCCTGCAGATTCTGGACCGCGCGCACGAGCTGGGCGTGCTGTTCTGGGACACGGCGAACCGGTACAACGCCGCCTCGGGCAACTCCGAGCGGATCATCGGCCGGTGGCTCAGCGCAAACCCCGGCCGCCGGCGGGACGTGGTGCTGGCCACCAAGACCCATGGCGGTATGGACGGGTACACCCCGAACCACTCCGGGCTGTCCCGGCTGCAGATCACCGAGTCGGTCAAGGCCTCCTTGGCGCGCTTGCAGACCGACTGGATCGACGTGCTCTGGTTCCACCGGTTCGACCCGGTGGTCCCCATCCAGGAGAGCCTGGAAACGGTCGCCGACCTCGTCAGCCAGGGCAAGGTGCACTACCTGGCGGTCTCGAACTTCACCGCCGATCAAGTGCGCGCCTACCTGGAGGTCAGCGAAGGCATCTCCCGGCGAACCCGGCCGATCGCGGTGCAGAACCGCTTCGACCCGTTGAACGGTGAGGTGCTGCCCGGGGTTCTCCAGGTGTGCGCCGACCAGGGCCTGGCATTCGTGCCGTACTCCCCCTTGGCCCAAGGGCTGCTCACCGACCGCTACCTCGATGCCGACGCGGTCGGCCCCGGAGACCGGCTGCACGATGAGGGTATCGAGATCGACCCCGCTCAGATCGCGGTGGTGCGCCAACTCGGCGAACTCGCACAAGCCTGGGACCTGCAGATCAGCCAACTCACCCTGGCCTACCTCCTCACGTTGCCGGGCATGGGTACCCAGATCCCGAGCAGTTCGACCCCGGCCCAGTTGGAGGCCAACGCAGCCGCCGGCCGGGTGCACCTGTCCGAGCAGCAGCGCAGCGCCGTCGCCCGGGTGCTGGGCCGGGAAGGCTAGCACCCACGACGGCGATCGGGGCCTTCATAGGCCCGGTCAGGGCCCCCGTACCGGGTGAGGAGTTCCGCGCCCAACCGGGCGAGTTCGGCCCGCACCGACTCCGGTTCGAGGACCTCGACGGTCGCGCCCCATCCGGCGAGGCGTTCGGCGATCGACAGCGGCAGGTGGGCCGCCAAGCGGACGCGCACGCGCCCGGCCCCGGAGGTCTCGAGCAGTTCGCAGTGTCGGCCGAACTGGCGCTCGAGGACGGGGAGCGCGCGGGCTGGCGCGAGCACCGTCGCAGCGACGCCCGAGCGCAGGTGCTCCACCTCCTCGACCACCTGCTCCCACTCCCGGCCCAGATCCAGGGCCGCCGGCCGGGCTGCCGCCTGCGTCAGCATGGTCGCCTCGCGGATCCGGTCCACCCGGAAGGTGCGCCGACCATGTGGGGTCCCGGCGACGAGGTACCAGACGCCGCCCTTGTCGACGAGCCCCCACGGGTCCACCGTGCGCGTGGCCGCCGCGTGGCTGCGGCCCTCGTACTCGAGCGAGAGTCGGTGGCGGCCGACGACGGCCTCTTGCAGCGTCTCCAGGACTGGCGGCCGTGCCCGGCCGTACGCGCCCCATCCGGCGGTGTCGGCGGTCACGGCGTCGGCGGCCGCCGCGGCGTCCGCACGGAAGGTTTCCGGAAGGGCGCGCATGAGCTTTCACAGGGCCGACCTGGTCGTCCCGGACCCAGCCCCTGCGTGGCCGGCAAGGAGGAACAGCGCCTGGCTTTCGGCAGCGGTCAGACCGGTCAGGTCCGTGCGGGCGCCGCCGACCAACGACCAGCCACCGCCCCGGCCTGGCTGGGAGTAGACGGGCACCCCCGCGGTCGACAACGCTTCGAGGTCGCGGCGAGCGGTGGCCAGGGAGACCTCGAGTTCGGCGGCGACCTCGGCGGCGGTGACGCGGCTGCAGGAGCAGGAGCGTGGCCACCAGGCGGTCGGCGCGCATAGATCGAATTCTTGCAGGAAAAGTGCTCACAGGATGAGTACATATGCGGTGCAGCATGGTGGCATCGCGGTCGGGAACACCGGCTGCTACACCTCCACGGAGGACCGATGTTCCGGGACTCGCCACGATCAGTTTCTACGCCGACGACCTCGCCAACGCGTCCGAGTGGTACACGGAATTGCTCGGCCTCCCGCCCTACTACGCCTTCCCACCCGCCCCCGCCGAGGCCGCCTACATCGAGTTCCGCGTCGGCGACGACGAGGACGAGTTCGGCTTCATCGATCGCCGCTACGCTCCCGCGGGAGCGGCGAACTCGCCCGGGGGTGCCGTCATGTACTGGCACGTCGACGACCTGCCCGCGACGGCCGAGCGGCTGCTCAGTATGGGCGCGACGGAGTACGAGCCGATCACGCCCCGCTCGGCCGGGTTGACCACGGCGTCCTTCGTCGACCCCTTCGGCAACGTCCTCGGGATCATGCACAACCCCCACTACCTCGGGATCGTCGAGTCTCGGGCCCAGCGGGAAGGCTAGAACGCACTCCGGCGTACGGAACCTCGAGACGCCGCGCTCATTGCGCCCGGAACTCCGAGCGCGTCATCCGCTGGTCCTCGAAAGAGGCCTGCTGGACCTACCAAGGAGTCCGGCCCGCACCGACGCCGGCTCGAGGGCCCTCGACGGTCGTGCCCCAACCCGCAAGCCACTCGGCGATCGACAGCGGCATGTCGGCCGCCCGAGGCCCAGCGGTGCTCAGTTGCGCCAGTAGTTGTTCGCCGCCGCCACCGTGGCGAACTCCACCGCCACCACGTGCGCGGCGGCAGTCAGCGAGTCCGGGTTGGTGGCGTAGCCAGGACGAAGCAGTTGACGGACGCCGGCGTCGGGCTGCATGGCACCGACGGTCTTGCGGGCCAGCATGATCGCCAACTCCCGGCCCTGCTCGGGCGTATCGGTGATGAGTGTGTTGTCCGGTACCAGGGCCACAGCCGCCTCCATGTGTGCATCGATGGGTCGAGGACCGTTGAAATGGCCCCGGTTTCGCAGCCTAGTGCTGGTCACGGCATTCTTCTAGGTCGGTTTGTGAAAACTCCGGGCGTGGCGCTCGGAGGTAAGCCGGCCGCGGACCTCCAGGGGGTGGCCGGACCGTCTCAGGTTCCGTCGTCGCCGGCTTCCTCATGCAGTGCCTGCAGCCACTCGCCCCAGAACGCTTTCCAATGCTCCACAGCGGCCGGACCGGGCAGGTTGCTGTGCGTGACGCTCACCCGGACCTGGCCGTCCGGGCGCGGGTCGAAGGTGAACAGCACCACACCCTCGTCCACCCCGAGCCGTACTGCCTTCGAGGTCGGTTTGGATCGCAGTGCGGAGGCCAACCCGCCGAGCAGATCGGCGCGGTCGGACTCATCGAGCAGGCCCGCGCGCAGTGCGGTGCCGTCCAACGGCAGGGTGCGTGAAACGCCCGCCTCGAAGGAGCCGTCAGCGCGTTGATGAGCCGCTCGTATCCCGGTGATCCGTTCATACCCGACCGTCACCGCTTGCGCCCACCAGCCGCCGATCTCGTGATCCTGCTCCAGGAACGTGGCGATCGCGGCGTGTGCCGCGCCACGGCCCGGACCGGCGTCGATCACCTCGCGCCACTGGTTCCAGGTGCGGCCGGTGCGTTCCACGACCTGCTCGTCGCTGTGCTGGGGCTGGTGTACCCAGCCGGGTTCGCCGGCGGCCGGCGGCAACCTCCGGCGGGCGGCGCCGTGCTTCTGCCCGGTCTTGGCCATCCGTTCGCGGACACGCCGTGGGAAAGGTTCCTGCTTGGTCATAGTGAGCCCCTTTCGCGGATACCGGGGCGGTGCCGCGTTCAGCGTGCGCAGGGGCTAGGCAGGTACTGAGCGCGGGCAGGTGCACCAGTCGGCGTCGGCGACCTGGGCGCGGACCTCGGCTACGTGATCTCCGCAGCCCTCCCACGTGGTCTTGCGACAACGCGCGCACTGGACCGGCTTGCACATGAACATCGGCTCCTTACCTCGGGTCCACCCAGCCTAGTAGCGCCTGCGGGATGGGTCCTGCGGTGCGGCCACTACTCCCCCACCTGGCCGTCGGCGTCGCCCAGGTGAGCCGCGGGACGCTCGAAGGCCCCGGTGCCGCCACGCTGCCAGGGCTGCAGGCCGCCCAGGGGCCGGTAGTTCACGCCCACGGCGTCCAGACGCTCCAGGTGCCCGATCAAACGGGGTGTGAATTCGTCCCAGGTGCGCCCGGCCGGGTCGGACCAGGCGACCTCGGCGTGGGCGCAGGCGCGCGGGAACAGGTGGTACTGCGCCCGGCGCATCGTGGGGATGTACTCGGTCCACACGTTGGCCTGCGTGCCCAGGATCTTTTCACTGTGCTCCGGTGGCACACCCTCGAGGGGGTCGAAGGCATAGACCTTCTCGACCGGCAGGTGTCCGCCGATGCTGTACGGCTCGTCCGGATCGTTGCTCTGGTAGTAGTCCAGGTACAGGTGGGAGGTCGGGACCATGACCACCTCTCCCCCGGCGCGGGCGGCCTCGACCCCGTACCCGGCGCCTCGCCAGGCCATCGTGACCGCACCGTCGAGGTGACCCTCGTCGTTGATCTCGTCCCACCCCACCAACACCCGGCCACGCTCGGCCAACCAGTCCCGCACCTGCCGGGTGAACCAGTTCTGCAGATGGGAGGCATCGGGCAGTCCGCGGCGTTCGGCGAGCTCGGCGGCGGCCCGGCTGGCCAGCCACTCGGTGCGGGGGGCCTCATCGCCGCCGGCGTGGATGTAGCGGGAGGGGAAGACGTCCAGCAATTCGGTGAACACCGAGAAGACGAACTCCATCGCCTCATCGGACAGGTTCAGCACCTCATCGAAGATACCGAAGGTGTCGGCGACGGTGTGCCCTTCCCCGGGGTTGTTGCTCAGTTCGGGGTAGGCGGCCAGGACGGCGCGCACATGGCCCGGGAAGTCCAGTTCGGGCACGATCTCGATGCCGCGCTGGGCGGCGTAGGACACCAGTGAGCGGAGTTGGTCCTGGGTGTAGTAGCCGCCGTGCGGGGTTCCGTCGCCGTCCTCAGCCCCGGGTCTGCGAGTCTGGTGCCGGGTGCTGCCTACCTCATGCAACCGGGGGTGGGACTTCGACTCCATCCGCCACCCCTGGTCCTCGCTCAGGTGCAGGTGGAAGACGTTGTACTTGTGCATCGCCAGGAGGTCGATGAAGGAGTACAGGTCCGCGAGTGGCATGAAGTGCCGGCCCACATCAAGCATCAGTCCGCGCCAGGCGAATCGCGGGGCATCCGTGATCGTCACCGCGGGGACCTGCCACTGGGCGCCGACGGGCGCGGGCCGGTACACCGCCGCCGGCAGCAGTTGTCGCAACGTCTGGACCGCCCAGTTCAGGCCCCGGTGATCTCCGGCGCGCACGTCGATCCCGTCGCCGGTCACCTCCAGCCGGTAACCCTCGTCCGGCAGCGACTCGTCCCGGTGCAAGCGAAGCGCGCCATCATCCCGGCCGGGCAGGTCCAGGCCGGTCCCGGGCGCCAGCAGGCGGCGGACGACGGCGGCCCACTCCCTGGGGCCGGTGATCGCCAGATCCTCGGTGAAGGTGAAGGACCCCTGCCCAACCTCGGTGGACCGGGGTTGCGGGAGCAGGGTAAAGGAGCCGGGCATGCGTGACCTCTCTCGTAGGGGTCGGACCAGCCTAGTTGGTGCCGATGCGCCCCGGTGGCCCCGGCACCGGATGTCGGTGGCCTGGGGCACACTGTCCAAGGTGACCAATCGCCCCACCGTGCCGCGCGCCTGGGTCGACCGGATCGATGAGATCCTGGCCGCCTTGCCGCAGTGTGAGATCGAGGACGCCTGGACCGGTGTGCGCTGGCGGGTCGCCAACGCCACCGTGGCGCACGTGTTCGGGGGTGAGGACCAACTCTTCCGCATCATGTTCCGCGCCGAGCCGGCCGAGGTGATGGCGTTCGAGCACCTGGGTGAACCGTACTTCCGGGCCGAGTGGGGTGAGAACGTGGTCGGGCTCGTCCTCGATGAGCGAACCGACTGGGGCGAGTTGGCCGAACTCCTCATCGACTCCTACTGCGTCCAGGCACCGGGGCACCTGGCTGCCGCGATCGACCGCCCTGGTTGAGTCACTGGAAGGGCGCGGGGTCGCCAGCCCCGACGCGGACCACCTCGGCGTCGCCTTCGGACAGGTCCACCACCGTGGTCGGCATGCTGCCGGACTCACCGGAGTCCAGGATCGCGTCCAGGGCGTGATCCAACTCCTCCTTGATCTGCCACCCCTCGGTGAGAGGTTCGGACTCCCCCGGCAGCAGTAGCGTGGAGGACAGGAGTGGCTCGCCCAACTCCTCCAGCAGCGCCTGGACCACCGTGTGGTCCGGGATCCGCACGCCCACCGTCTTGCGTTTGGGCTGCAGCAACCGGCGCGGCACCTCCTTGGTGGCGGGCAGGATGAACGTGTACTGACCGGGAGTCGCAGCCTTCACGGCGCGGAACACGGCGTTCTCCACGTGCACGAACTGCCCGAGTTGGGCGAAGTTGCGGCACACCAGCGTGAAGTGGTGGCGGTGGTCGAGTTGTCGCAAGGCCACGATGCGGTCCTTCGCCTCCTGGTTCCCCAGGGCCGCGCCCAGGGCATACCCGGAATCGGTCGGGTAGGCGATCAGGCCCCCCGCACGCAGGATCTCCACCACCTGACGGATCGAGCGGGCTTGCGGGTTGACCGGGTGTAGATCGAAGTAGCGCGCCATGGTTCACCCTAACCAGATGGCTCGAGCCTCGCTCACCTCACTCCGCGCAGGGTTCCCGGCGGGTGAAGCGCCGGCGGGTCGAATCGGCTGCGTCAGCCGGTGCGACGAGCCGCGCGCCGTCGCGCGAGTTCATCGCCGCGGATGTCCGCCGGTTCATCGCTGGCCCGCTCGGTCGGGAACTCGGCCAGGCTGCCCTCAACCTCGCGCCACACCCTGCCCACAGCGATACCGAACACTCCCTGGCCGCCCTGGACCAAGTCGAAGACCTCATCGGCGGAGGTGCACTCGTACACGCTGGCACCATCGCTCATCAGGGTGATCTGTGCGAGATCCTCGACACCGCGCTCGTGCAGGTGATTGACCGCCGAGCGGATCTGCTGCAAGGACACCCCGGTGTCGAGGAGCCGCTTGACCACCTTCAGCACCAGGATGTCGCGGAAACTGTACAGCCGCTGCGTTCCTGATCCACTGCCGGGACGGATGCTCGGCTCGACCAGCCCGGTCCGGGCCCAGTAGTCCAGTTGCCGATAGGTGATGCCTGCCGCGCGACAGGCCGTGGGGCCCCGGTAGCCGGTGTCGGCGTCCAGGTCCGGGAGGGTGTCCCCGAACAACATCCCCTGCGTGCGTTGCAGGGTGTTCTCGGCGGCGTCCGCCTGTGCATCCATGCCGCTGCCACCCATCGTCCGTCCTCACGTTCGCTTGTGAACACTCTACGCCCCGGCGTCGTGATCTGCCCATCACCACGCCCGGATGTCATGAACGCTATTGCCCACGGCGGGACAGGTCAACGACATGCGCCCTTCGTGCGGTTCGGCGTGTCGCGACGGCGTGTCTTACCTTCAACCTGAGGTTGAGGTTCCTCGCTACTCCTCGCGGGGGTCGGCGAAGTCTTCCGCGGCCACCGAATCGAGGAACTCACGAAAATGCGCCACCTCGGCCTCTGCTTCGTCGATACCGACCGGCTCGCTCACCCGCATATTGCCGTCCGCGTCGGTCTCCAGCACCACCGCTGCCTCATCGAGCACGTCCTCCGCGCACCACACATCCACCTGAGCCCGCAGAGCCAGCGCAATGGCGTCGGAGGCCCGGGAGTCCACCCGCGCGCCGTTGGAGAGCACCAGTTCGGCGATGAAGGTGCCTGCGCGCAGCTCGACGATGTTCACCTGGGTCAGTGCCACGCCACAGGACTTCAGCACACTGACCATCAGATCGTGGGGGCCGGGCCGGGGCGGCTGCATCCCGGCGTGGGCGGTGGCGATCGCCACGCCCTCATGGGGCCCGATCACGATCGGCAGGGAGCGCTCGCCCTCGGCCTCCCCCAGAAGCACGAGCACGTCCTGCTCGGGTGCCTGCATACGCACCCGGACTCCGGTGACGCCCATCTTTCGCACACCTCCAAACTACGCCGCCGCGTGCGAAGTGGACAGCCCAACCGGCCACCGTGATCCAGTTGTGAGGATCAGGTCAGCCGGTCCGCCCCTGCCCGCAGCATTGCGGTGTGCACCTGAGCCAGAGTTTCGGCCAGGTCCGCCGCCATCGACTCAGCCCGGGCGCGTGCCCCCGCCGAGGATGGACCACTGCGCACCGAGCGCACCGGTGCGATCACCTGTTCGATCAGGTCCACCTGACGCTCCGCCGCGATGCGGATCGCACGCAGGTGGCGTTCGTCGATGCCCTGTTCTGCCAGTTCACCGGCGAACTTGGCTACCGGCACCAGTGCACCGGGGAACTTCCCCCCGGCGTCGGCCACCAGGACTCCGGCGTTGACCAGCGCCTCGATATCGGCCTCGGTCCGCCCGCTCGCTTCTGCCAGTTGAGCGGTCGTGTAGCGAGCGCGACCCGCGGCCACCACCAGGTCGCCGTCCTCAGTCACCACCCGGGCCCCGGGAGGTGACACTGCCGCCAGACCGGCATCGAGTTCGGCCAACCGGTCCCGGATCACTTTCAGCGGCAGGAAGGAGTCACGCTGGGCGGCTAGCACGAATCGCAGGCGCTCCACGTCCGATTGGCTGTAACTGCGGTAGCCCGACGGGGTGCGACGCGGCGAGACGAGCCCCTGCTCCTCAAGGAAGCGGATCTTGGAGACACTGGCCGCAGGGAACTCCCGTTGCAAGATGCCCAGTGCCGACCCGATGGACATCGTGGGCACCCGGGAGACCCCGGGCGGCCATGACTCGCCGTCCCCGTCCCCGGTCTGCTCCCCCGCCCGGGCGGTGTTGGAACTCACCTGCCCGGCTCACCTGCGTCGTCGGCGCCGGTGGAACGGTTCGGTGAGGGGTGGAAGGTCAGGCGGTACTTCCCGATCTGGACCTCATCGCCCATCTGCAGCACGCCTTCGTCTACCCTGGTCCGGTTCACGTAGGTGCCGTTCAGACTGCCCACGTCACGGACCACGAAGTTGCCGCTCTCCTTCAGGAACTCGCAGTGCTTGCGCGAGACGGTCACGTCATCGAGGAAGATGTCGGCCCTGGTGTCACGGCCGGCGGTGGCCCGGTCGGCGTCCAACAGGAACCGGGCGCCGGCGTTGGGTCCGTGCTGGACGATCAGCAGTGCGGATTCCGGGGGCAGTGCCTCCACGGCGGCACGGGCGTCAGTCTCGATCGGGCCGTAAGCACGCTCCTCGGGCTCCCCGGGCGTGATCTTGCCCAGGTGCGCGGTCGTGTGCACCGCCGAAGGGCCGTCCTGGGCCCCTGGATCGTCCTGACCCGTGCTCATCGCAACTCCTCCTATGACCTCGATCCACCCGAGGGTGCCGGTCGTCCCCACTCTAGGCCCCATGAGCCGACCAGGGGAACGTCTTGTCAGGACCCGGCGCCGGTTCACCCAACCGGTACCGGTCGCCTCGAACTCAGTCTTCCGCCTCCACGGGGACCGCGTAGCGGGGCGCCTCGACCTCCCGGATCGCGGTGATCTGGACCAGGTCGCGCTGCTCGACCTCCACGACCGCACCCACGTTGCGGAATCCGGCCAGCGCACCGCCAGGGATGTTCAGCGCGACCGAAATCGTCTGGGGGTCCCCGATCGCACGCCACTCCATCTGCTCGCCGAGGGCCCGGCCGTCCGCGAGTACCCCCTCCTCGGAGTCCACGAACGCCGAGGAGGCGATCAGGCGCTGCCCGGAGACCTCCACGGCCTCGGCTCCGGCGTTGCGCAGTTCTTCGAGCATGTGCACCATCGTCTGCGCGCTTACCTCGTGGGCACCACCCACCGTCACCACGACCCCGGGGCCCTCCACCGGCTCCGTCCCGGCCAGCACCCCGTGCACTACCTGGTACTCCTCAGCCAGGCGCTGGGTATCCGACCCGCTGCGCAGGGTGCTGCGGTCGCGCAGCAGTTGCTCACGTTCTGCGGTCAGATCCTCGTTCCGCTGGGTCACCTCATCGAGTAACCGGACCAGGTCGTCCTGCCGCAGGGCCGCGAACTCATCGCCCTGGGTCTGGCGCACCTGTACCACGATGCCGAACCCGAGCAGCGCGCACATCAGTGCGATCAGGAACTGGGACCGGAGCGCAACGGGCTTTCGTCTCCCTTGCGGGTCGGTCCGGCCGGTGCGCGGCTGCTCTGCCACGGGGGGCTCATCGCCGCCCGGGCGGTCTGCCTCGGGCAGGTCGGTGGCGCCTGCGTGCCGGTCCGCATCGCTGCCGGGCACCGCATCGTCCGCATTCCTACGCATGGCTCAGGCCTTGAAGACGTGGCGACGGATGGCGGCCGCATTGGAGAAGATCCGGATCCCCAACACCACCACCACGGCGGTGGACAACTGCGAACCCACACCGAGCTGGTCGCCGAGGAAGACGAGGAACGCGGCGATGAGCACGTTGAACAGGAACGAGGTGATGAACACCCGGTCGTCGAAGACGTCCTCCAGCCGGGCCCGGAGCGCACCCAGTAGCGCGTCCAGTGCCGCCACCACCGCGATCGGTAGGTACGGCTGGAGTTCGGAGGGCACACTGGGCTGCAGGAGCAGCCCGAGGAGAATGCCGAGGATCAGGCCGATCACCGCGACCATGGCATCCCTCCCTCCGACCGGCTCCTACCTGCGCTCCAGGGCTCGCTGCGGGCCTGAAGCGCTCCGCACTGGGCCAAGTCTCGCACGTCAGGCTACCGGTCTGCTGGGCCATCGATGCTGATCTCAGGCCTCGTCCACCACCTCGGCGTGCCGCAGGGAGGAGTACCCGGCCCCCGGTAGACGCAGGTGCTCCTCCTGGGTGAGCGAACTCGGAATCGAGAACGCTCCGGACAACGCGGTCAGATGCGACTGGGCGCTGGATCGAGCGAACGCGGTCCGCATCGATTCGGGATCCCCGATCGCCTCGATCCGGTAGGGCGAGACCAGCGGTTGCAGGTCCACCAGGATCGCCGCGCCGGCCGAACGGATCGCGGTCATGCTCGTCAGCCGGTGCCCGTTCACGGCCACCGCCTCGGCTCCGGAGGCCCACAGCCCGTTGGCCACGACCTGCAGGTCGAAATCCTGCACCCGTTCATCTTCGGAACCCGGTTCGTCCGCCGCCGCCCGCACCGAATCCTCCAGGGTGATCACCAGGCCCGGCCCCTGCACCGCCACCGTTCCGACCACGGCCTCCAACTCGGCGGTGCGGGCCAGGAAGGCCTCATCCTCATCCCCCAACGCCTGGCTTTGCAGTTCGGCGATCTCATCGCGCAACTCGGAGTTCCCGGTCCGGAGGTCCTCCCCGGTGGCGCTGCGTTCTCGGATCTGCTCCACGATCAGGGTTCGCGCGCTGCTCGCGGCCGGCTGCGGCGCGCGTAGCGCCTGGGTCGCCACCACGGTCCCCATCCCGATCAGCACGGCGAGTACCAGAACCACCAGACGCCGCCGCAACGTCGTCGGTGTGTCGATCCCGGCCGCCCGGGCCCGCGCCACGGCGGCGTACCCGGGGTCCAGCGGCTTCTCCATCACCGCGGTCAGCAAGGTCATCGAGGCATCCTTGCGGCGATGCCGGCTCTGCTGCTGTGCCATTGCCTACGGCCCTGGTGTTGACCGCGGACCGCGCTGGTGCGTGGACGCGCGCGCATCCGAGACCACGATGGCACGGAACTGGTTCAGATAGGCCAAGCCGGCGCACCAGTACAGGTAGACCCCCCACAGCGCCGATGCCCAGCCGAATGCCCAGGCGATATCGGCCGCCAGGTGCCCGGTGAGTTGGTCCACCTGGGTCAGCAACAGCACCGGGAAGGCGTACATGAGCGCGAAGGTGCCGGCCTTGCCGATGTCGTGCACCGGGAATCCGGGGAAACCGCGTGCGACCAGGAAGGGCACGCACAGCCCCACCACCAGGTCGCGGGCGAACACCGCCACCAGCAGCCACCAGGGCACCACCTGTTGGACCGCCAGGCCGATGATCACCACCGCGATGAAGAGTCGGTCCGCGGCAGGATCGAGCAACCGGCCAAGCCGGGAGGTCTGGTTCAGTGCGCGTGCGATCACCCCGTCCACCCAGTCGCTGATTCCCGCCAGCGCCAGAACTACCACCGCAGCCAGGTACTGCTCGCTGAGGATGAGCACCGCCACTACCGGCACCATCAGCAATCGCAGGGCCGAGATCACGTTGGGTACGGTCAGGATCCGGTCACTCGCCGCATCGGTGGCACCCGCCCCCTGCGCCGGGAGTTCGGTGTCCCCACCTCGGGCACCGAACTCCCCGTCGCGGGCAGCGCCGGGCCGGCCGGTTCCGGGGGCGCCCGGAGCAGAGCCGGCCGGGGGGTCTGCTCGCTGTCTCACCCGCTCAGACTACCCAGTGGGGCCCCGGGAGTGGGTGCAGCCGGCACACTCCCGACCCGCTCCGCTCCGCACAGGTTCCCACCGCCGCCGCGACCCTTCCAGGCAGCGGCGGGCCCACCGCCGTCGTCTCCTGCCCTGGACTCACCCGACCGAGATCACCCGGAGCTCCCGGCAGCGTCCTACTCTGGTGCTCACACCAACCCGACGACGCCGCTTCGGAGTTTCCCGGGATGGTGCGGAAAGGGGTCGGAGCAGCCGTGATCGAGATCCTCACCGGGCTCGGGTTGGCAATGTCCGCGGGACTCTCTGCCTACATCCCGCTGCTGGCCCTGGGCCTGCTGGGTCGCTACACCGGCATCGTGGAGTTGCCCGCGCAGTGGGCCTGGCTGGGCAATGGGTGGGTGCTGCTCGTGCTCGGGGTTCTCCTGGTGCTGGAGGTCTTCGCCGACAAGATCCCCGCGCTGGACCACATCAACGACCTGATCCAGACCCTGATCCGACCTGTCGCCGGCGGGGTCGCCTTCACCGCCGGGTCCAGTTCCCTGACCACCGGCAACACCGATCCCGGTCAGGTCTTCAGCGAGGGCGCTCTGCTGCCGTTCCTCATCGGCCTGACCCTGGCGCTGGCCGTGCACGTGGCCAAGGCGACGCTGCGTTCGGTGGTCAATCTGTCCACCGCGGGCGTTGGCGCACCGGTGGTGTCCACGGTGGAGGACATCTCGGCGGTTTCGATGACGATCATCGCGATCCTGCTCCCGGTGCTCGTCCTGGTCTTCCTGGTCAGCGCCGCGGTGATGGGCCTCTGGATGATGCGTCGCCGGCACGCACGCGCCTTGCGGGCTGCCGACGCGTGATCGTTACCCGTAACCTGTTCCTATGCAGATCGGTTACTTCCTCCCGCAAGGCTGGCGCTTCGACCTCGTCGGCATCGATCCCTCCCGGCACTGGGAGGTGATCAACGGCCTGGCTGCCCGTGCCGACGCGGGTCCGTGGGACTCGGTCTGGGTCTACGACCACTTCCACACCACTCCGGTACCGAGTCAGGAAGCCACCCACGAGGCGTGGACCCTGATGGCCGCCCTGGCCGCCAGCACCAGCAAGGTCAAGCTCGGGCAGATGTGCAGTTGCATGGGCTACCGGAACCCGGCCTACCTCGCGAAGGTCGCCGCCACCGTCGACATCATCTCCGGTGGGCGCGCTCAGATGGGTATCGGTGGGGGCTGGTACGAGCACGAGTGGCGGGCCTACGGGTACGGCTTCCCACGAGCGGGCATCCGGCTCGCGATGCTCGACGAGGGTGTGCAGATCATGCGGCAGGCCTGGCGTGAGGGACAGGCCACCTTGGACGGCAAGCACTACCAGGTCGACGGCGCGATCGTGCAGCCGCAGCCACTGCAGCCCGGCGGTCCGCCGTTGTGGATCGCCGGCGGCGGGGAGAAGGTGACGCTGCGGATCGCCGCGAAGTTCGCGGACTACACCAACTTCGATGGCACGCCCGAGGGCTTCGCGCACAAAAGCGCGATCCTGGCGGACCACTGCCGCAACGAGGGTACCGACTTCGAGGCGATCACCCGCTCCGCCAGTTACAACGTGCTCCTGGGACGCGACCAGGCCGAGGTCGAGGCGAAGATCGCCGCCCTGGGTGATCGCCTGCTCCCGCACCTGGGCCAGGACAGAACCACGGAGGCGCTGGGGGCCTACACCTCCGAGGCCGCGCTCGGCGTGGGTACCCCGGAGCAGGTTGCCGAACGTCTCAGCGCGATGCGGGACGCGGGCGTGGGGTACGGAATCTTCTACTTCGGCGACGCCGCCTACGACACCTCCAGCATCGAACTGTTCGAAGAGCAGGTGGCGCCCGCGCTGCTGTCCTGACCGGCCACCCCAAAGGGAGCGACATGACCCGCCCGGACCAATCTCACCCGCCAGATCCCGGGGATGAGTTCCCGCCGCGCCCTGAGGAGGAGATCGCCGATGCCGGCCGGGCGGCCCCAACCGGGCCGGACGACGACGTGAGTGCTCCGGGCGCGTCCGGTCCGGTCCCGGAGCGGCCGGGCAGGATGCCGGACTATCCGCCCAGCCCACGGCCCCTGGACGGTTCGATCACCTCTCCCAGCCCCGAGATCGCCGATCCGGGTTATCGTCCCCCGGATTATCCCACCGAGGACGCCGGGCCGGAGGGTACGGAGCAGAACTGAGCCGGATCGACATGGCGATGGCCACGGCCGCCGACGCCGGGGGCATCGTGGCCCTGCGCGACCACCTCGCCAGGTGGCAGATCAGCAGGGGGATCCAGCAGTGGCGGCCCGGTGAGGTCGATCCTGCGGTGATCGCCGACCAGGCCTCCGGTGGCCAGTGGTTCGTACTCCGGGATCTCTCCGGATCCGGTGGTGCTGCCGGTGTCATCGCTACCGCCCGGGTGCTCAACGCGGACCCCCACGCCTGGGGGTCTGACCTGGGTAACGACGGAACTGCGGGCTACCTGCACGCACTGATGGTCCATCGCGACCACGCGGGCCAGGGCCTGGGCGCCGCGGTGCTGTGCTGGTTCGAGCGCTTCACGCTCGCGTGCGGGCGCACGCTGGCCCGGCTGGACTGCGTGGCCGGTAACGCGGTCCTGCGTGCCTACTACACCGGCCACGGCTACCACGAGCACGGCATCACCGAGTTCGGCCCGGACCGGCAGTGGAGGCCGGTGATGCGCCTGCAAAAGGTCCTTGACGGTTCCGACGCCGGATTCCGATAGGTTCGGGAACCATGAGCGATCACGGCATCGACGCCACCTTTACCGACCTACCCGCCCGGGCCCTGGCCGACGCCGCACTGCAACGGGCCAAGGACCTTGGTGCCACCCACGCGGACTTCCGGTTGGAGCGCATCCGAAACGAGTACCTCGTGGTCCGCGATGGCCGGTTGCAGACAGCCACGGATACCGAGGACCTGGGTCTGGCGGTGCGGGTGGTGTACCGCGGTGCGTGGGGCTTCGCCGCCGGAGTGGTCCTCACCGCCGCCGAGGCCGTGCGTCTGGCCGAGCAGGCGGTACAGGTGGCGACCGTGGCTGCTCCGATGACGGCCGACCCGGTGCAACTGGCCCCCGAACCCGTTTACCGTGACGTCACCTGGTCCAGCTCCTACCGGGTGAACCCCTTCGGAGTGGCCACAGCGGACAAGTCCGAGGTCCTCATCGACTGGACCCGGCAACTGCTCCGGTCCGGCGCTGTCGACCATGCCACCGCATCGTTGCTTGCGGTCCAGGAGAACAAGTTCTACGCCGACCTCGCCGGCACCGTCACCACCCAGCAGCGCATCCGCGTGCACCCGGAGTTCGAGGCGATGGGCGCCGATGAACGCACCGGAGTTTTCGACTCGATGCGCTCCATCGCCCCACCAGCCGGGCGCGGCTGGGAGTACGTGGCTGAGGCCGGCTACGACTGGGACACCGAATTGGCCCGGACCCCGGAACTGCTCGCCGAGAAACTCACCGCTCCCAGTGTGCAGGCCGGAGACTATGACCTCGTCATCGACCCCTCCAACCTATGGCTGACCATCCACGAATCGATCGGGCACGCCACTGAACTGGACCGGGCCCTGGGCTATGAGGCCAACTACGCCGGGACCTCCTTCGCCACCCTGGATCAACTCGGCACCCTGCAGTACGGCTCCTCGGCGATGAACGTCACCGGCGACCGCACAACCGAGCACGGCCTGGCCTCGATCGGGTACGACGACGAGGGCGTGGCCACCCAGTCCTGGGACATCATTTCCGACGGAGTCCTGGTGGGTTACCAGCTCGACCGCTCGATGGGTGCGGCCCAGCCCGAACTCAACGGAGGACGCTCCAACGGTTGCGCCTACGCCGACTCCCCGGGACACATCCCGATCCAGCGGATGGCCAACGTCTCCCTCCAGCCGGCGCCGTCCGGACCGGACACCGACGGCCTGATCGCCCAGGTCGAGCGGGGGCTGTACATCGTCGGTGACAAGTCGTGGTCGATCGATATGCAGCGCTTCAACTTCCAGTTCACCGGCCAGCGCTTCCACCAGATCATCGACGGCGAACTGGGGCCGCAGGTGCGCGATGCCGCGTACCAGGCCACCACCACCGATTTCTGGGGCTCGATGGAGGCTGTCGGCGGCCCCCAGACCTACGTCCTCGGAGGCGCCTTCAACTGCGGCAAGGCGCAACCGGGTCAGGTCGCCTCCGTCTCCCACGGGTGCCCCTCGGCACTGTTCCGCAGCGTCCGGATCCTCAACACCACAGCAGAGGCAGGCAAGTGAGCATGCGTACCGCCACGCCCCAGCAACTCATCGAGCATGCCCTGGCCGGATCCTCGGCCGAGCACACCATCGCCCTGGCCCGTGTCGGTTCCAGTGCGAACCTGCGCTGGGCGAACAACACCCTGACCACGAACGGGGCCATGCGCGACGTGCAGGTTACCGTGATCTCCTTCCGCGGCACCTCCGATGGCGTCGCCACCGGAGCCATCACCGGCACGGCCGCCACACTCGAGCAGGTCGAGTCGCTGGTCACGGCCGCCGATGCCGCTGCCGCGGTTGCCGACCCGGTCCAGGACGCTACCGAGTTGCTCACCGCCGCCGAAGCCACGGCTCCGAGCGAGCCCTGGGATGATCCTGCCGAGCAGACCTCCATCGAGGTCTACCGGGACTTCGCAGCCGAGTTGGGTGAGATCTTCACCCGCGCCCGGGACCGTCGGCAGGTTCTCTACGGGTTCGTCGACCACGAGGTGGTCACCACCTACCTCGCCTCCTCCACGGGCGTGCGGCTTCGGCACACCCAGCCCAGTGGGCACTACGGCATCACCGGGAAGAACGAGGCGTTGACCTCCTCGGCGTGGGTGGGCGGCGCGACGCGGCAGTTCACCGATGTTGACCCGGCCGCGCTGGAAACGGACCTGATCCAGCGCCTGGAGTGGTCCGAGCGGACTGTCTCCCTGCCCGCCGAGCGGTACCAGACCGTCCTGCCGCCCACCGCGGTCGCCGACCTGCTGATCTACGCCTACTGGTCCGCCGGTGCGCGAGTGGCTCACGAGGGGCAGTCGGTCTTCTCCAAGCGTGGCGGAGGCACCCGCATCGGGGAACAGATCGTCGCGCCGCAGGTGCGGCTGCACTCCGACCCGGCCTACCCCGGTCTGGAGTGCGCCCCCTTCGTGCAGGCAGCGGCGTCCTCCAACGTGTCCAGCGTGTTCGACAATGCCCTGCCGCTACGCAGCACCGACTGGATCGCCGACGGCAGACTCACCTCTCTCCTGCAGACCCGGCACTCTGCCGGGCTGACCAGTCAGGAGGTGACCCCCGCGATCTCCAACCTGGTGCTGGACGTCGAGGGTGGCTCCGGGACCACCCAGGACCTGGTCGCTGGGATGGACCGGGGCCTGCTGGTGACGTGCCTGTGGTACATCCGTGAGGTGGATCCTCAGAACCTGCTGCTGACGGGTCTGACCCGGGACGGGGTGTACCTGGTGGAGGGCGGTGAAGTGGTCGGTGCGGTGAACAACTTCCGCTTCAACGAGTCCCCGGTGGATCTACTGAGCCGCTTCGACGCGGCCTCGGCCACCCAGGCCAGTTTCTCCCGCGAGTGGGGCGACTACTTCCCGCGCACGGCCACCCCGGCGTTGCGGATCGGTGACTTCAACATGTCCTCGGTCTCTCAGGCCCAGTAGCCCGCCGGGCCGGACACGACCCTCAGGCGAACCGCACCTGCGCGGTGAACTCCTTCCCGGCGTCCATGCTCAGGTCCACCAGGCGCAGACCCGGGGGCATCCGGTCGTTCAGGTCGATCGTGGTGTCGGTGTACCGGGCCAATTTCTTGCGCACCACCACGAGCACGAGCGAGACCAGGGGGTTGCCCGAACGCGCCTGGATCTCCCCGATCCGGGCGACCATCCCGGAATCGACCTCGGCCTCGAGCCGGATCTGTGCCGATGCCGAGAGCAGGCCCTTGCGGACCCGGGCGGTCACGTCCAGGTGGAGACGGCGCGCGGAGGGTGTCTTGACCTCCACCTGGAGAGAGGTCAGGGTCAGCCCCGAGCTCGCCAGTTCCGCCGCCACGAGATCCTTGGCGCGTTCGACGGCTTCCTTGATCGGAACCGAGACCTGTCCGTGACCGCGCGACTGGGCGGTCGCGGCGCCGGGGTCCATCAACGCCCACAGGTTCTCACGGCCGTCGTAGGCCACACCGGCGGGGATGTCCTCCACCTCGACGTGGGCCGTCACCGGGATGCCCTCCACATGGATCGGCTGGGCGAGCACCTCGAGGTGGTGCACCGTGACCGGCTCGGCGGAGGCGACGGGAGGCACGTCGGTCAAGTCCGCACTGTCGAGCCTCAGTGAGCGGTGATGCTCCTCCAGGACCATTCCGGTCAGGTCGACACGGACGTCCCCCAGGTCGGTCCCGGCCGGCACCACCTGTACCCGCACCTGCTCCCAGAGGCGGGCTGCGTCGCCGTCGCCGTCTTCGTCGTCGATAAGGCTGAGCACGCCCTGTCGGATCCGGTGTTCCCAGTCCGGCCCCGATTGCGGGACCGGTCCGGTCCCGAGGTTCAGGCCGGCGACTTCGGGGGTGGTGGAGACGCTTGATCGCGCAGCTTCAGTCATGGGCTCACGGTACAGCCGGGGTCCGCGATCGTCCCAGCGGCGGCCGGCGGGTGAGGGATCAGGTGTCGCGCAGCGCCTCGATCAGGAGTTGCGCAGGGCCTCGATCAACTCATCCTTGCTCATCTTGGACCGCCCGTCGATGTCGAGTTCGGCCGCACGGTCGTTGAGCTCGTCCACGGTCCACTCCTCGTAGGCAGGCGAGGAGCCACCTGACTCGCCCACATCGGACCGGGAGGCGTTGGCTGCGGCGTTGGCGATCCGCGCAGACTTCTGCTTGGACTCGCCCTCCTCACGCAGCCGTTCGTACAATTCCGGATCCTTCACGCTCGGGCCGGGGTCCTCGCTACCGCCTTGCTTCGCCATCGTGATCTCCTTCCGGGATGACGCGTCACGATCAGCACGCCGCACCTCTCGCATCAGCACGTCGATCGTGTCACTCATGGAACCGATCTGCATTCCGGATATCCCGCGCCGGGCCGCCGGGTGCAGCGGTGGCGGCTGGTGCGGATGCGCACCGACACCGAACCGGCGACCATTGTCGACATGGTTACCGATGAGAACGCACTGACCGACTTGCCCCAGCAGCACCAGGACTGGCCCGGCCGGACAGCGGCCCTGGATCCGGTGCCCGATCACGGCGAAGCCAGTTACACGGGCCGGGACCGGCTGGTGGGCAAGCGTGCGCTGATCACCGGAGGGGACTCCGGTATCGGCCGTGCCACCGCGATCGCCTTCGCCAAGGAGGGGGCCGAGGTGGCCATCTCCTATCTGCCCGAGGAGGCCGAGGACGCCGAAGAGACCCGGCAGGAGGTGGAGCGCACCGGTCGTTCCTGTCATCTGCTACCCGCTGACCTGCGCACCGAGCAGGCCAACCTCGAGGTGGCCCGGGACGCTGTCCGGGCGCTGGGTGGCGTTGACGTGGTGGTGGCGAACGCTGCCTACCAGATGGCGGCCGGATCCCTGGCCGACTTCCCCCCGGAGCAGATCGAGCGCACCTTCGCCACCAACGTGTTCTCCACGTTCTGGCTGATCAAGGCCCTCGACGACCACCTGGACGCAGGCGCCAGCATCGTCATCACCACCTCGATCCAGGCCTTCGAACCGTCCGAACCGTTGCTGGACTACGCCGCTTCCAAGGCGGCCCTGAACAACCTGGCGGTGAACCTGGCTGGTGAACTGGGCCCGCGGGGCATCCGCGTGAACGCCGTCGCACCCGGACCGATCTGGACACCGCTGATCCCCAGCACGATGCCACCGGAGAAGGTGGACGGGTTCGGATCGGACACTCCCCTGGGCCGGGCCGGTCAACCTGTGGAGGTGGCGACCGCCTTCGTTTACCTTGCCTCGGATGAGGCAAGTTACGTCTCCGGGACGGTCCTGGGCGTGACCGGCGGACGCGGAGTGTTCTGACACGGCAGAATGCCAAGCGGAGCCAGGACCGAAGGAGGGTGCTCAACACGATGGAACTGACCCGCGAACAACTGGATGCGCTATATGACCTGACGGTGGTGTCCGATGACGGGCAGACCATGGGGCCGGTGGGGCACATCTACCTGGACGATCAGACTCAGCAGGCCACCTGGATCACCGCCAAGACCGGGCTCTTCGGTCTGCGAGAGGTGTTCATCCCGTTCCAGGGTGCCAGGGTGGAACCGGAGGCCATCAAGGTCCGCTACACCAGGGACTACATCATGGACGCCCCCCGGTTCGACTCCGACGGACACATCAGTGACGCCGAGCAGGACGAACTCTTCCGCTACTTCCGGGTGAGCCGTCCCCAAGCCTCAGACCCAACGATCGACGGTCCCGTGCCGGCCGAGCCGGCAGGTCCGCCGGTGGGCGACGAGGCGGGTCCACTGTCGGACCGTGAACCCGACCTCCCGGTGGATGACGGGCTCGACCGGAACAGCGGTGAACCGCCCGTGGCCGTCGATCCGGAACCGGCACCGGTGGAGCAGGCGGTCACCCCGGACACGGAGGGTCCGGACCCGGGCGCCGGGACGCCGGAAGGGCAGGATCCGGCCCACCCGCACAGCCAGACCCCGGAGGCGGAGCCGGGGACCACCGACGACCGTGCCTGAGGCCCCCGATCTGCACGTGGCATCCGATGGGCTCGCACGTCCCGCGTGGGCGGCACGGAGTGAGTTGCTACGCCACTACTACGACAATGAGTGGGGCATGCCGGTGCGTGATGAGCGTGGCATGTACGAGCGCCTCACCCTCGAGACCTTCCAGTCCGGCCTGTCCTGGGCAGTGATCCTGCGTAAACGGCCGGGGTTCCGGGAAGCGTTCGGCGGCTTCGACCCCGACCTCGTCGCCGCCTACACCGGTGCCGACGTGGACCGGCTCCTTGCGGATGCGCGGATCGTGCGCAACCGGGCGAAGATCCTGGCCGCGGTCACCAACGCCCGCGCCACCATCGACCTTCGCGCGGAGGGCGGGCTGGCCGACTTCGTCTGGTCCTTCCAGCCTGCGACCACCCCGCGCCCACGACGGATGTCCGAGGTACCCACCCGGTCGGTTGAGTCGGAGGCGCTGGCCAAGGCGCTGCGCAGCCGCGGGTTCACTTTCGTGGGGCCCACCACGATGTTCGCCCTGATGGAGGCGGTCGGGATGGTCGACACCCACCTCGTGGGCTCCCATCGCAGGGGCTCCTCCGGAGTCTGGCCCGCCTGACGGCGCTGGAGATCGCCGCCGGGGTTTGCCAGGATGGCTGGCGATGTCTGCCTACGTACTCGCGATCCGAAACCATCCCGAATCCGGTCCCGGCCGGTACCCCGCCTGGCTCAGGGCTGCCGGCCTCGAGGTGGAGGTGCGTCCCGGAGAAGACGGACTGCCCGGTGACCTGAAGGGCATCAACGGGCTGATCATGCTCGGGGGTGGGCTCATGCCCGACGACGACGCCGCCGCACCCTGGCTCGCCGGGGAGCGCACCCTGGTGGCCCGGGCTCTGGATGAGCACGTGCCCATCCTGGGGATCTGCCTGGGCGGGCAATTGCTCGCCCACGTCGGCGGTGGGCGGGTGCGCTCCGATCACGGTGTGATCGAGCGGGGCGCTACGCGCATCCGATTGACTCCGGCGGCAGCCGAGGACGGTCTGCTCGGCCGGTTGCCGGCGAGTTTCTACGCGATCGAGAATCACCGTGACGCGATCACCGAGCTACCTCCGGGGTCGGTGCATCTGGCCTACTCCGAGGACTGCCCGAACCAGGCGTTCCGCCTCGGCGACGTGGCATGGGGCCTGCAGTTCCACCCCGAGGCCAGTTCCGCCAATGTGGCCCGCTGGAACCCGGCGAAAGTCCGGGCCGACGGGTTCGACCACGACGAACTCATCCGTCTCGCGCAATCGGTGGAACCCGAGAGTGAGCGCGCCTGCCGCCAGATCGCCGAGGCGTTCGCCACCGCGGTGCACCAGCACGCGGCAACCTGATGGTTCAGCGTTCGGGTGCCGGATCCGCGGGTAGGTCGCCGCAAAAGGCCCGGTAGGCGCCATCGTTATCGGCCAGCACCCGAAGCACGTTCTGGTGGCCGAGTTTGCCCAACTCCTCCTCGGACCAACCGCGGCTGCGCAGTTCATCCATCAGGTTGGGATAGCCGGCGACGTCCTGCAGGCCCGCGGGCATCGTTCCGGCGCCGTCGTAGTCCCCGCCCAGGCCTACGTGGTCGATGCCGGCGACCTCGCGGACGTGCTCGATGTGGTCGGCCACGGTGGCCACGCCCACCTGCGGCGCCGGTCCGCCCTGCTCGCTGCGCCGCCAGTCCCAGTAGGCCGCGGAGAGGAATGACGGCACGAACGTGACCATCTGCACTCCCCCGTTCCCGGGTAGGGCCGCGATCACCTCATCGGGCACGTTCCGCGGGTGCGGGTTGAGCGCGGCGCAAGAGGAGTGGGTGAACAGCACCGGGGCTGCTGTGCGCTGCAGCGCCTGCCGCATGGTGCTGGGCGCCACGTGGGACAGGTCCACGACCATCCCGATCCTGTTCATCTCGGCGACGACCTCGTGGCCCCTCGCGGCGAGCCCGCCGTGTTCGGGAGTGTCCGTCGCCGAGTCCGCCCAGGTGGTGTTGTGGTTCCAGGTGAGTGTCATGTACCGCACCCCCAGACGCGCGTACTGGCGAAGCGCAGGCAGGGAGTCGGCGATCTGGTGGCCACCCTCGATCCCGATGAGGCTGGCGATCCGGCCGGTGTGGAGCAGCGCCTGCACGTCCGCGGCGGTGCGTGCCAGGTGCAGGTCCTGAGGGTATGCCGCCACCATTCGGTGGATCAGGTCGATCTGCTCCAGGGTGGCCTGCACCGCGGCAGCACCGCTGAACTCCGACGGCAACCACGCCGACCAGAACTGCCCCGCCACTGCTCCGCGGTGCAGCCGGGGCAGATCGGTCTGCATCTCGTCCTGGTGGGTGTCCAACCCGGCCACGCTGCCGCCCCGGGCGGCACGGCATTTCCAGGGCAGGTCGTTGTGTCCGTCGATGATCGGGATGGGTGGTGCCGTCATGCTCCCACCCTGGCACGGATCCGGTGGCGAACAGGTCGACGTAGGCGATGCCCGGGTAGGGCCTTCAGGTACGGGGTTTGCCCACCACCGCAACCGGGCAGGGAGCGTGATGCAACACACCGTGGCTCACCGAGCCCAGGAGCACCGAGCGTGTCACGCCACGGCCCCGGTTGCCCACCACGAGGAGGTCGGCTCGCTGCGCGGCCAGCCGTAGCGCCCCGGCCGGGTGTCCCATCAGGGCTTTGCCGTCGACCTCCACGTCCGGGTATTCGTCGCGGAACGGTGCCAGTTCCTCGCGGATCATGCCCTCGGTGGCGCGGGTGGCGTGCATCATGTACTCCCCGTAGCCACCGGCGGGCCCGTACCAGTTCGGGTCGGGCATCACCCGCACCGCCGTGAGCCGGGCCTCCCGTCGCTGCGCCTCGCCGAAGGCGAACGCCAGCGCCTCCCTGGACGTGGCCGAACCATCGATGCCCACCACGACCTGGTCGTAGCTGGTTTCGCTGGGCCCGGGAATCACGATCACCGGCGCCTGAGCGCGTGCGGTCAGCCGCATACTGCTGGAACCGAGCACCAGGCCGGAGAACCCGCCCCGGCCCCGGCTGCCGGTCACCAGTGCGTACGAGCCGGCGGACTCCTTGGCCAGGGTCTCCACCACCTCACCGGTGAAGTGCTGGGTGGAGATCTCCAGTTCGCTGAAGGCCTCCCGGGCGATCTCGGCGCCGGTCTGCAGGATCTCCGTGGCCATCTCCTTGTGCGCGGCACGCAACTCCGGGGTGATGCCGTAGGGGTCACCCCAGGGTTCCTGGACGGTGACGATCCGCAGTTCGGCGCCCATCCGGTCCGCCTCGCGGGCCGCCCAGCTGATCGCTTCCTCGGCGTGGGCGGAGCCGTCGGTGGCGACCACGATCGGTTTGGTGGTGTTCACGGGGAAACTCCTTCAGTGGTCGGATACCTCTATCGGACCGCGGCACAGCACCGGAAACCAGGTCCGAAGGTCCTGCGGTCTCAACCCAACCGTATTGTGGTCAGGCAGGTCGGCGCTTGGACATCGGTGCTGATGTCCTGGGTGGCGCTGAGCCCGTCGACGGAGACCTCGAGTGTGGCCTCGACATCCTTGGGCAACCAGACGCCCATGAACCCGTTGTCGAAGGTGGTCATCTCCTCGTCCACGTAGACCTCGCCATCGGCACCGGTGATCAGCACGTCCATCGCCGTGTTCGGCAACTCCGCCTGGCAGGTGGTCAGGGAGTGGTAGAAGCAGTCGTGGGTCTGGTTGAGGTACGGGGCGAAGGAAAGGTAGAACTCTTCACCTTCGATCGGCAGCTCCTGCTCCGTCGTGCCGTCGCTGAGCAGCAGGGTGTCGGCTCGCACCGAGGCGAGCAGGTCACTGGGGCGGTCCGGACCCCCGAGGCGGTCCATGTGGTCGATCAGGTCAGTGGTCTGCATGCCATCCAGACCGTGCGGGGCCAGCAACTGCTGTGCCGGGTCCTCCTGGTCGGCCGAGCATCCGACCAGGACCAGTCCCAGGGCAGCAGTAAGGGCGATCAGGGCTCGTCTCATGGGGAAACGGTAACGACCGCACCAGCCCTGGAACTAGGACCAAGGGCCCGGCCACCGGTTCCACGGGCCGTCCCGGTCCGCGGTGACCCACGAACTCAGGGCGGCCCGTCCCCGCCGCCCGAGGTGCGCAACTGCCACATTCGCGCCCATGATGGACCACGATGACCGAACGCCATGATGAATTCTGGAACGAGCGACTCGCTCAGGACTGGACGAGTTCCGGCGTGGGCTATCAGGCCCTGGGCCGCCCGTTCAACACCTGGATGTATCGCATCCGCCGACACGTCTTCGCCCGGGAAGTCGCAGCCCTCGGTGTCGACTCACGGACCCGGGTGCTCGACGTCGGATCGGGTACCGGTCTGTACCTGGACTGGTGGCAGGCCGCCGGTGCCGGGCACGTCACCGGATCGGACCTGACCCCGGCTGCGGTGACCCGGCTGCGCGAACGTTTCGGGACGCTGCGGATCGAGGAGTTCGACGTGACCGCCGGACCGGGCCCGTTCGAGCCGGGCAGTTTTGATGTGATCTCCTGCATGGACGTGCTCTTCCACATCACCGACGACGAGTTGTACCGCAGCGCCCTGGCCAATGTCGCGGCGCTGCTGCGCCCGGGCGGACGGTTCATCTTCACCGAGAACTTCCTCAACCGGGCACCGGACCGCTCCGAGCACCAGGTGAACCGGTCGCGGCAGTGGATCACCCGCGAACTGGCGCGCAATGGCCTCCGCCTGGAGCGTCGCACGCCGAGTCTGGTGCTGATGAACGCCCAGGTCGATGCGCCCTGGTGGTGGCGTAAGACGTGGGGCGGGCTCCTGCGTGTGCTCACCCTGACCCCACCCACCGGATGGGCCACAGGTGCGCTGCTGTACCCGTTGGAACGGGTGCTCACCCGGGTGCTGTCGGAGAGCCCGACGACGGAACTGGCCGTGGCCGAACGGGTCTGACCCATGCCGGGCCACCACCGAGCGGTTGGTGGCCCGGCTCGGGTCGGCGTGGGCTCAGCGTTCTGCGTCGAGGGCGCCGGCGGCGCGGTGTGCCAGCGGCATGATCATGGCGGCCAGGATCCACTTGATGACTCCACCGACGAGGAACGGGACCACACCGACGGACATCAACGTCCCGACGTCATGGGGCATCCCGAGCATCGACAGGACCACCCCGAGGTAGGGCACCCCGATGATGAATGGGATGAGGCTGGCACCGGCGAACCCGGCCAGCGCCAGCAGGGGACGCCGGTCCCAGTGCCTTTGGGCCAGCCACCCGATGAAGGCCGCGGCCGGGATGAACCCGATGATGAAGCCGAAGGAGGGCCCTGCCACGCTCGCCGGTCCCCCCATCGCACCGGCGAACACCGGCAACCCGGCCACCCCGGCCAGCAGATAGGTCGTCATCGCCGCAGCCGCCCGACGCGCGCCAAGGCTCGCCCCGACCACCAGCACCCCGAGGGTCTGCCCCGTCACCGGTACCGGCCACAGCGGCACCGCCACCTGGGCGAGCACGGCCACCAGCGCGGCACCGGCGATGACCAGCCCCACCTGCGCCGCGGTGCTGCGGGAGCGGATCAGCGCATCGGCAAGGACCGGACGGGCCACCCCCCAGCCCGGCGCGGGGATCGCCGCGCTCATCGGCGCAGCGACGCCAGCGCCGCGTTGAACGTCGCCGAGGGTCGCATCACCGCGTCGGCCTTGGCCGGGTCTGGGCGGTAGTACCCGCCCAGGTCCACCTCCTGGCCCTGTACGTCGAGGAGTTCTGCCACGATCGTCTCCTCCTGCGCACGCAGGGTCGCGGCCACCGGTCCGAACACCTCGGCCAGAGCCGCGTCGTCGGACTGGGCGGCCAGTTCCTCCGCCCAGAACAGCGCCAGGTAGAAGTGGCTGCCACGGTTGTCGATGCCGCCCAACCGGCGGGTCGGGGACTTGTTCTCCTCCAGGAAGGTCCCGGTAGCCCGGTCCAGGGTGTCCGCGAGCACCTGGGCCCGGACGTTGCCCTGGGACTGTGCCAGGTGCTCGAAACTGACCGACAGGGCCAGGAACTCACCCAGGCTGTCCCAGCGCAGGTAGTTCTCCTTCTGTAGTTGCTGGACGTGCTTGGGCGCCGATCCTCCGGCACCGGTCTCGAACAGGCCCCCGCCATTGATCAGCGGGACCACCGAGAGCATCTTGGCGCTGGTACCCAGTTCCAGGATCGGGAACAGGTCGGTCAAGTAGTCGCGCAGTACATTGCCGGTCACCGAGATGGTGTCCGCTCCGGCACGCATCCGCTCCAGGGTGAAGAGGGTGGCAGCGACCGGGTCCATGATGTGCAGGTCCAGCCCGTCGGTGTCGTGCTCGGCCAGGTAGGTGTTCACCTTCTCGATCAGCCTGGCATCGTGTGCCCGGTCCGCGTCGAGCCAGAACACCGCGGGGGTGCCGCTGGCCCGGGATCGGTTCACGGCCAGTTTGACCCAGTCCCGGATGGCCACGTCCTTGGTCTGGCAGGAGCGCCAGATGTCGCCGGCGGTCACGGTGTGCTCGGTGAGCACCGCTCCGGCCGAGGTGACCAGGCGGACCACCCCGTCGGTGGCGATCTCGAAGGTCTTGTCATGGCTGCCGTACTCCTCGGCAGCCTTGGCCATCAAGCCCACGTTCGGCACCGAACCGATGGTGGCCGGATCCAGTGCGCCATGGGTGCGGCTGTCATCGATCGTGGCCTGGTAGACCCCGGCGTAGCTGGAGTCCGGGATCACCACCAGCGTGTCGGCCTCCTCCCCGTCCGGACCCCAGGCGCGCCCGCCGTTGCGGATCAGGGCCGGCAGCGAGGCGTCGATGATCACGTCGCTGGGCACGTGCAGGTTGGAGATCCCGCGGTCCGAATCCACCTGGAACAGGCGCGGACCCCGCTGGAGTTCGGCGGTGAAGGAGTCGCGGATCTCCTGCCCGTCGGGCAGGTCGTCCACGCCCGACAGGATCGATCCCAGACCGTCGTTGGGGCTCAGCCCGGCCTCGGCGAGCACATGGCCGTACGTGGCGAACGTCTCCGGGAAGAAGGCCCGGACCGCGTGCCCGAAGATGATCGGGTCGGAGACCTTCATCATGGTCGCTTTCAAGTGCACCGAGAACAGCACGTCGGCATCCTTGGCGGCCTGCACCTGGGCCTTGAGGAAGGCCTGTAGGGCATCGGCCCGCATCACGGTGGCATCGACGACTTCCCCTGCTTCGACCGGCACCTGCTCGCGCAGCACGGTGACCGTGCCGTCGGCGTCGACGTGCTCGATGCGTAGGGTGTCTGCCTCGGTCACCACCACGGACTTCTCATTGTTGCGGAAGTCGTCCGCGGCCATGGTGGCCACGGTGGTCCCGGAATCACTGGACCACTCCCCCATCCGGTGCGGGTGCGCCTTGGCGTAGTTCTTCACCGACGCCGGTGCCCGCCGGTCCGAGTTGCCCTGCCGCAGGACCGGATTCACCGCACTGCCCATCACGCTGTCGTACCGTGCGCGCGCGTCCCGCTCGTCGTCGGTGGCGGGGTTGTCGGGGTAGGGCGGTAGGTCGAACCCCTGGGCACGCAACTCGGCGATGCCGGCCTTGAGCTGGGGCACCGAGGCGGAGATGTTCGGCAGCTTGATGATGTTGGCCTCTGGAGTCTCGGCCAGTTGACCGAGTTCGGCCAGCGCGTCCTCGGTGCGCTGCTCCGGCGGGAGGACGTCAGCGAATGCGGCGATGATGCGGCCCGCGAGCGAGATGTCCCGGGTCTGCACCTGCACGCCCGCGCTGGCGGCGAACGCCTCGATTACCGGCAGGAGTGAGTAGGTCGCCAGTGCCGGCGCCTCATCGGTCTGGGTATAGATAATCGTGGGAGTAGCCACAGGGTGCACTTCCGTCCGAGTCGACAGCGGTTGTTCGATATCAAGATATCGCCTTCCGCCCCGGTCGCGCCCGGTGCGCAGTCCTGACCGGCCGCGCCCGCCCACCGGCCCGGGTGAGCCGGCAGTACGGACGACGCCCACATCGTTACGGAAGCGTAACGATCGGGCGTGACCTTGGCCACGTGGTGCGGAGAGGGCCGGGCGGGGTGCGCGGGTGTCCCCGGTGGAGCCGGACAGTGGTCGTACGGGTGCCGAGTCACGCCCCACCGAAACCACGGCGTGCCGCATAGACCGCGGGATCGTGCGGGTTGGGCCGGGCCCCCGGGGCCCGCTGACGTGGGCAGGCACGGGTCCTCGCCGGAGTTCGGCGCGTGCGCCGGCGCTGACCGGTTCCCGCGTGCGCTGGCGCTGCCTCCCCTGTTCGGAACAGCATCCAGCGGATCCTGGCATGTGCCCGCCGGGATCTTCTATGCCAGACTGACATGCGTTGTTTGCCAGTGGATGGTGATCGGGCGGGCTTCGGATATGTCGCTCCGCTCGGGTGTGCGCCTGCGTCACGTCCTGCGGAGTCATCCTCGCCACCAACCCTGTGCCGCATCCCGACGGCGGGACACCCCCGCCGAGAACTGGAGACATTCTCAGGTGCCAGTGATCGAAGCCCATGGCGTGTACAAGATCTTCGGGCGTCGGCCGGAGCGGGGCGTGGGGTGGCTCCAGTCCGGTGCAAGCCGGGAGGAGTTGCGCGAGCGTGGTCTGACCGCTGCCGTCATCGACGCGTCCTTCGACGCCAACGACGGGGAGATCTTCGTCGTGATGGGCTTGTCCGGCTCGGGCAAGTCCACGCTGATCCGGATGGTCAACGGACTGCTCGAGCCCACCGCCGGCGACATGATCGTCGCTGGTGACAACATCACCGGCTTGCGAGGCCGTGCGCTACGGGAGATGCGCCGGCAGAAGGTGTCCATGGTCTTCCAGCACTTCGCGCTGCTCCCCCACCGCACTGTCGGGGAGAACGCCGCGCAAGCCCTGGAAGTGCGCGGAGCCAACCGCGCCGACCGGCAACGGGCCGCCGAGGAGGCGCTGCGTATGGTCGGGCTGGACGGCTGGGGCGGGTCCTATCCCGATGAACTCTCCGGCGGGATGCGGCAGCGAGTGGGCCTGGCCCGGGCGCTGGCCTCCGGCACCGATGTCATGCTGATGGACGAAGCATTCTCCGCGCTGGACCCGTTGATCCGCCGGGAGATGCAGGACCAGTTGATCGACCTGCAGCACACCCTGGGAAAGACGATCCTGTTCATCACCCATGATCTGAACGAGGCGATGCGGCTGGGCGACCGGATCGCGATGATGCGTGACGGCCGGATCGAGCAGATCGGCACCTCCGAGCAGATCCTCAACGATCCCGCGAACAGTTATGTGGCCCAGTTCATCCAGGACGTCGACCGCACCCGGGTGCTCACCGCCGGGGCGATCATGGAGCCACCGGTGGCGGTGATCGGAGCGGAGTCAGGTCCGCGTACCGCACACAAGTTGCTGCGCGAGCACCAGATGTCCGCGCTGATGGTGGTGGACCGAAGCCGACGGCTGCGTGGGGTCGTCTATGAGACGGACGTCGCGCAGGCAGTGCGCTCCGGAGCGAACAGCCTTGAGGGTGTGCTCCGCCAGGCGCACCAGGTGCACACCGACGACACCCTCGCGGAGTTCATCGCGACAGCAGCGCAAGCCAAGGAGGCGCTGGCCGTGCTGGACCGCGACGAGAGGCTGGTCGGCGTGATCCCCAGGGTGACGTTGCTCAACGCCTTGGCCGATCCGGAGGACCCTGAGATGACCGAGAACCTGAAAACCGGTCCGGTTGCCGGCGCGGCGAGCGCGGGAGCGGGGCTGCCCTCATGAACCTCTATGCGGATGAGACCGATGGCACCGGAATCCCACGGTTGGACATCGGGGAGTGGATCGAGTCGGGGTTCCGGTGGATCCAGGACAACCTGAGCGTGGTCTTCGACGGAATCCAGAGCGTCATCAGTTGGGCGACCACCAACCTGGCCGGCCTGCTGAACACCCCCGATGCCCTGCTGCTGGCTGTCCTGTTCTCCGCCGTCGCCTGGTTGCTGCGGGACTGGAAGCTCGCGCTGCTGTCGCTGGGCATGTGGCTGTTCGTGATCAGTGTCGAGCAGTGGCAAGGCGCGATGCTCACCCTGGCCATGGTCATCATCGCCACGTTGGTGGCCCTGCTGCTGGCCATACCGATCGGCATCGCGGCGGCCAAATCGGACCGCGTCTCCCAGATCGTGCGCCCGGTGATGGACCTGATGCAGACGATGCCCGCCTTCGTCTGGCTGGTGCCGGTCATCACCCTCTTCAGCGTCGGGGTCGTCCCCGGGGTGATCGCCACCGTGATCTTCGCGCTTCCTCCGGGGGTGCGCCTGACCGAACTGGGCATCCGGCAAGTGGACGCCGAAGTCGTCGAGGCCGGGCAGGCTTTCGGCAGCACCGGTTCGCAGATCCTGGCGCGGATCCAGTTGCCACTGGCGATGCCCACCATCATGGCTGGGGTCAACCAGGTGATCATGCTGGCCCTGTCGATGGCGGTGATCGCGGGACTGGTCGGTGCCGGGGGCCTGGGCGCCGAGGTCACCCGTGCGATCAGCACCATCGACATCGGGCTGGGTTTCGAAGCAGGTCTGTCCGTCGTCGTCCTTGCCATCTACCTCGACCGGGTGACCGCCGCTGTCGGCGGACGCAAACCCGGAACACCGAGAGCCGCGCGACTCAAGAAACTACTACGCGCCGGACGTGTGTCCACCATCGGCCCGGTGGGGACCGCGATCACCAGTCCACAACTGCATGAATCCGAAACGAGAGCCGACAATGGGTCCCGCTGAGCGCGGCCCCGACATGGAAGGAAACCAGATGAGGACCACCTCCCCACGACGTACCCGGAGCCTGCTCGCCGTGACCGCTGCGAGCGCACTGCTACTGGCTGCCTGCAACGGCGACACCGACACCGACGATGACGGCGCTGCGACCGACAACGGCGCAGATACCGAGGAGAACGGCGACGAGAACGGCGCCGCCGGCGCCGAGGGTCCGGTCATCCTGGGCATCCTGCCCGACTGGACCGACGGCCTGAGCATGGGCTACCTGTGGCAGGAGATGCTGCAGGACCAGGGCTATGAGGTGCAGATCGAAGAGATCGGCCAGGCCGGGCCGCTGTACACCGCCGTGGCCGGCGGCGACTACCACGTCTACCCCTCCGCATGGCCGGAGGTCACGCACGCCGAGTACATGGACACCTACGGCGATGACCTGGAGGACCTGGGCCACTACTACGAGGGTGCGGTCCTGACGCTCGCCGTCCCGGAGTACACCGAGATCGACTCGATCCCGGAACTGGCCGAGAACCCGGACATGTTCGACGGCCAGGTCATCGGAATCGAGGCGGGCGCCGGACACATGGGCGTCACCGCCAACTCGGTGTTCCCGACCTACGGGCTGGATGAGAACTTCACCCTGGTCGAGTCCTCCACCGCGGCGATGCTCACCGAGTTGAGCAGCGCCATCGACGCCGAGGAGGATGTCGTGGTGACCTTGTGGCACCCCTTCTGGGCCAACGCCGAGTACCCGGTGAAGGACCTGGAGGACCCCGAGCAGGCGCTCGGTGAGCCTGAGTCCCTGAACTTCATCGCCAACTCCGAGTTCTCCAGTGAGTTCCCGGAAGTCGCCGAGGCGATGGGCAACTTCCCCGTCCTGGACAACGACCAGTTCGGTGAACTCGAGGATCTGATCGTGAACGTGCACGAGGGCGACCCGGCCGCCGGCGCGCGCGAGTGGATCGAGAACAACCAGGACATCGTGGACTCGGTCTTCAACTAAGGACCAGCGTTCCTGACGAACGTGGGGCCCGGCCGTCCGGCCGGGCCCCACGTTGTCTCTCCGGCCGAGCACGTGCAGCGACGGTACGCCCGGCTACGGCTGGGTCAGGGTCAGTTGCTGGGACCGGGGTGGATCTCATCCCCCGACGCGATCGGCTGCGCCATCCCCTCCACCAGCACTCCACCGTTGGTTCCCGGGGGCATCCGCTCCACCCGACGTCGGCCGACCTCCAGCCGCTGCACGGTGCCGGAGTCGTAGGACTCACCACCGCGCAGCACCCGCACGTGATCCCCTTCAGTCAGGTAGCCGCTGGCGAGCTTGCCCACGGCCATCGTCCCCCGGCCGGTCTGGGTGAAGGTCTGCTCGACGACGAACCGGGCAGGTTCGGCCGCCTGCACCGCATCGTCGGGGCCTGGTTTGGCCGTCGTGTCGACCTGACCGGGCTGCGCCGAACCGGCCGCCTGGGTCGGGCTGGAGACTTCGTAGTCCCGGCCAAACAATCGCTTGAGAAAGCTCATGGGGGCAGTCTAGGTGGGGGTCACCCGCTCCAGGCCCCGTCCATGCCCTCGAGACCATCGAGCCACCAGGAGTAACGCAGTCGCAGGGCTCGCTCGAGCAGCGCCAGCAGGCCGGCCACGGTGATGCTCGTGTTCAGCACCGATCCGAGATTCCAGGGGGAGGTGAAACTGAACTGCCCCAGGACCCCGACCAGACCGGAGAGGTTCTCGGGGAGTTCGGGGGCAACCTCGTCGCTGAGATCGGCCAGCCACTCCAGCCCCTGGGGCACCTGCAGCACGATCACCGCGAGTAGCACCACGAAGGAGGTCACGCTGATCGTGGTGCTCAGCCCCGGCCGTCGCCGCTCCAGGTCCGCGCGCCACCGTTCGGCGCTGCCGGGAACCGGGACGAGCTGCTGCTCCCTCCCTTCGGGGCTGACCAGGTGGGCCCGCCGGATGCCATAGGTGCTCGTGCGCACCTCGATCCTGGATCCGTCATCGAGGCCGAACCGGGCCGGCAACCTCTGGGTGCGGTCCTGGCGTCGGTCGCGGTAGAGCGCGACGCGTCCGTCCCAGTCCAGGAAGTCGACCTCGACGTGCCAGTGAGCGTCGTCGTGCTCGATGGCGAAGACGCTCCGCCACAGACCCTGCCACCAGTGGAAGGCCTTGAGCGGCCTGCCGTTGCCCGGCTTCTCCTTGCTCATCGGCACTGATCGTAGGGGCTGTGCTGGCTATCATGTGCACATCAGTCCCGGCGCTCCGGGCCGGGCAGCGGTATGGGCGCGTGGAGGCAACCATGGAGATCACTCATCAGGTGGTGGTGTTCGACGCCGCCGACCTGAACTCCGAGAGTCGGTTCTGGGCCGGCGTGCTCGGCGGGACCGTGGACTTTGAGGACGACTGGCGCACCGTGCTCGTGGACGGCAGCGCCAAGGTGGCGGTGCAGTTGGCCCCTGAGCACGTGCCGCCGCAGTGGCCCGACGGGAACCCGCAACAGATCCATCTGGACCTGTGGGTCGCGGACATCGAGGAGGCGCACGAGGAGGTACTCGCGCTCGGGGCCGTACTGCTCAAAGCCGTCGACGACGAAGCCCCCGGCGAGGGCTTCCGCGTCTACGCCGACCCGGCCGGGCACCCGTTCTGCCTGTGCTGGGTGAAGCGGTCCGACGCAGCCTGATCCGTGCCGACGGCGACGTCGAAAGCCTTGTGGTTCGTCGGCCCGAGGAGGATGCTTGATCGTGTGAAGCCGATCGAGTTCGAGCTCAAGCGCACGATATGGGCGCCGATCGAGCAGGTGTTCGCACGCCTGGTCGACATCGAGGGGCACAACGACTGGATGGCGGACACCGGAAGCATGCTGAAGCACACTCGGCAGACTTCTCCCGGCGAGCCCGGCGTCGGAACGACCTTCGTCGATGAAACGACTCAGGGCACCATGCCCGGGGAGATCGTCGAGATGACGGCGCCCCACACGGTCATCTTTCACTGGTGGGAGACGTCGAAGTCGGGCACACTGAAGTTCGAAGGCTGGCCGAGTTACCGACTGGAACCCGCCGGTGACAACGAGACACGGGTCCGCCATCGCGGCAAGTTGATCTCCTACGGGCTGTGGCGCCTCGGCACGCCCATCTGGCGGCGCTTCGCAGTCAAGGAACGAACCATCACAGTCGACGCCCTGAAAGCCTCCTTCGAGCGGACTCCCACGCTCTAGGGAGTTTGTTCACGACCCCAAGACAGGGTTATCTCGCGGTCGCAGAAGAGTGGGAAGGCGTGGTCCCGAACCCGTTGAGGAATGGTGTTCTCGCCGGCGCTCCGCACGCCGGTACGGATTCGATCAATTCTCCGATCGGAGGCGAACAGTGAGCGCATCGAAGGTTGTCTTCCTGCCCGGAGCCGTACTTCCCGCGCCGCTGGCCTACTCCGGACTCGTTGACCTGTTGGGCGATGACGTCGAGGCGATAGTCAAGGACCTCGAGGTCTATCGCGGGGCCTCCCCGCCGGCGGACTACTCCCTGGACACGGAGGTCGACGGGGTTCTGCGTGAAACCGGGGCTCGCGGGTGGACTCGCTTTCACCTGGTGGGCTACTCCGGCGGTGGCGCCGCAGCCCTGGCGTGTGCGGCATCGGAGCCATCGCGCCTGTTGACCCTGAGTCTGCTCGAACCGGCGTGGGGCGGCCACTGGGACTGGAGCCCGAGGCACGAGCGGTTGTGGTCCGAGTACGACGCGCTGGCTCAACTTTCGCACGAGGATTTCATGGCGGCCTTCACGCGGTTACAGGTGCGGTCCGAGGTTCGGCTGCCTGAGCCGCGATCAGCGCCACCGCCGGTGTGGATGTCCCGAAGGCCCGCTGGGATCCGGGCCCTCATGCGCACCTTCAAGACTTACGCTCTGGACCGCAATGCCTTGAGGCGGTTCGACCGTCCTGTCTACTTCGCGCTCGGCGGCTTGAGCAACCCCGACCAGTACGGCGAGATCGCCGAACGGCTCGGAGGCGTATTCCGTGACTTCACGCTCGAGGTCTTTCACCAGCGGCACCACTTCGACCCGCCACATCGTCAAGAGCCGAGCCGGCTCGCGGAATCGCTGCGCAGTGTCTGGTTGCGCGGTGATCTGCTGGCGTCAGCGGGCGCCGACTGATCGATCACGCCTGGCGTTCACGGGCGCGGGTCAGATCCTGGCGGTGCTCCGAGAACACCTGCCACGGGTCCTGTACCTGGGCCAGGCGCCGATTGATCGTGCGGATCGTGTGCCCAGCCGGCTCGATCCGGGAGAGTTCGTCCCACCTGATCGGCACCGCCACCGGGGCACCGGGCCGGGCCCGGACCGCGTACGGGGGCACCGCCGTCTGCCCGTAGCCGTTGCGCTGCACGTCCACCAGCACCCGATCGCCCCTCTTCTTCTTCCGCGACTGCAGGGTGAGCAGGTCCGGAGCGCGGCGCACCAGGACCTCCGCGACCGTGCGGGCGAAGGCACGTACGGCCTCGAAGTCCGCCTCGGGCCGCAGCGGTACCACCACGTGGTACCCGCGCGAGCCGGTGGTCTTGAGGAAGGTGCGCAGCCCCAGGTCGTCCAGCACCTCCCCCACCATCACGGTGGCTCGCCGCACCGCCCCGAGCCCGGGAACGGTGGGGTCAAGGTCGAAGATCAGTTGGTCCGGATGATCCAGGTCCGCAGCCGTGCTCAACCATGTGTGCGGGGTGAGGCACGCCTGCTGGGCCAGATAGACCAAGGTGGCCTCGTCCTCGATCATCACCTGACGTTGCGGACCGTCCGCGGTCCGCACCTGCACGGTGGCAACGAAGTCCGGGAAGTGTCGGGGCACCCGCTTCTCGTAGAACGAGGGCCCTTCGATCCCATCGGGGAATCGCTGCATGCTGATCGGACGGCCCCGCACGTGCGGCAGCATGATGGTGGCGATACCGGCGTAGTAGCGGGCCAGGTCCTCCTTCGTCACCTCCGGGGTCTCCGTTGCCGGGAACAGCACCTTCTGCGGTTTGCTGACGTCCACCCCGGCGATGGTCACACTCATGCCCGCCAGCGTGCGCGCCACGGACCGGCGCGGCAACTTGGGCGACGGCAGGATGCGCCGCCGGCCCGTGCTCTCGCTGGGGCCCCGGTTCTGCCCTACGGTGTGGGAACCAGCCGTAAGGAGGCAGTCGTGACCACCCCGATCAGCGCGCACGTGCTCCGCGAGCCGCGCGGCACCTTCCAGTTGGCCGACGGGATCGAACTCGGTGATCCCCGTCCGGACGAGGTGCTGGTCCGCTACCACTCCACCGGTTTATGCCATACGGACCTGTTCGCCCGCGATGTGTTCCATCAGGCGGAGTTTCCGGCGGCGGTCTACGGGCACGAGGGCATCGGCGTGGTCGAGGCGGTCGGTGCGGGCGTGACCGACTTCGCCGAGGGCGACCGGGTGATGGCCTCCTACGCATCGTGCGGACGTTGCCGGACCTGCCTGACGGGCCGCCCGTTCAATTGCGTGCAGTTCAACGACATCAACTTCGCCCTGGCCCGCGCCGACGGTTCCTACAAGGCCACAGCGGACGGGCAGCCGGTCGGGTCGAGCTTCTTCGGTCAGTCCTCCTTCGGTACGCATGCGCTCGTCAGCGAGCGCGACCTGGCCAAGGTGCCCGAGTGGGTGGCGCCCGACGACGAGTACCTCCTGGGACCCTTGGGTTGCGGCGTGCAGACCGGCGCCGGTGCGATCCTCAACGTGCTGCGGCCCGGGCCCACCGACTCCCTCGTGATCTCCGGGACTGGCGCCGTGGGGCTGAGCGGGTTGCTCGCTGCCGCCGCGGCCGGTGTGGGCACCATCATCGCGGTCGACATCATTCCCGAGCGATTGGCACTGGCCCCCGACCTCGGCGCGACACACGTGATCGACGGCAACGAGGAGGACCAGGTCGAACAGATCCACGACCTGACCGGCGGAGGAGCCACCCATGCGTTCGACACCACCGGTGTGGCGCCGGTACTGACCCGACTGGTGGATGGTCTGGCCTGGGGCGGCAACCTCGGCATCGTCGGAGCCGCACCGGGAATGACACTGGACCTATTGCCCGTGATGCAGTTGGGCCGGCGGGTACAAGGGATTGTCGAGGGCAACTCGGTGCCGCGTGTGTTCATCCCCCAGTTGCTCGAACTGCGGCGGCAGGGACGCTTCCCGCTCGAGAAGTTGGTCACGACGTACCCGTTCGCCGAGTTGGAGCAGGCGATCGCCGCGACCAACGCGGGTGAAGCGGTCAAGGCCGTGCTGGTTCATTAGCGCCGACGCCCGAGCCGGCGTTCGGACAGCCTCGGGACCAAGGACCCTGGCCTGCCGTTCTGACCGTCGATAGCGTGAAGTCATGGGAGCACCGGCGATCTCCTGCCAGGGCCTCACCAAGCACTACGGTGGGGTCATCGCTCTCGATGGGCTCGATCTGGTGGTCCCCGAGCGGTCTCTGTTCGGGTTTCTCGGTCCGAACGGGGCGGGCAAGACCACCCTGATGCGGTTGCTCCTGGGCTTGGCCGCGCCCTCGGGTGGCACGGCGCAGGTACTCGGCTCCGACATCGTCAGCGCGAGCATGCAGGTGCGCAGGCAGGTCGGCTACCTCGCCCAGCAGCCACGGTTTCATGAGGACCTCACAGCCCGGCAGGTGCTGCGCTACGCTCGTGGGTTCTACCCCCTCGACCCCGACGCCCGCGTCGAGGACGACATCACCGAGACACTGGACCTGGTCGGTCTGACCGCGAAGACTGACGCCCGCTCCGGTGAACTCTCCGGTGGCCAACGGCAACGACTGGGGATTGCGCAGGCCCAGATCCACCGCCCCAGGCTTCTCATTCTCGACGAGCCCGCCGCGGCGCTGGACCCACTGGGCCGACGCGATGTCCTGGACGTCATGCGCCGACTGAAGGAGACAACGACCGTCTTCTACTCCACCCACATCCTCGACGACGTCCAGCAGATCAGCGACGAGGTCGCAATCCTGCGGAACGGACGCCGTGTCCTCCAGTCCTCAATGGTCGATCTCCTCGACGAGGCCGACACCTTCGTCCTGACGTTGACCGGGGATGTCGGTCCCGCCGTGACCAGCCTGCGGACTCAGCCCTGGGTAACCGAGATCCGCGAGGTCCCCGGCGACGACCGAGTCTCCCTCACGGTCCGGGTGAGTGACGAGGAGGTCGCCCAGGCTCAACTGCTGCGGCTGGTCCTGAGCCACGACGAGGTCCGGGTGGTCGAGTTCGGTCGCCGCAGGTCCGAACTCGAGGACGTGTTCATCAACGTCGTGGAGGGAGACGTTCGATGAGAACGCCATCGACCTTGTCCGGGCTGACCAACCAGTTCCGTCGGGAATCAGGTTCCTGGTGGAACACCCGGCGGTGGTGGACGCAGGCCCTCGTGTGGTCCGCTCTGACCAACGCGCTGCTCGTGTTGGTGCTCTGGGTCCTGCCCCGGCTCGACGTCGCCGCTGGCGCGAGCGACATGACCCCCACCGAGAGTGCGGTCCAATTCGCTGGCATGGCAGGCATTCTGGCCTCCATCGGTGTGGTCGTCACCGCCCAGGGCATCCTGCTCGATGAACGGCGCAGCGGCGTGCTGGAGTGGATGCTGTCCAAACCGCTGGCTCGTAGCGCATTGCTTGCGGCGAAGTTCCTCGGCCACGCCCTCGCCCTGTTCGTCGTGATCGTCCTCGTGCCATGGCTCGGCGTGCTGGCCCAACTCTCCCTTGCCGACGGAGCGCTGTGGCCGCTGGACCAGTGGCTCGGTGCCGTCGCACTCATCGGCTGCCTCGCGGTCTTCCACCTCGCCGTGGTGCTCATGCTCAGTGCGCTGACCTGGTCGCGCGCCCTGGTGGTCGCGCTGCCGCTGGCCGGCATATTCGGCACCGACCTCCTCGTCGCTACCGCGCCCCGCGCCTTCGAAATACTGCCTTGGAGTCTGGCACGCATAGCCGGGCCGGTCCTGTCCGACGGGATACTCATGACGATAGGCCCGCTCATCAGCACCGCCGTGCTCACCGTCATCAGCCTCGGCGTGGCATCCCTGGCGCTGAAGCGGACGGAACTGTGAACAGCAGAGCAGGCGGGCGGCGACTATTCAGGTGGCCCGAATCGGGCGAGAATCACGGCTTGGTCGTCCCGTTCGTGAGTGGGGCTGCCCCGGCGCACCAGTCGCGCCAGTTCCCTCGCCCCGACCCGGGCCAGCGCTGCCGCCAACACCTCCGCGGTGCGCCGGTGCCGGGTCAAGGACACCTGATGCCCCATGCGGGCGTAGACCGGGCGCAGGTCCACCTCGCCGGAGCCGGCCTGGCTGGCCAGGAGTAGGTAGCCACCGGGACGGGTCACGCGGGCCACCTCGCTCAGGGCCCGCCCCAGCTCGTCATCACCCAGGTGGATCACCGAGTACCAGAGCAGCACGCCGTCGAAACTGCCGGCCGGGTAGGGCAGGTCCAACAGTGATCCGGTCTCGAAGCGCAGGTCGGGGTAGGTGCTCCTGGCCTGGGCGATCATGCCCGGGGACAGGTCCATCCCGCGGATGTCGGCTCCGCGTGCGGAGGCATAGCCGGTGAGCCGGCCGGCGCCGGCGCCCGCGTCCAGGATCGGCCCGGCGCCCACCTCGGCCAGGAAGACGGCGATCATCGCCACATCGAGCGGGTGCTCCTGGTTCGTGTCCTGGATCGCCCGCGCATAGTCGGCGGCGACCGTGTCGTAGGCGGTCCGCGTGGACCCCTCGCTGCCCGCCTGATCGGTCATACCGGCCGGCTCAGTCGGCGGTACGCATCGTGACGGGTGTGGGCAGCTCCACGGTCCGCGACACCGTGCACTCCCGGTCATGGCTGGCCTTGATAGCGGGCGCGATCCGGGCCCGCGCGGCATCGCCCTCGGCACCGGCCGGGAAGCGCAGGTGGAAGGTGACCTCGACGTCCTGCAGGTGGTTGCCGTCGTCGTCGGAGATCTTCGTGCCGCTGCACCGGACGGTAAACTCCTCGGGCTCGGCGCGGCGGCTGGTCATGTGATCCACATCGACGCTGGAGCACCCGGCGATCGCGGCCAGCAGCACCTCAACCGGTGTGAAGTCCGTGCCGGTCCCGTCCCCGAGGCTGATCACACCACCTCGGGCGTTGCGCACCTCGTAATGACCCAGGGAGGTGCGTTGCAATTCGACGCTGCAATGGCCGGGCGCGCCGCCGCGCTCATCGGGCTCGATTGACTGGCTGTGATCGGTCACTGCTACTCCCTGGTCCGAGTCGTGGGCTTGCCGGGCCGGCCGGATGAGTCCACGGCTCCTCGGAGGATCCGGTAGATATCCGGCCTGCACCGCTGTCTCGGGGATTCGCGGACTCCCCAGTATCGGCCAGCAGTCCCGGCGATTGGCGTGGACTGAGTGTAGTGGCCGGCGCACGAGGCCCCGATCGACGTGTTCGTCACGCAGACCCAACGCCTACGGCCATCGCATGAGCAGCAACTGTGCAGCGAGTGCGGGCATGACGACGGCGATGACGCCTGAGGTGAGCATGACGAAGGCCTCTGACCAACGTTCATGCTGGTCAGAGGCCCCACTGCGTCGGGCTGGCGGGATTTGAACCCACGACCCCTTGACCCCCAGTCAAGTGCGCTACCAAGCTGCGCCACAGCCCGTTGCCCCGCGCCGATCGCCTTCCGGCCGACTGGGACGCGACGATGCTACCCCACTCCCCCAGGATGGACCGAATCGGCACCTACCCGGCCGCGGACCGGCATGATCAGTTCACCCACCCCAAGCGATTGGGCTCGCTCACCCCCCGTGCAGCTCCGCTTCATACACCCGGATGAATGTGGGGTCGGCCATGTAGATCGGGCTCTCGTGCACCAGCGTTCCGGGGCTCCGGGCGGCGATGTGATGACCGTCGCCGGTGTAGATCCCGATATGCCCCGGCCACCACACCAGGTCACCGGCAACGGCCTCCGCTGCCGGGATCCGGTAGCCGGCACCGGCCTGCAAGTCCGCCGTGCGGGGCAGGTCGATGCCCACCTGGACGAAGACATACTGCACGAACCCGGAGCAATCGAAGCCGGCCGGAGTACCCCCGCCCCACACGTACGGCACCCCGTTGTACTGGCGGGCGACGTCGATGACGCGATGCGAGGAGGCTGGCCCCTCCGCGATGCTCGTGGACGCCGGCCCCTCCCCGAGGCTCGTGGGAGTAGCCTCCTCCTGCCCGGGTGAGGGTCCATCGAGCGCCGCCGCACCGGCACCGCTGGCGATCAGGGCAAGAGCCGTTGCCGCGGCGGCGACCAGGCAGCGCACCAGGACGGGGCCACCGCGCCGACCCCCGTCGCGATATGCACCGCCCGCCCGGCGGCCCGCAACACCAACCGGCTGCTGGGTCCGGACGGTGACCATGGCGTTCCTCTTCCCGCTGGGCCGGTGCGGGGTGTGGCAATGCTAAAGCAACCCGCGCCACCGGACCAGCCCCGCACCCGAGCTGGAACACCTCCCTCGTTACCGGCAGACTGAGAGGATGCCGATCACTTCCGTACGCAACCGGATGAGCCGGGCCCTGCTGGGCATGGTGGCCGGGCCCGACGGCGCCCAGGCCAGGTACCGCATCCACGGCACCGCCGGCCCGCGCTGGTACAGCGCAGACTCACCCATTCAGATCGTGCACGGGGACGCCTCGATGTACATCGGCGGCGTGCGCGCCCTCCTGCTGCAGTCGCTGCACCCACTGGCCATGGCCGCTGTCGATGACTTCTCCGACTACCGCACGAACGTGTGGGGACGCCTGGCCCGCACCGCTACCTTCATCGCCACCACCACCTTCGGCACGGCCGAGCATGCCCAGGAGGCGGTCGACATCGTCCGCGCGGTCCATCGGCGGGTCAACGGCACGGCGCCCGACGGCAGGCCGTACCAGGCCGACGACCCGCACCTGCTGGCCTGGGTGCACATCGCCGAGATCGACTCCTTTCTCACCGCGCACGAACGCTTCGGCCGTCGCAGCCTCGACGAGTCCGATTACGACACCTACGTCTCCCAGTCCGCGAGGGTGGCCCTCGCCCTGGGTTCATCGGAGGTTCCTACCACGCGGGCCGAGTTGCGGCACGGGCTCCGGGAGTTCCGGCCGGAACTGCAGAGCACCCCGGCTGCCCGTGATGTGGCGACGTTCATCCGCACCGTGCCGGTGCCGGTGGCGGTTCGACCCGGCTACCGCGCCCTGGTGCGAGCGGCGGTGGCCACCTTGCCGCGGTGGGCCCGCGAACCCCTGGGGCTTCCGGACCGGCCGCTCCTGGACCGAACTCTGCACCGCCTCAACGGCACCGCGATGACCTCCGCGATCCGCTGGCTCACCACGGCCGAACCCATGCAACGTCCCGAGCGTCGTCCACCCGGCCCGGCCGCCGGTTCCAGGAGCCGTGCACACCAGGCCTAATCATGACGAATGGCACTGGACGCACCCTGTCCAGTCTTGTCAGGCTGCCTGCGATGCCTACTGAAGCCGCCAACGGCACCACCCGCGCCCCACTCGTCGTACGGATCGGACTGGTTCTCGCCGCCGGCGTGGGTATCTGGGCCCTGATGACCTGGCTCACCGCCAACCTCTATGACGGGCAGTTGAGCATCCCGGTGCGCCTGGCCAACGCCGCCCTGATCTCAGGTTTGGCGATCCCGATGGTCATGCTCGCCCGTCGCTATCTGGACCGGCGTGCATGGTCCGGGATAGGACTGGGCGTGTCCGCGAGGGCCTGGCGTCCGTTCCTGATCGGCGTGGTCGCCTTCCTGGTGCCCAGTGCCCTGGGACTTGGCATCGCCCTGGGCGCCGGGTGGCTCAGCCTGCAGGCCCACGTGCCGGTGGCACACATCCTGGCCTGGGCCGTGTTGTTGGTGGTCCTGGTGTTCTTCTTCGAAGCGCTCCCGGAGGAGTTGATCTTCCGCGGTTACCTGCAGCGCAACCTCACCACCGTGATGGCCCCGTGGCTGGCGGCCATCGCCCAAGCGGTGTTGTTCACTGTGTTCGGGACCGCCCTGTGGGTGGCCTCGGAAGGGTGGGGGGTACTGGCCGAGCGCGGCATCATGTTCCTGGCAATGGCCGTGGTGCTGGGTCTGCTGCGGATCCAGACCGGCAGCGTGTGGACGCCGGTCGGTTTCCATCTGGCCTTCCAGGTGGTAGCCCAGACCGTGCTGAGCCAGCGGGTGGGCACCGACAACGAACCGGGCCTGATGATCGCCGCGATCATCAGCGCCTTCGTGCTGGGCACCACGGTGGTGTCACTGCTGCACCGCACCGAGGCGAACTGGTCCCGCCCCGAACCGGAATGAGGGCGCCGATGTGAGGTACCTCATAGCGTGTTCATCTGGCGTTTACCTGGATGTCGTCTGAATCTCGCCTGCGGGTGCTGAAGTGTTGGTGTGCGAGTACTAGTCACCCAGGCCAGGGCCGCGTGAGTACCACCCAGGTCGGTCTCCCCCCGGCAAGCGCAGTGCAGGCACCCGCTGCTCCCCTGCGCAGTCCCTTGCATTTCCTCCCCTTCCACGGGAAGAAGCTGCGGGCTGCGGAATGGGTCATGGTGTCGATCGGGATCTACGTCCTGATCACCGCGGTGGCCCTGATCGGGTCCGGGTTCAAACTGGCTGCCGGCGACGGCGCAGGACAACTGTTCCAGTTCGCCTCCAACCCGTTCATCGGGCTGATGATCGGACTGCTGGCCACCGCGCTGACCCAGTCATCCTCCACCACCACCTCGATCACGGTGGGCATGGTGGCCGGCGGGCTCCCGATCGGGATCGCCATCCCGATCATGATCGGCGCGAACATCGGCACGACGATGACCTCCACCCTGGTGAGCCTGGGCATGTCCCGGGACAAGGAGACCTTTCGCCGGGCCTTCGGGGCCGCCACCGTGCACGACATGTACAACCTGTTGTCGGTGGCCATCTTCCTGCCCCTGGAACTGGTTTTCGGGGTACTGCAACGTTCCTCGGCGTGGCTGACGGCGCAGACCTCCGGATCCGACGGCGGAGTCGTCGCCACCGTGTTCACCGCGGTGGGCGAGGTGGTACGAGCGATCACCTCTCCCGGCTCGGCGTTCCTGACCGGCCTGGTCTCCCCGCTGCCGGCCGTGGCCGCCGGGCTCATCCTGATCGTGCTGGGTGTACTCGGCATCCTGGCCGTGATCAACCTGATCGGGAGACTCCTCAAGGTTCTGATGGTGGGCCGGGCCCAGCGCATTCTGCATGCGGCGATCGGGCGCGGCCCGTTGAGCGGGATAGCCTCGGGCACCCTGATGACCGTGATGGTCCAGTCCTCCACCACCACCACCTCACTCGCGGTGCCGCTGGCCGGGTCCGGAACGTTCTCCCTGAAGCAGATCTACCCCTTCACCATCGGGGCGAACATCGGTACCACCCTCACCGCACTGATCGCGGCGTTCGCCTTCACCGGGGCCGAGGCGGGACCGGCGCTACAGGCGGCTTACGTCCACTTGCTCTACAACGTCTTCTGCGCCCTGGTGATCTTCGGCCTGCCACTGCTGCGCCCACTGCCGGTGCTCGGCGCGCAATGGCTGGCGAGCCTGGCGGTCAAGTCCAAGGTGTACGTGGCCGCCTGGGTGCTGGGTATGTTCGTGATTGTCCCGATCACGCTGATCGCCGCTACCGTGTGGTGATGGCACCTTCTCCGCTGCCGCAGCCCCGGCACAGCAACGGTGATGAGGCGAGCCTGAACGAACTGCTTGCGGAGGCTGAGCGCACCGTGGAGCGGCTGCGCCAGGAGTTGGCGCAACGGCAGCAGGTGCGCGCCGAGAAGGAACTCACCGCGGCCCAGCACGCCGAGATCGATCGGCTCACGGAGCACCTGGCCAATGCCCAGGTGCACTGGGGCCAGGTGCGCTCATTCTTCGCGGCCGCTATGGCCGAACTCGTCGAGCCCGAGTCCGGAACCCAGGAGCCCGGCGGGCAGCACCAGCCCCAGGCCTGACCACCCCGGGTGGTGGATGAGGTGCCCTCATCCACATCTCATCGAGCTCTCATCCGGGACCGGTTGTCTAGGCGGACGGGCCGGCTGCTGCGCCCCCCTCCCCCGATGGCGCGGTGGCCGGCCCGTTCACACCCTCAACGGCGCCGGCGCTTCTCCCGCACCCGCACGCTGATCTCGATCGGGGTTCCGGTGAATCCGAAGGTTTCCCGTAGCCGTCGTTCGATGAATCGCCGGTAGCCGGGGTCCAGGAATCCGGTGGCGAACACCACGAACCGGGGTGGGCGGGTGCCGGCCTGGGTGGCGAACAGGATCCGGGGCTGCTTGCCCCCGCGAACCGGGTGGGGGTTGGCCGCGGTCAGGTCACCCAGGAACGCGTTGAGCTTCCCGGTCGACACCCGGGTGTCCCAGGACTCCAGGGCGGTCTCCAGTGACCGGACCAACCGGTTCGTGTGCCACCCGGTCAGGGCAGAGATGTTCACCCGGGGCGCCCAACGCACCTGGACCAGGTCCAGTTCGATCTCCCGCTCGAGCAGGTCCCGGCGTTCCTCATCCATCAGGTCCCACTTGTTGAACGCGATCACCAGGGCTCGCCCGGCGTCGATCGCCTGCTGGATCACTCGGGTGTCCTGCTCGGTCAGCCGCTCCGAGGCGTCGATCAGCACCACCGCGACCTCGGCCTTCTCCAGCGCTCCCTGGGTGCGTAGCGAGGCATAGAAGTCCGCCCCGTAAGTCTGGTGCACGCGGCGCCGGATTCCCGCGGTATCGACGAACCACCAGTCCCGCTCGCCCAGCCGGACGAGTTCGTCCACCGGGTCCCGCGTGGTGCCGGCGACCTCGTCTACCACCACCCGGTCGGTGCCGGTCAGGGAGTTCAGCAGAGAGGACTTACCCACATTAGGGCGTCCGATCAGGGCCACCCGTCGCGGTCCCTCGGCCAGACCCCGCCCGGCAACCTGGGAGGTGGCCGGCAGCAGCTCCATGGCCCGGTCCAGCAGGTCACCTGAGCCGCGCCCGTGCAGCGCCGAAACCGGGTAGGGCTCGCCCAGCCCGAGTGACCACAGCATCGCCGCGTCGGCCTCGGCCCGCTGGCTGTCCACCTTGTTCGCGACCAGGACCGTGGGCCGGCCCGAACGACGCAGCAGCCGCACCACGTGCTCGTCGGTGCTGGTGGGTCCCACCGTGGCATCGACCACGAACATCACCGCATCGGCGACCTCGATCGCGGCCTCGGCCTGTTCGGCCACCCGACCCGGCAACCCCTTCGCGTCATGCTCCCAGCCGCCGGTGTCCACCAGCATGAACCGCCGCCCGGCCCACTCCGCCGGGTAGAGCACCCGGTCCCGGGTCACCCCCGGGGTGTCCTGGACCACGGCCTCGCGCCGGCCCAGGATGCGGTTCACCAGGGTCGACTTGCCCACGTTCGGGCGCCCGATCACCGCCAGCACCGGCAGCGGACCCTCCGGTTCCTCGCCGGTGCCCTCGGTGTCATCGCCGGACAGCAGCGCCAGGTCCGCGTCGGCCAGGTCGTAGGCCTGCAGGCCGGCACGCAGCGCCTCGGCGCGCTGGGCCTGCTCGGGTGATTCGCTCAGATCCGGCGACTGCTGCTCCCAGGCGGCGGCGTCGTCGTCGTCGGGCATGGCGGGGTACTCGGTGGAATTCACCCCGCCATCATCGCGCACCAGCACGGGTGTGCGCGCCCTCTGGTGCTGTGACGGAGGTTTCAGATCTCGGTCGCCGAGTGCAACGGCACCCCGGTGGTGGTCGAGGCCTGACGCACGTGCTCGCTCATCTTCTCCTGGATCACCGTCATTGCCTCGGCCACGGCCGCGCGTCCGGTGCCAGCCTCGGGATCGGCCGGCACGAACGGCGCCCCGTAGACCACGTGCAGTTTGGCGCGTGGGCCGGGTACGTGTCCGGCCTTCTCCCCCGGCGGCCGGGTGCCCAGGATCGCCACCGGCACCACCGGGGCGCCCGAGCGCACCGCGAGCCATGCGATGCCGGCCTTGGTCGACTTGACGTCGCCACTCCCGCGGCTGCCCTCGGGGAAGACCCCGACCAGGCGGTCCTCGTTCAGCATCGTCAGCGCGGTGAGCAGCGCCGCCCGGCCGTTCCGGCGGTCCACCGGGATCTGACCGGCCCAGCGCATCAGGAAGCCGATGACGAAGACCTTGAAGATCTCCTCCTTGATGATGATGAACGACGAGCGCGGGATCACCCCGTGCAGCAACGGACCGTCGATGATGCCGGTGTGGTTCGCCGCGATCAGGACCCTGCCGGTCCTGGGCACGTGGTGGGCGCCGATCACCTTGGTGTTCCACAGCACCTTCGCCAGCACCCAGCCCACGCGGCGCGACCAGATCGGGCCCCACCGGCGGATGTGCTCGGGCTTGATCGCCTGCCCGGGGCTGGACGGGTCGGGCTTCGCCGTCCGTTTCGGCTTCGGGTCGCCGGGTCGTGCGTCACTCATCGCGTTGCCTCCACCAGATCCCGGACCACCGCGACCGCCTCATCCAGGCTCATCTGGGAGGTGTCCACCGGGATCACGCCCGGCGCGGCGGTGCTGAAGTTGGACACGGTGCCGTCCTCGGCGTCACGGCGCAGCACCTGGTCACGGGTCGCCTCGATCGCCTCGGCATCGACACGTCCGTGAAGTTCGTTGCTGCGCCGAGCCAGGCGCGCGTGCTCATCGGCGAGCAGCAGGATCCGCACCTGAGCCTGCGGGGCCACCACGGTGGTGATGTCGCGGCCCTCGGCGACGATGCCACGGCCTTGGCTGAACCCGCCGGGACGGCCCTCGGCGGCGATCTCGGCACGCTGACGCTCTTGCAGTTCGGCCCGTACCGCCAGGTTCGTGGCCACGGCCGAGACCCGGGTGGAGATATCCGAGGTGCGGATCCGGGTGGTCACGTCGTGTTCGCCGACGGCGAAGCTCGGGCGGGCCGGGTCGGTGCCGATCCGGAGCGGCATGGCGCGTGCCTGCGCGGCCACCGCGTCGGTGTCGGTCAGGTCGATGCCCTGGTGCAGGCACCACCAGGTCAGAGCCCGGTACATGGCCCCGGTGTCGAGGTAGGCCAGGCCGAGGTCGGCCGCGACGCGCTTGGAGATGGTGGACTTGCCGGTGCCGGAGGGGCCGTCGATGGCCACCACCAGGCCGGACGGGCTGGTCATGGCGCCACCACCCGCCAGCCCCGGTCGCCCAGGTCCCGCTCGAGCCGGCCGGCGGCATCGGGCAGTACCGACACGATCGCCATCCCTACCTTCTGTTTCGGGGAGTGTTCCATCGCGAAGTCCTCGATGTTCACACCGATTTGACCGATCTCGGTGAACAGCCGGCCCAGCTCGCCGGGTTCGTCGGGAACCAGCACCGTCACCTCGGCATAGTGGCGGCGAGCACCACCATGCTTGCCGGGTATCCGCCCGGCGCCCTCGTTACCGGCACCGATCAGTGCCGAGACCGCACCCGCGGCACCTTCCGCGAGGGGTCCCTCGGTGGCGGCCCGCTCCAGGGCGGTGATCACCTCGTCCAGGTCCGCCCGGACCGCTCGCAGGCCGTCGTGTACCGCCGCGGCATTGCCGGTGATGATCGCCGCCCACAGGCGTGCGTCGCTGGCCGCGATCCGGGTGACGTCGCGCAGGCCCTGACCCGACAGGGCCAGTGCCTCCGGCGCGGCACCCACCAGCCGGCCGGCCACCAGGGACGCCATCATCTGGGGCAGGTGGGAGACCAGCGCCACGGCCTCGTCGTGCTCAACCGGCTCCAGGTGCACCGGGCTGGCGTCCAGGTCGGCGGCCAGGTGCCGCACCGTGCGCACCGCAGCAGGGTCCACCTCGGGGTGGGCGGCGATCACCCAGGGACGTCCGGCGAACAACTCAGAGGTGGCGGCGGCCGCACCGGAACGCTCCCGGCCCGCCATCGGGTGCGAGCCCACGTACCGGCGCAGGTCCAGCCCCTCGACCTCGCGCAACTCCTCCAGCAGGACCCCCTTGACGCTGGCCACGTCGGTGACCACGGCCCCGGGGAACTCCCGCAGCGCCGCAGCGATCAGGTCGGCGGTGACGTCGGGCGGGGCGGCGATGATCACCAGGGCGGGGTCGGTGTGCTCGGGTCCCCGGATCTGGCCGGCACCGACGTCACGCGCCAGGGCGACAGCGGTCGGTGAGGCGTCCTGCAGCCACACCGGCACATCGAGGCTGCGCAGGCCGAGACCGATGCTGGCACCGAGGAGACCGGTGCCCACGATCAGGACCGGACCGGTGGTCGAGGCCAGCGAATTCACGTCCCGCACCATACCTCGCATTCGCGAGCCGGCCCCACCACCCCGGCCTCAGAGGCCGACGTCAGCCATCAGCCGGCCCAGTTCGGGTCCGTCGATGACGCGGGTGCGTCCCGGTTTGAGCCGGTCGAGTCGGATCGGGCCCATCCGGGTGCGCGTCAGTCGCGTCACCGGGTAGCCCACCTGCGCCAGCAGCCGACGCACGATGTGGTTGCGGCCCTCGTGCAGGGTGATCTCCACCAGGCTGGCCTCCGGGGAACTGTCCAGCACGGTGAAGGCGTCGGCGTGGACCGGGCCGTCCTCCAGGACCACCCCGGACTTGAGGGTGCGGCCCAGGCCGCGCGGGACCTGCCCCTGCACCTGGGACACATAGGTCTTGAGCACCTCGTAGGAGGGATGGGCCAGGCGGTGGGCGAGTTCGCCGTCGTTGGTCAGCAGCAGCAGACCGGCGGTGTCGGCGTCCAGGCGTCCGACGTGGAAGAGTCGCTCGGGGCGGTCCGCCACGTAGGTGCTCAGGTCCGGGCGGCCCTGCTCGTCCGCCATCGTGGAGTACACGCCCAGCGGCTTGTTCAGGGCCAGGGTGGTGACCTTCTCATCGAGTTGCACCCGCAGCCCGTCCACGTGAATCACCGCGGTGCGCGGATCCACTCGGACCCCGAGTTGGCGCACCACCTGTCCGTCCACGCTGACCCGGCCGGCGCTGATGATCGCCTCGCACTTACGCCGGGACCCCAGGCCCGCCCCGGCCAGCACCTTCTGCAGACGTACCCCCGAGGGGGTGTGCACCTGTTCGCTCATCGTTCGTGCGCTCCCATCAGCCCAGTCCGTCCACATCTGCCAGGGAGTCCAGGTCCGGGAGATAGGGCGCCAGGGGCGGAAGATCCTCGATGGTGCGCAAGCCCAGTCGTTCCAGGAAGTAGGCCGTGGTGCGGTAGCGCATCGCCCCACCCTCCTCGTCCTGCCCGGCCTCCTCGATCAGACCACGGGTCAGCAACGTGCGCACCACCGAGTCCACGTTCACCCCGCGGATGGCGGCGATCCGGCCACGCGAGACCGGCTGGCGGTAGGCGATCACGGCCAGCGTCTCCAGGGAAGCCTGCGTGAGCCGGGCGGTCTGGCCCTCGAGCACGAAGGCCTCGACGGCGTCGGCGAATGCGGGCGCGGAGTACACGCGCCACCCTCCCCCCGCCTCGCGCAGTTCGAAGCCGCGGGGGCGCGGGCCCTCGGCGTAGTCGCGGACCAGGTCGGCCAGGGCGGTGCGGATCCGCTCGGTGGGGACCTTCAGCACGCTGGCCAGGTGCTCGGTGGCGACGGGGGCGTCGGTGACCATCAGGATCGCCTCCAGCGCCCCGTGCAATCCACCGGGCTCACCCAGCACCGGCAACGGCCCCTCGGTGTCCGCACCGCCGGCTTCGGACGGCGCGGAACCGTCGTGGCCCGCGGGAGTTGCGTCGTCGTCGGTCATAGCCGCACCGGGATCGCCGGGGTGCTCCTGGTTCATCGTTCCTCCGTTGCATGACCGGCATCGGCGTGCCGGCCCGGACCTGCGGGCGCGGCGACATCGTCATAGTCATCGGTCACGTCGATGTCGCCGTCGCCGCCGCCGGTCCACCTGATGGTCAGTTCGGACAGCGCGTCGGCCTGGTCGAAGGCCACCACGTCCTCACGATAGAGCTCCAGCAGCGCCAGGAAGCGAGCGACCACCACGTTCAGTGCCGAGGCGTCCTGGGCGAGAGAGCGGAAGGTCACGCTGTGCTGGCGGCGCAACCGCTGCACGATCATCGCGGCCTGCTCTCGCACGCTCACCACCGGGTTGTGCAGGTGGGACAGGTCGACCCCGGCCGGTTCGTACTTGGGCGCCAACGTGGCCGCGGCCAGCGCCGCGAACTGCTCAGGTGTGATTCGCAGGATCAGTTCGGGCAGCAGCTCGGCGAACCGGGGCTCCAGGCTCACGCTTCGGGCGTGGGAACGTCCCAGCCGGTACCACTCGCGCTGGAGGTGGGCGGCGACCTCCTTGAACGCCCGGTACTGCAGCAGCCGGGCGAACAGCAGGTCCCGGGCCTCGAGCAGTTCCAGGTCCTCGGCCTCGTCGGCGCTGCCCCGCGGCAGCAGCCGTGCGGCCTTCAGGTCCAGCAGCGTGGCGGCGATCACCAGGAACTCACTGGCCTGGGACAGGTCCCACTCGCTCTGGGCGCGCAGGTGGGCGATGAAGTCGTCGGTGACCACCGCCAGGGCCACCTCGGTGACGTCCATCTTGTGCTTGGCGATCAGGGAGAGCAGGAGGTCGAAGGGCCCGGAGAAGTTCTCCAGCTGCACCTCGAAGCCCGGTCGGGAGGCCAACTGCACCGACCCGGCGGACTGGTCGCCCGCGTCGCCCGGCTCTTCCTCGGCGCCGCCCGTCTGGTCGCCGACGTCAGGCGACGTCGCCACGGTTGATCAGCTCGCGGGCGAGTTTGCGGTAGTTGTAGGCGCCGGCGTGGTTCGGGGCGTAAGAGGTGATCGGTTCGGTCGCCACCGAGGCGTCGGGGAACTTCACCGTCCGGGTGATGACCGTTTCGAACACCTGTTCCCCGAAGGCCTCCTGCACCCGGGCCAGCACCTCGCGGGAGTGCAGGGTCCGCGCGTCGTACATGGTGGCCAGGATGCCGTCCACGTGCAGGCGCGGGTTGAGCCGGTCGCGGACCTTCTCGATCGTCTCCACCAGCAACGCCACCCCGCGCAGGGCGAAGAACTCGGTCTCCAGCGGGATGATCACCCCGTGTGCGGCGGTCAGGGCGTTCACGGTGAGCAACCCCAGGGAAGGCTGGCAGTCGATCAGGATGACGTCATAGTTCTCCGTGGCCGGGCGCAGCACCCGTGCCAGCGCCTGCTCACGCGCCACCTCGTTGACCAGTTGCACCTCGGCGGCGGACAGGTCGATGTTGGCCGGCACCAGGTCCAGGCCCTCCACCGAGGTGGGATGGGTCACCGCCGTGATGTCGGGTCGTTGCGCCATCAACTCGGTGTAGATCGTCCGGTCCAACTCCAGCGCGTTCACGCCCAGCCCGGCCGAGGCGGCACCCTGCGGGTCCAGATCCACCAGCAGCACCTTGCGCCCGTACTCGGCCAGGGCCGCGCCGAGGTTGATCGTGGTGGTGGTCTTGCCGACCCCGCCCTTCTGGTTGCACATCGCGATGATCCGCGCCGGCCCGTGCGCGCCCAGCGGCTCGGGGACGGGAAAGTCGCGCGCGGTCTGCGCCGGGTTGTCGGTGCTCACGCCGCCAACTTACTGCCCGGAACAGTCAGGACAAACTATGCGCGCCGGGCAGCCCTCCGGTACACGCGGCGTTTCCACGTCCTCTAGGCTCCGGGAATGCCCTTTCAGATCAGGCAACTCGGCGCTGCCGACAAGACCGAGGCGATCACGCTGGGCCGGGAGGCCTTCGGCTTTCCCGTGGGCCCCCAGCACGGGGACGCCCAGCGCCGTCCGTGGCCTCCCCAGGGCACCACCGAGTGGGGCACCTTCGACGGTGCCACCCTGGCAGCCAAGGCGGCGCGCCATGCCTACCGGTCCCACTTCGGTGGCGCGCTCGTGCCCACCTGTGGTCTCGCCGGGGTCACGGTCGCGGCCGAGTACCGGGGCCGCGGTCTGCTCTCCCCGCTGCTGGCGCAGGTGCTGGAGCACGCCCACGGCGAGGGTGACGTGATCTCAACCCTGTTCGCCTCCGCCCCCGGGATCTACCGCAGGTTCGGTTTCGAGCTCATCGCGAGTCAGGACACCGTCGAGATCGCCAGCACGGTCGCGGCCGAGGTGCGGCCCGGCACCCCCCTGGTGCGCACCAGGCGTGCCACCGCCGCAGACTTCGACGCGGTGTTCGAGGTCTACACCAAGTGGGCGAGCAAGCAGAACGGGCCGCTGACCCGCACCGGGCCCTGCTTCCCGGCGGTGGACCTCACCGAGGAGTTCACCGGGGTGACCCTCGCCGTGGGCCCGGACGGCCAGGTCCTGGGCTACGCCTCCTGGGATCGCGGGAGCGGGGACGGTGCGGACGCCGTGCTGAACGTCGTGGAGCTCCTCGCCCTGGCCCCCGACGCCTATCGCGCGCTCTGGCGGACCCTGGGCTCCTTCAGCGCCGTGGTGGGGCGGATCAGGTTGCGCACCTCCGGGACGGATGTGGCCCGGTTGTTCCTCCCGCCGCGGCAGTGGCGCACCACCTCGGTCAACCCGTACATGCTGCGCGTGGACGACGTCGCGGCCGCCTTCTCGGTGCGCGAGATCCCGGTACGCCGGGAGATCATCTTCGCCGTCGCCGGGGACGGCCTGGGCAGCATGGACGGCACCTACCGGCTGCGCCCGCCGGGCGAGGCCGACGACGACGCCCCGGCGTGCTCGCGCATCGGCGCCGTGGGGGATGCTCCCCCGGACGCGCCGGTGTACACCCCCGGCGGGCTGGCGCTGGCGTGGTCCGGGGTCCAGTCGAGCGCGAACATCCGTATGGCCGGTGGACTCAGTCGCGGGAACGCGGCCACCGATGCCGTGCTCGACCAGGCCCTCGGCGGGTGGGCGGTCCACATTCGTGACGACTTCTGAGCCGGCACCGCCCGGTGCACGCGCCCGCGGCACAGGTCCCGGTCACGCCTCCCGGTCGGGCGAGCATCCGTCGGCACACACCTGCCCGCGCGGGCCTGCCGGGCACCGGCGGGCCGGCTCACCCGAGCGCGCGGGGGTGGGAGGCGGCGTAGACCTCGCGCAGCGTCTCGCGGGTCAGGTGGGTATAGATCTGGGTGGTGGTGACCGAGGCGTGCCCGAGCAGTTCCTGCACCACCCGCACGTCCGCTCCCCCGGCGAGTAAGTGGGTGGCGTAGGAGTGGCGCATGGTGTGCGGGGACAGGTGCGCCTGCACTCCGCCACGTTCCGCGGCCTGCTGCAGCACCGCCCAGGCGCTCTGCCGGCTGAGCGGGTTGCCCCGCTGGTTCAGGAACAACGCAGCGTTGCCCTTGCCCTTCGAGGCCAATACCGGACGCCCCCGCACCAGATAGGCCTCCAGTGCCTGCACCGCGAACCGACCCATCGGCACCACCCGCTCGCGCCGGCCCTTGCCGAACAGGCGCACGCTGGCCGCGGACCGGTCCAGCACCACGTCGTCCACGCTGAGTCCCACCGTCTCGCTGATCCGCGCGCCCGTGCCGTAGAGGACCTCCAGTAAGGCCCGGTCGCGCAGTCCCAGCACACCCGGGGCAGCCGAGGCACCCTCGAGCACCTGCTCGATCACCTCGACCGGGATGGCCTTGGGTAACCGCTTGGTGGCTCCGGGAGGCTTGACGTTGGCGGCCGGATTATGCGTGGTGCGGCCCTCCAGCGCCTCGAACTTGTGCCATCCCCGCACCGCGACAACCGTGCGGGCAGCGGAGGACGCCGAGAGTGCGGTCCCCCCGTCGGCACCGGAACGAATCGCCTCCACGAACGCCCCGACATCGGTCTCGGTCACGTGCTCCAGGTCCGTGCGCGGCAGGGCGGCCAGGAACCGGGCGTAGCGGCTCAGGTCCCGTCGGTAGGCACTCAGGGTGTGCTCGGACAGGCCCCGCTCGATGCCCAGGTGCGCCAGGTACTGGCGCAACACATCCGTGAAGGTGCCCGCGCCGTCGTCGTCGGCCCGCGCCGGGTCGGCCTTCGCTGGGCTGGCCACCGGCTCAGAAGGGCAGGAACGGATCGACTGCAATCGCCACGAACAACACGGTCAGGTACGTGATCGAGGCGTGGAAGACCTTCATCGCGCGCAACTTCCTGCCATCGCCATCGCGGGCCCGCCGGAACAGTGACAGGCACAACCACAGGAACCAACCCCCCGAGCCCGCAGCGGCCACGAGGTACAACCAGCCCATACCCGCTACCGGCACCAACGCCAGCGAGCAGGCGATCATCGCCACGGTGTAACCGATCATCTGCCGGGCCACCCGGGTGTCGGCCGAGACCACCGGCAGCATCGGGACGTTCGCGGCGGCGTAATCAGCCTTGAACTTCATCGACAGCGGCCAGTAGTGCGGCGGGGTCCAGAAGAAGATGATGCCGAACAGCAGCACCGGCGCCCAGGACAGCGACCCGGTCACCGCCGACCACCCGATCAGCACCGGCATACAACCGGCAGCGCCGCCCCAGACGATGTTCTGGGTGGTGTGGCGCTTGAGCAGCATGGTGTAACCCACCGCGTACATCACGATCGCAGCCAGGCACAGCACTGCGGCCACCCAGTTGACCACCAGCCCGAGCCAGACCACCGAGAAGACGCCGAGAGCGAAGGCGAAGACCATCGCCTGGCGCACCGTCACCTCTCCGGTGACCAGCGGGCGGTTCTTGGTCCGATTCATCACCGCGTCGATGTCGCGGTCGTAGATCATGTTGAACACGTTGGCCGAGCCGGCTGCGGCCGCACCGCCGATCAGGGTGACCACCACCAGCCACCAGCCCGGGAAGCCGCCCTGGGCCAGGAACATCGTCGGCACCGTGGTGATCAGCAGCAGTTCGATGATCCGCGGCTTGGTCAGGGCGACATAGGCCTTGAGGGTGGATCTCCAGGTCCGCTCGGGGTCAGCGCCTTGCCGTGCGGGTGGCTTCGGACCGACCGCCGCGGACGCGGGCGGCGTCCCGGCTACCGCCGGACTGGTTGCCTCGGTGTGCGACACGACCTCACCATCTCCATGCAGCACAACCGAATCCGACCTGCCGGGGACCCAGACCTGTGCTCACTCGTCTGCCTGCCAGTCTAGGGGCCCTCGGCCCTGGTTCGCGCACAGGCCGTGCCACCGCGCGACGTCCACAAGGTGGGAAGGTGCTGTTCCCCGAGATGGAAAGCGCTATCCTCGAATCAGATGCGTTGGCGTGGGCCCATCGCACCCGCTCCGGCGCACCAGGTGTGCGGGCGGGGGAAGTCGGTAGGCTCGCACCAGCAGAACCAACTCCGAGCCCTGCGCGATCCGCGCACCAGGCTGGTGCAGCCCACCAGCATCCCAGAACTGCACGTCCACCGGCCCCGCCGCGGGGTCATCGAAGGGAAGCCCGTGAACGCCAAAGCCCCCAAGGCCACCACCACCGGATGGACCGACCTTGATCTGCGCGCAGTCGATACCGCTCGCGTGCTCGCCGCCGACGCGGTGGAGAAGGCCGGCAACGGCCACCCCGGCACCGCGATCAGCCTCGCGCCCCTGGCGTACCTGCTGTACCAGAACACCATGGCTTCGGACCCGGCCGATCCGCACTGGCTCGGCCGGGACCGGTTCGTGCTGTCCGCCGGGCACTCCAGCCTGACCCAGTACATCCAGTTGTTCCTGGGCGGGTTCGGCCTGGAGGTTGCCGACCTCGAGGCACTGCGCACCTTCAACTCCAAGACACCCGGCCACCCCGAGTACGGCCACACCGACGGTGTGGAGACCACCACCGGTCCGTTGGGACAGGGGCTGGCCACCTCGGTGGGGATGGCCTACGCCCAGCGCCGGGTACGCGGTCTCCTCGACCCCGACGCCGCGCCCGGTGAGTCGCTGTTCGACCACCACGTCTATGTGATCGCCTCCGACGGCGACCTGCAGGAGGGCGTCAGCGCCGAAGCCTCGGCCCTGGCCGGCACCCAGGAACTGGGCAACCTGGTGGTGATCTGGGACGACAACCAGATCTCCATCGAGGGCGACACCGACATCGCCTTCACCGAGGATGTGACGGCCCGCTACGCCGCTTACGGCTGGCACACCCAGCACGTGGACTGGACCAACAACGGCACCGAGTACCGCGAGGACGTCGACGCCCTGGCTGCTGCCCTGCAGCAGGCCAAGGAGATCACCGACCAGCCAAGTTTCATCCGGTTGTCCACGATCATCGCCTGGCCGGCACCCACGGCCCAGAACACCCACGGCGCCCACGGCGCCAAACTGGGCACCGAGGAGGTCGCGGGGCTGAAGAAGGCGCTCGGGTTCGACCCGGAGCGCGACTTCGAGGTGGCCCCCGAGGTGCTCACCCATGCCCGGGGCCTGGTGGACCGGGGCGCCAAGGCACACGCGGACTGGAACACCAGGTTCGACCAGTGGGCGCAGGACAATCCCGAGCGCGCCGCGCTGCTCGAGCGCCTGCGCGGGCGTGAACTCCCGCCGGGCTGGGCCGATGAGCTCCCGGTCTTCGAGGCCGGGAAGGACGTGGCCACCCGCGCTGCCTCCGGTGCCGTGCTGGCCGCCCTGGCCGACCCGCTGCCCGAACTGTGGGGCGGCTCGGCCGACCTGGCCGGTTCGAACAACACCACCATGAAGGGTGAACCGTCGTTCCTGCCGGCGCACCGCTCCACCGAGCAGTTCGAGGGCAACCCCTACGGGCGCACCCTGCACTTCGGAATCCGCGAGCACGCGATGGCGGCGATCGTGAACGGGATCGCGTTGAACGGGCTTACCCGACCCTACGGCGGCACCTTCTTCACCTTCAGCGATTACATGCGTCCGGCCGTGCGGCTCGCCGCCCTGATGGGTGCTCCCTCCACGTTCGTGTGGACCCACGACTCGATCGGGCTGGGTGAGGACGGTCCCACCCACCAGCCGGTGGAGCACCTGGCCGCGGTCCGGGCCATCCCGGGGCTGGCCCTGGTGCGCCCGGCTGATGCCAACGAGACGGCCCGGGCATGGCGGACGATCCTGGAGCGTGACCAACCAGCTGGCCTGGTCCTGACCCGACAGGGTGTGCCGACCTTCCCCCGCGGCACCGACGGGTTCGCTGAAGCCGACGGTCTGTCCAAGGGTGCCTACATCCTGCAGGAAGCCTCTACCGGCGAACCGCAGGTGCTCCTGATCGCCACCGGCTCGGAGGTGCAGCTGGCCGTCGAGGCCCGGACCGCGCTGGAGGCCAAGGGTGTGCCGACGCGGGTGATCTCGGCCCCCTGCCTGGAGTGGTTCGAGGAGCAGGACGACGACTACCGCGAAGAGGTGCTCCCGGCCGCCGTGCGTGCCCGGGTCAGCATCGAGGCTGGTGTCGCCCTGTCCTGGCACCGGTACCTCGGCGAGGCAGGGCGCGCGGTCTCCCTGGAGCACTTCGGTGGGTCCGCCGACTACAAGACGTTGTACCGCGAGTTCGGCATTACCGCCGAGGCCGCCGTCGCCGCTGCCGAGGAGTCCCTGGCCGCAGCCGGCGGGCCAGCCTGAGCGAAGGAGAACTGCCATGACCGACACCGCCCTGACCCGGATCAGCCGCGCCGGCGTTTCGGTGTGGCTCGACGACCTGTCCCGCACTGCGCTGCGCGACGGCAGTTTGGCCAATCTGATCGATACCCGGAACGTGGTGGGGGTGACCACCAATCCCACCATCTTCGCCGGCGCGGTCAGCAAGGGGACCGCCTATGACGCCCAACTCGCCGAACTTGCCGCGGCCGGGTCCGACGCCGAGGCGGCGGTACTGACGTTGACCACCGACGACGTACGCGCCGCCTGCGACTTGTTCGCCGACGTGTACGACCGAAGCGGCGGCCAGGACGGGCGGGTCTCGATCGAGGTCGACCCCCGGTTGGCGCACGATACCGATGCGACGGTGGAGGCCGCGCAGATGCTGTGGGAGACGGTGGACCGGCCCAACGTGATGATCAAGATCCCGGCCACCCCCGAGGGCCTGCCGGCGATCACCGCTGCGATCAGCGCCGGGATCAGTGTCAACGTGACGCTGATCTTCTCCCTGGACCGCTACCGGGCCGTGGCCCAGGCATACCTGGACGGGTTGGAGCGGGCACACGCGGCTGGACGCGACCTGTCCACGATCCGATCGGTTGCCTCGGTGTTCCTCTCCCGGATCGACTCCAAGATCGATGCCGCCCTCGATGAGATCGGAACCGACCAGGCCGCATCCCTGCGTGGACGCAGCGCGATCGCCGGGGCGCGGCTGTCCTACCAGGTCTTCGAGGAAGTCTTCTCCTCCCCGGTCTTCGCCGAGCTCGCCGCGGTCGGTGCCCATCCCCAACGTCTGCTGTGGGCCTCCACCGGGACCAAGGACGACGCCTACCCCGACACCATGTACGTCGACGAACTCGTCACCACCGACGTGGTCAGCACGATGCCGGCCGCTACGCTGGCCGCCGTCGCCGACCACTCCGACGCCACCGGCGCTGACACCGTTCGGGGAACGTACGAGCAGTCCCAGTACGTGATCGACGAGGTGCAGCGCCTGGGCGTGCACTACGACGAGATCCTCGACGACCTGGAGACCGCCGGCGTGCAGTCGTTCATCGACAGCTGGGAGGAGTTGCTGGCCACGGTCGAGACCGGCCTGCGCGAGGCGACCGAGGGAACCACCCCCGGTGTGTCCGTATGAACCTGGTGCGTCCCGAGGGCGCCAGTGCCAACCCGCTGCGTGACCCCGCGGACCGGCGCCTGCCACGCATCCCCGGACCGTGCGGAGTGGTGCTCTTCGGGGTGACCGGTGACTTGGCCAAACGCAAGTTGATCCCCGCGATCTACGACCTGGCCAACCGGGGTCTACTTCCCCCGGGCTTCGCCCTGACCGGGTTCGCACGGCGCGACTGGGACCGGCAGGACTTCGAGCAGATCGCTTACGAGGCCGTCCGCGAGCACGCCCGGACCCCATTCGACGAGGACGCGTGGCGCCAACTCCGGCAGGGCATCCGGTTCGTCCAGGGTGAGTTCACCGACCCGGAGGCATTCGAGAGACTGGCCCGCACCGTCAAGGAACTCGACGTCGAACGCGGCACCGGCGGGAACCATGCGTTCTACCTGTCCATCCCGCCGGCGCAGTTCCCGGTCGTGTGTGAGCGGCTGGCCGCCTCGGGCCTGTCCCGGGACGACAACGGCGCCTGGCGCCGGGTGGTCATCGAGAAGCCGTTCGGGCACGACCTGGCCAGCGCCCGCAGCCTGAACGAGGCCGTGGAGCGGGTGTTCCCGGCCGAGTCGGTGTTCCGGATCGACCACTACCTGGGCAAGGAGACCGTCCAGAACCTGCTCGCGATGCGGTTCGCGAACATGATGTTCGAGCCGGTCTGGAACGAGGCGTACGTGGACCACGTCCAGATCACCATGGCCGAGGACATCGGTATCGGCACCCGGGCGGGCTACTACGACGACATCGGCGCGGCCCGGGACGTCATCCAGAACCACCTGCTCCAGCTCCTCGCCCTGACTGCGATGGAGGAGCCGGTCTCGTTCGACGCCGACGCCCTACGGGCGGAGAAGGAGAAGATCCTCTCCGCGGTGCGGCTGCCCGCCGACCTCGGCAAGCACACCGCCCGCGGGCAGTACGCGGCCGGTTGGCAGGGTGGTCGGCAGGTACAGGGCTACCTCGCCGAGGAGGGCATCGACCCGGCTTCGGTTACCGAGACCTACGCCGCGATCCGGCTGGACATCGACACCCGCCGCTGGGCCGGGGTGCCGTTCTACCTGCGCACCGGCAAGCGCCTGGGCCGCCGGGTCACCGAGATCGCGGTGGTCTTCAAGCGCGCCCCGCACCTGCCGTTCGACCTCAATGACACCCAGGTGCTGGGCCAGAACGCCATCGTGATCCGTGTCCAGCCCGATGAGGGGGTCACCCTCCGGTTCGGCTCCAAGGTGCCCGGGACCGCGATGGAGGTCCGGGACGTCACCATGGACTTCGGGTACGGGCACGCCTTCACCGAGGCCTCCCCGGAGGCCTACGAGCGGCTCCTGCTCGATGTGATGCTCGGCGACCCGCCGCTGTTCCCCCGCCATCGTGAGGTAGAACTCTCCTGGCAGATCCTGGATCCCATCATCGAGTACTGGAAGGCCAACGGTAGCCCGGATCCGTACCGGCCCGGGAGCTGGGGCCCCGAATCGGCCGAACAGATGCTGGCCCGTGACGGACGCACCTGGAGGCAGCCGTGATCGTTACGCTGCAAGGCACCACCAGCGCCGAGGTCGGCGCAAAACTGGTCCAACTGCGTGAGCAGGGCGGGGCTCGAGCGCTGGGCCGGGTCCTCACCCTGGTGATCGTCTCCTCCGGGGGCGACGTGGAACCCGCGGTGGAGGCAGCCAACCGGGCCAGCAGGGAACACCCGTCCCGGGTGGTGGTGATCGACCCCGGCGACGTCGATCATCCCGCCCGCCTGGACGCCGAGATCCGGGTGGGCGGAGACGCCGGGGCGAGCGAGGTGGTGATCCTGCGCCCGCTCGGCACCACCAGGGACGCTGTCGACACCTTGGTCACACCCCTGTTGCTGCCGGATGCCCCGGTCGTCGCATGGTGGCCCAAGGAGCCCCCCGCGAACCTTGCCGAGGATCCGTTGGGCCGGATGGCCCAGCGCCGGATCAGTGACGTCGGCGAGGTCTCCCGTGGGGTGGAGCGCCTGCACGAGCTGCGGGAGGGCTACTCCCCCGGCGATACCGATCTGTCCTGGGCCCGAACCACCCTGTGGCGGGGCCTGAGCGCCGGCGTCGTCGAGGGCGACCCGGGCGCCACGATCACCGCTGTCACCGTGCGCGGCAACACCGACCGGCCCTCACTGCACCTGCTCGCCGCATGGTTCGCCAGTGCCCTGGAGTGCTCGGCCCTGGTGGTGCACGACGAGGAATCCAGCGTGATCAGCGGGGTGGACCTGCACCGCGAGACCGGCACCATCTCGTTGCACCGCCCCGAGGGCTCGGCGACGGTGACGATCTCGACCGAGCACGAGCCGCAACGGCAGGTGGCGATGGCCAAGCGTCCGCTGGAGGACTGCCTGATGGAGGATCTGCGGCACCTGGACCCCGATGTCATCTACGGCCGGGCACTGCGCTCGGGCCTGAAGCACGTGGAGGTGCGATGAACACCCTCGAACGGTTGTGGTACACGGTGGACGGCTACTTCGCCGACCAACTCCGACCCCCGGACCCGATCCTGACTGCGGCGATGCGCGACGGTGCCGCGCTGCCGCAGATCCAGGTCTCCGAATTGCTCGGCGGGTTCCTCAGCGTGCTGGCCCGCGCAGCAGGGGCGCGCCGCGTCCTGGAGATCGGGACGCTCTTCGGCTATTCCACGATCCATCTGGCCCGTGCTGCGGGTGAGGACGGGGCGACGGTTTCGCTGGAGTACTCCCCGGAGCACGCCGCGGTGGCCCGCGGGAATATCGAACGGGCCGGGCTGAGCGAGAGGGTGGAGATCCTCGAGGGCCCGGCGGTCGAGTCGCTGCCGAGCCTGGTCGATGGTGATCCGTTCGACCTGGTGTTCATCGACGCGGACAAGGAGAACAACCCCTCCTACCTGGACTGGGCCCTGCGGCTCACTCGTCCGGGGTCGGTGATCGTCGTGGACAACGTGGTGCGCGCCGGTGCTGTGGCCGACGCCGAAAGTGACCGGCCCGATGTCCAGGGCACCCGCACCATGGTGGAGGCGATCGGGGCAGCGGTGCGCGAGGGCACCCTGGAGGCCACCGCGATGCAGTCCGTGGGCGCCAAGGGCTATGACGGGTTCCTGATCGCCTACGTCCTGTGAGGCGCGGCCCGGTGCGGCCCGGGCCGCTGGCTGACGCGACCGGGCGGGCGTCAGCCCATGGTCAGCGACCGCGACGCTTGCGCAGGGCCTCCAGCGCCTCGTCCAACAGCGCCGCGCCGTCGTCATCGGAACGCCGTTCCTTCACGTACGCCAGGTGGGTCTTGTACGGCTCATTCCGGGGCGGCTCGGGCGGGCTGCTCTGGTTCTGTCCGGCCGGCATGCCGCACCGTGGGCAGTCCCAGGTCTCGGGGATCTCGATGCCCGCCTCCTGGGCGAAACTGGGACGGGTCTCGTGGCCCGCCGCGCACCAGTAGGAGACGTGCACACGCGGTGCGGCGTCGCCTCGCTCGGCCTCTCCCATCGGTCCGGCGCCGACTCGGGACCCACGGATCGCACTACCACTTGCCACGAAGGAACTCCTAGATCGCGAACTTCTGGACCAGACCCAGCAGCACGATGACCGTGCCCCAGATCACGGCACACCCGATGGTGATCCGGTTCAGGTTGCGCTCGGCAACCCCGGAGGACCCCAACGATGTGGACACGCCCCCGCCGAACATGTCCGACAGGCCCCCACCCTTGCCCTTGTGCATCAGGATGGAGAGGATCAGCATCGCGCTGGTCAGCACCAGGAGCACCTGGAGGACGATGTTCAATGCGTCCACGTACGAATCCTCATCTATTGAATCAGCGCAGCCGGGATCGCCGGCCGCGGGGCACAGGCATGAGTTTACGCGATCAATGGCCCCAGAGGGAAACCCGCCGGCTACAGTCCGACCTGGTGCGCCTGGTAACGAGCAATGTTCGCGAACTCCTGCGCGTCCAGGCTCGCCCCACCCACCAGGGCGCCGTCGACGTCGGCGTGGGCCATGATCGAGGCGACGTTCGCGGACTTGACCGATCCGCCGTAGAGCACGCGCACCGAGGCGGCGACCTCCTCGCCGTGGAGTTCGGCCAGTCGGGTCCGGATCGCCCCGCACACCTCCTGGGCGTCCTCCGGAGTGGCCACCTCACCGGTCCCGATCGCCCACACGGGTTCATAGGCGATCACACTGTGAGCGACGGCCTCGGCGGAGAGCCCCTCGAGCGCACCGTCCACCTGGGCCAGCGTGACGGGTACGTGGCGGCCCTCCTGGCGCACCTGCAGACCCTCGCCCACGCAGATGATCGGGATCAGCCCGCTCTTCAGTGCGGCCCGGGCCTTGGCGTTGACCAGGGCGTCGTCCTCGGCGTGGTACTGCCGCCGCTCGGAGTGGCCCACTATCACGTAGTCGACCCCCAGGCGGGCCAGCATCGTGGCGGAGATCTCTCCCGTGTAGGCGCCATGCTCGTGTGCGGAGACGTCCTGGGCGCCGACCTTGATGCTGAGCTTGTCCGCATCGATCAGGGTCTGCACCGAGCGCAGGTCGGTGAAGGGCGCACACACCGCCACCTCAACCGACTCGTAGTCGTGCTGGGCGTCCCGGAGCGTCCAGGCCAGTTTCTGCACCAGGTGGGTGGCCTCGTGGTGGTCCAGGTTCATCTTCCAGTTGCCCGCCATCAGCGGGGTGCGTGCTTGCGTCATCTTCTGCCTCTCTTGGCTCTGCGGCGCGGTCGACGGTGGCGCACCTCGCCGGCTCCACCGGCGCCGTCGGATAACTCGGACCTCAGTCGGTCAGAACGTCGATCCCGGGCAGCGTCCTGCCCTCCAGGAACTCCAGGGAGGCCCCGCCCCCTGTGGAGATGTGCGCGAAGCCCGCCTCATCGAAGCCGAGCAGGCGCACTGCGGCCGCGGAGTCTCCACCGCCGACGATGCTGAAGGCCCCGGCGCCGGTGGCATCGATCATGCCCTGCGCCACCGCCTCGGTCCCCCCGGCGAAGGCGGGGAACTCGAAGACCCCCATCGGGCCGTTCCACACCACCGTGCGGGCCCCACGGATGACCTCGGCGAAGGCCGCCGACGACTCCGGACCGATGTCCAGCCCGATCTGGTCGGCGGGGATGGCGTCGGCCGCCACCACCGTCGGGGCGGCGTCGGCGGAGAACTCCGGGCCCACCAGGATGTCGGTGGGTAGCAGGATCTGCACGCCCCGCTCGGCCGCGGTGGCCAGGTAGCCCTTGACGGTCTCGATCTGGTCCGACTCCAGGAGCGACTTGCCCACCTGGTGCCCCTGCGCCGCGAGGAACGTGAACACCATGCCCCCACCGATCAGTAGGGTGTCGGCCTTGGTGAGCAGGTTCTCGATCACGCCGAGTTTGTCGGAGACCTTCGATCCACCCAGCACGACGACGTAGGGTCGGGCCGGGTCCTGAGTGGCCCGTTCCAGTGCGGCGACCTCGCGCTGCACCAGCCCTCCCATCGCGTGCGGCAGCCGCGTGGCCACGTCATAGACGCTGGCCTGCTTGCGGTGCACCACCCCGAAGCCGTCGGAGACGAAGACATCGGCGAGTTTCGCCAGGTCATCGGCCAGCGCTCCGCGCTCGGCGTCGTCCTTGGACGTCTCCCGGGCGTCGAACCGGATGTTCTCCAGCAGCACCACCTGCCCGGGGACGGCCGCGTCGACCGCGGCGCGGGCCTCCGGACCGACCACGTCACCGGCCAACGTCACGTCCTGGCCGAGGAGTTCACCCAGCCGCCTGGCGACCGGAGCCAGGGAGTAGTGCGGGTCGACCTTCCCCTTGGGCCGGCCCAGGTGAGCGGTCAGGACCACCACGGCACCGGCCTCGATCAACCGGATGATGGTGGGCAGTGCCGCTCGGATACGGCCGTCGTCGGTGATGGTGTCACCGTCCAACGGAACGTTGAAATCGGCCCGGACCAGCACCCGCTTTCCGTGCAGGTCACCGAGTTCGGCGAGGGTGGGCATCGTGTCTCCTTCTCGTCTCTCACATGATCTGCCGGGCCACGCCGGCGGTGCTGTCTCAGACAACCGCGCCCGCGTGCATCGTGCACGCGGGCGCGGTGACCGTCACTGCTCTCAGAGCTGCTCGCCGATGTAGTTGGTCAACTTCACCAGGCTGGTGGAGTAGCCCCACTCGTTGTCGTACCAGGCCACCACCTTCACCTGGTTGCCGATCACCCGTGTCATCGGAGCATCGAAGATGCTCTGGTGGGGGTTGGTGATGATGTCGCTGGACACCAGCGGGTCCTCGGAGTACTGCATCGTGCCGGCCAGGTTGCCCTCGGCTGCGGCCTTGGCGGCGGCGTTGATCTCCTCCACCGTGGTGTCCCGGGACGCGGTGAACGTCAGATCGATGGCCGAACCGGTGATGACCGGTACCCGCAGCGCGAAGCCGTCCAACCGCCCGTCCAGTTCCGGTAGCACCTTTCCGACGGCCTTGGCCGCACCGGTGGTGGTGGGCACGATGTTCTGTGCCGCTGCGCGGGCCCGGCGCAGGTCCTTGTGCGGTCCGTCCTGCAGGTTCTGGTCCCCGGTGTAGGCGTGGATGGTGTTCATCAGTCCGCGCTCCAGGCCCACGGCCTCGTGCATCGCCTTGGCCAGCGGCGCGATGCAGTTGGTGGTGCAGGAGGCGTTGGAGATGATGTGGTGGTTCGCCGGGTCATAGGTGGTGTGGTTGACGCCCATGACGAACATGCCGTCGTCGTTCTTGCCGGGGGCGGACAGGATCACCTTCTTCGCACCGCCGTCCAGGTGCGCCTTCGCCTTGGTGCCGTCGGTGAACAGCCCGGTGGACTCGATCACGATGTCGGCACCGAGTTCGCCCCACGGCAGCGCGGCGGGGTCCTTCTCGGCCAGCGCCCGGATCTTCTTGCCGCCGACGATGATGTTCTCGTCGTCGTACCCGACCTCCTGGCCGAACTTGCCCAGCACGGTGTCCCAGGTGAGCAGGTGGGCGAGGGTCTTGTTATCGGTCAGGTCGTTGACACCGACGATCTCGATGTCGGCACCGCTCTCGGCCACGGCGCGGAAGTAACTCCGTCCGATACGACCGAAGCCATTGATTCCGACGCGAATGGTCACTATGTCCTCCTCGTCGCGCGAAAGGCGCGTCCTGTGCGGTAGTCGGCGGGCCTGTCGGCCCGGCCTCGGACGTGGCACACACCCGGCTGGTGCCGGTGTGTGCCCCACGGTTAACGCTACACCCGTGTGTGGCGGGACACCTTGTGACAAAGGTCCCAGCCGCCGGGCGTCCTACATGTCGAGCATCTCCTGGGTCAGGTTCGCCTCGGTGTCCGGCACGCCCAGTTCGTAGGCGCGCTTGTCTGCCATTGCCAGTAGCCGGCGGATCCGCCCGGCTACGGCGTCCTTGGTCAGCGGGGGGTCGGAGAGCTGACCGAGTTCTTCAAGAGAGGCCTGCTTGTGCTCCAGGCGCAGCCGGCCGGCCTGGAGCAGGTGCTCGGGCACGTCCTCCCCGAGGATCTCGAAGGCCCGTTCCACCCGTGCTCCGGCGGCCACCGCTGCCTGCGCCGACCGACGCAGGTTCGCGTCGTCGAAGTTCGCCAGCCGGTTGGCGGTGCCGCGGACCTCACGGCGCATCCGTCGTTCCTCCCAGACCAGGACCGCGTCGTGGGCGCCCATCCGGGTCAGGATGGCGCTGATCGCGTCCCCGTCGCGGATCACCACCCGGTCCACCCCTCGCACCTCGCGCGCCTTGGCGATGATGTCCAACCGGCGCGCGGCGCCCACCAGGGCCAGGGCGGCCTCCGGGCCCGGGCAGGTGACCTCCAGCGCCGAGGAACGGCCCGGTTCCGTCAGGGACCCGCGGGCCAGGAACGCTCCCCGCCAGGCGGCGACGGCGTCACCTACGCTCGCTGAGACCACCTGCGGGGGTAGGCCACGCACGGGCCGGCCGCGGGAGTCCAGCAGACCGGTCTGGCGGGCCAGTGCCTCACCTTCGCGGACCACCCGCACCACGTAGCGGTTCCCCCGGCGCAGGGCACCCCCGGAGACCACGATCACCTCAGAGGTATGCCCGTAGATCTCATTGATCGCCTGGCGCAAGCGGCGGGCAGCGATCCCGGCGTCCAGTTCGGCCTCGATCACGATCCGGCCGGAGATGATGTGCAGGCCACCGGCGAACCGGAGGGTGGCGGAAACCTCGGCCTTGCGAGCCGAGACCCGGTCCACCTTCAGCCTGGCCAGTTCATCCTTCACGTCCGTGGTCAAAGACATGAGCGTCATCCTGCCACTCATCCAGACTTCTCCCCTACGTCGCCAAGGAACCGGTCGAACGCATCACGATACGCCGCCGCGAGCCGCAGCGGGTCATGATAAGGACCACCGTCACCCTGTCCGACCTGCCGTAGCAGCAGCCGGGCCCCATGGGTTCTGGCATGGCTCTGCAATTCGTCCAGGTCCTCGATCGATGCGGGGTCGGCGATCACAGTGTCCAGTTTCAACCCGGGTGCGTAAGACTGCAACGAGTGCAGGTGGTCCACTGCGGTGTAGCCGGTGGTTTCGCCCTGCTGCGCGGAGAGGTTGAGCGTAAGGGTGAGGCGTGCCTCGTGCAGCGCTTCGGCGATCTCGGGCACCATCAGATGCGGCATGACCGAGGTGAACCACGAGCCCGGTCCGAGCACCACCACATCGGCCTGCCGGATCGCCTGCACAGCCTCAGGGCAGGCCGGCGGGTCCGCGGGGATCAGCCGGACCCGCTGCACCGCCCCGGAGGTCACCGCCACCCTGGACTGGCCGCGCACCAGCGCCTCCTGCCCGTTGGGCAACTTCACGTCCGCCTCGATCTCCAGGGGCACCGCCGCCATCGGCAGTACCCGGCCGTCGGCACCGAGGAGTTTGGCCACCCAATCGAGACCGGAGACCTCATCGCCGAGCAACTCCCAGAGCGAGACGATCAGCAGGTTCCCCAGCGCGTGCCCGTCCAACGGCCCGGAGGAGGTGAATCGGTGCTGCAGAACGTCGCTCCAGGTGTGCCCCCAGTCGGACTCGTCGCACAGTGCCGACAGCGCCATCCGCAGGTCCCCGGGGGGCAGCACGCCCAGTTCCTGGCGCAGCCGGCCCGAGGATCCGCCGTCATCTGCCACCGTCACCACCGCGGTGACGTCGCTGGTCACGTGCCTCAGTGCGCGCAGGCTCGCGGCGAGGCCGTGCCCCCCGCCCAAGGCAGCGACCTTCAGCGGGCCCGGTCTGCGGGCCGGGCCCCGTGGTGACGTCGGTGCCGCCGTCATTCCCGGCCCAGGTCGCGGTGGACGACACCGGCGCGTTGACCGCGGGATCGCAACTCCGCGGCCATCGCCTCACTCAGCGCGACGGACCGGTGCTTACCGCCGGTACATCCGATCGCGATGGTCACGTACGGTTTCTGCTCGCGCAGGTACCCGTCCAGCACCGGCTCGATGGCATCGATGTACCGGGTGATGAAGTCGGAGGCCCCGGGCAGGGACAGGACGTAGTCCCGGACCGGCTCGTCCTTGCCGGTGAGGTGGCGCAACTCGGTGACCCAATAGGGGTTGGACAGGAATCGCACGTCCACCACATGGTCGGCGTCCAGCGGGAGCCCGTACTTGAAACCGAACGAGACCACGGTGATCTTCAGGGTCTGGTCGCTCTCCTCGGCAAGCAGTTCGCGTACTGCTCGGGCCAGGTCGTGCACCGAGGTGTTGGAGGTGTCGATCAGCACGTCGGAGCGTCTGCGCAGGTTGTCCAGCAGCCCGCGCTCCTCCTTGATCCCATCCAGGAGCCTGCCCTCCCCTTGCAGCGGGTGCGGGCGGCGGACCTGCTCGAACCGGCGCACCAGGACCTCGTCGCCGGCGTCGAGGAAGATGAGCCGGTACTCCACACCGCGCCGGCGAAGGTCGTTGAGCACCTCGATCAGGTCGGCGAAGAACTCCCGGGAACGCACATCCACCACCGCTGCCAGGCGGCGTACCCCGCCCTCGTTCGAGGTCATCATCCCGGCCAGGGCCAGCAGCATCCGGGGTGGCATGTTGTCCACCACGTACCAGTCCATGTCCTCCAGCACCGCAGCGGCGCGGGAGCGCCCGGCTCCGGACATGCCGGTGATGATGATGATCTCCGGCCGGGTGTCCTCCGGAGGCGGCGTCTGCTCTTCCAGCAGTGGGATTCCCCGGGGGAACGTGGAGGGCGCCTGATCCCCCGGCTCTTCGGTGCTCATGCCACTAGGTTCTCACGCCATCGCCACCAGGTGGCGGGTTCGGGACGCCGCCCGTGCCCGGCGTTGCCGCCGAGGGGGGTGCCGTCCCGGCTGCGACGGAGCCCCCGGGCCCGCCAGGGTCCGTGGTGTCCTCGTCGGAGTCAGGATTGAGCACGGCATGGACGGTTCGGGCGAGCCCGGGACCGATCCCGGGCACGGCCAGGATCTGGTCCACCGACGCGGCGCGCAGCTTCTTCACCGACCCGAACTCGGTCAGCAGCGCCTGCTGACGGGCCGGCCCCAGTCCGGGGATGGCATCGAGCACCGAGCGGGTCATCGCCTTGCTGCGCCGCTTTCGGTGGTGGGCGATCGCGAAGCGATGTGCTTCGTCCCGGATGCGCTGGAGCAGGAAGAGAGCGTCGGAGGTGCGGGGCAGCACCAGCGGGTAGTCCTCGCCCGGTAGCCACACCTCCTCCAACCGTTTGGCCAGGCCCACCACACAGACATCCCCGATGCCCAGGTCGTCCAACGCTCGAACGGCAGCAGCCACCTGGGGGGCGCCGCCGTCGACCACCACCAGTTGCGGCGGGTAGGCGAACCGTTTCTGGGGCCGTGCCGCTGGGGCGGCCGAGGACGCCTCCCCCGGTGTGAGGGCCCGGGGTGGTGCCTGGTCGGGCGCCGAGGCCGCCCGTGCCGTGCTTCCGGGGTCGGCGTGCGGCTGGGTGAGCAGGTCCGGTCGCGGAACGGACGGATCCGGCCCGGGTGCACCGTCCTCCACTGCGGCAGCGACGTCGTCGTCCTCGGTTCCCGACCCCCGCACCCCGGCCAGGTAGCGCCGGAAGCGGCGGCTGAGCACCTCATACATCGCCTCGGTGTCATCGCGGGCACCGTCGCCGTGGGCGCCGCGGACCACGAAGTGGCGGTACTCGCTCTTACGGGCCAGGCCGTCCTCGAACACCACCATCGAGGCCACCTGCTCACTGCCGGCGGTGTGGGAGATGTCGTAGCACTCGATCCGGAGCGGTGAGGTCGGCAGATCCAGGTGCTCCTGGAGTTGGGCCAGCGCGTGGGATCGGGCCGTCAGGTCACCGGCGCGGCGGGTCTTGTGCAACGCCAGAGCCTGCTGGGCGTTGGCCTCCACCGTCTCGGCCAGCCGCCGCTTGTCCCCGCGCCGTGCCACCCGCACACTCACGTTCGCCCCGCGCAGGCTCCGCAGCCACTGCTGTACCTGGGCGAGGTTGTCCGGCTCGGCCGGAACGATCACCTCCCGGGGTACCGCCTGCGGATCGGTGGTGCCCCCGTAGACCTGCTGGAGCAGCCGTTCGACCAACTCACCCTCGGACAGGTCCTCCACCCGCTCGGTGACCCACCCACGCTGGCCGCGGATCCGCCCGCCCCGGACGTGGAACACCTGGACCGAGGCCTCCAGTTCGTCGGCGGCCATCGCGAACACGTCGGCGTCGGTGCCATCGGGCAGCACCACAGCGTTCTTCTCCACCACCTTGCGCAAGGCGCCCAGGTCATCGCGCAGCCGTGCGGCACGCTCGTAGTCCTGCTCGGCCGCCGCCGCGCGCATCTGCGCCTCGAGGCGGCCCTCGAACTGCGCGGTGTTCCCCGCCATGAAGTCACAGAAGTCCTCGGCCAGATCCCGGTGCTCCTCCGGCGAGATCCAGCCCACGCACGGGGCCGAGCACTTGCCGATATAGCCCAGCAGGCACGGGCGCCCGGCGGTCTTGGCCCGTTTGAACACCCCCGCCGAACAGGAGCGGATCGGGAACACCCGCAGGAGCAGATCCACCGTCTCCCGGATCGCCCAGGCGTGGGAATAGGGACCGAAGTAGCGGGTGCCGGGCCGCTTCGCGCCGCGCATCACCTGCACTCTGGGGAACTCCTCACCCATGGTCACGGCAAGGAACGGGTAGGACTTGTCGTCGCGGTACTTGACGTTGAACCTGGGGTCGAACTCCTTGATCCAGGCGTACTCCAGCGCCAGGGACTCCACCTCGGTGCCCACCACGGTCCAGTCCACGGAGGCGGCGGTGGTCACCATCTGCTGGGTGCGCTGGTGCAGGCCGGCGAGGTTGCCGAAGTAACTCGACAGGCGCGAACGCAGGTTCTTCGCCTTGCCCACGTACACGACCCGCCCGTGGGAGTCCAGGAAGCGGTACACCCCCGGTGACTCGGGAATCTCCCCGGGACGGGGACGGTAGGTCGAGGGATCAGCCACGGTTCCACCCTAGTTCGACCCGCGCGCGGACAGCGCCGGGGTAAGGGCGGCTCAGGCGCTCTTCTTGGACCGTGCCTTGGTGGCCCGCCGGACCGAGCGTGCCTTCGGCCGCGACGGGGTGGCCACCAGCGTGATCGGCTTCGTCCGGACGACCGCGTCGGGGCCGACGATCTCGGCGATGAACCTGCCGGTGTGGCTCGCCCCGACCTGGGCCACCTGCTCGGGTGTGCCGCTGGCCACCACGGTGCCACCACCGATGCCACCCTCGGGACCCATGTCGATCACCCAGTCGGCGTTCTTGATCACATCGAGGTTGTGCTCGATCACCACCACGGTGTTGCCCTTGTCGACCAGGCCCTGCAGGACACCCATGAGTTTGCGGATGTCCTCGAAGTGCAGCCCGGTGGTCGGCTCGTCCAGCACGTAGACCGTGCGGCCGGAGGAGCGCTTCTGCAACTCCGAGGCGAGTTTGACGCGCTGAGCCTCACCGCCGGACAGCGTGGGTGCGGGCTGACCCAACCGCACGTACCCCAGGCCCACATCGACAAGGGTCTTCAGGTGCCGGGCCACGGCAGGCACGGCAGCGAAGAAGTCCGCGGCCTCGGTGATCGGCATGTCCAGCACCTCGGCCACCGTGCGGCCCTTGTAGTGCACCTCCAGGGTCTCGCGGTTGTACCGCGCCCCGTGGCACACCTCGCATGGCACGTAGACATCGGGTAGGAAGTTCATCTCGATCTTCAGCGTGCCGTCACCCGAGCACGCCTCACACCGACCACCCTTGACGTTGAAGGAGAACCGGCCCGGTGTGTACCCGCGCACCTTGGCCTCCTGGGTCTCGGCGAAGAGCTTGCGCACGTGGTCCCACACCCCGGTGTAGGTGGCCGGGTTGGAGCGCGGGGTCCGCCCGATCGGGCTCTGGTCCACGTGCACCACCTTGTCCAGGGTCTCCAGGCCGGTGACGCGCTTGTGCCGGCCCGGAACGGTGCGTGCCCCGTTGAGTTCGTTCGCCAGCACCTTGTACAGGATGGAGTCCACCAACGTGGACTTACCGGAGCCGGAGACCCCGGTGACGGCGATGAAACAGCCCAGCGGGAAGGGCACGGTGACCGACTTGAGGTTGTTCTCCCGCGCCCCGTGCACCACGATCTGGCGCTCCCGGTCCGGTTCGCGCCGTTCGGCCGGGATCGGGATCTCCCGTCGCCCGGCCAGATACGCCGCGGTCACCGAGTCCTCCTGGGTGAGCAGGTCGGCGTAACTACCCGAGTGCACGATCCGTCCGCCCAGTTCCCCCGCTCCCGGCCCGATGTCCACGACCCAGTCGGCGGTCCGGATGGTGTCCTCATCGTGCTCGACCACGATCAGGGTGTTGCCCAGGTCACGCAGCCGGCTGAGGGTGTCGATCAGACGCCTGTTGTCACGTTGGTGCAGCCCGATGCTCGGCTCGTCCAGCACGTACAGCACCCCGACCAGGCCCGAGCCGATCTGGGTGGCCAGCCGGATCCGCTGGGCCTCCCCACCGGAGAGGGTCCCCGCGGCCCGGGACATCGACAGGTAGTCGAGCCCGACGTCGAGCAAGAAGCCCATCCGGGCGTGGATCTCCTTGAGCACCTGGCCGGCGATCGCCGCCTCGCGGGGGCTCAGTTCGAGCGCGTCCAGGAACTCCTTGGCCTGGTCGATCGGCAGACCGCACACCTCGGCGATGGACTTGCCGCCGACGCGCACCGCGAGCACCTCGGGTTTCAACCGCGCCCCATGGCAGGCCGGGCACGGTACCTCCCGCATGTAGCCCTCGTAGCGTTCGCGGGACCAGTCCGAATCGGTCTCGGAGTGGCGCCGTTCGATGAAGGAGATCACCCCTTCGAAGCCGGTGGAGTAGGACCGCTCCCGGCCCCACCGGTTGCGGTAGCGCACGTGCACCTTGTGGTCCTTGCCGTGCAGGATCGCTTCCCTGGCGCGCTTCGGCAGGGCCCGCCACGGCACGTCCATGGAGAACTCGAGTTCCTCGCCCAGGGCGCCCAGCACCCGCTCGAAGTAGGCCGCCGACCCGGTGGTCCACGGCGCCACGGCGCCCTCGGCCAACGTCAGGTCCTCATCGGGGATGACCAGATCCGGGTCCACCTCCAGTCGCGTCCCGATCCCGGTGCACTCGGGGCAGGCGCCGTAGGGTGCGTTGAAGGAGAAGGTGCGCGGCTCGATCTCATCGAGTGTCAGTGGGTGGTCGTTCGGGCAGGCCCGGCGCTCGGAGAACCGGCGCACCCGCTCCGGGTCCTCCGGGTCGGCGTCGACCAGGTCCACCAGGAGGAGTCCCTCCGCGAGCCGCAACGCGGTCTCCACCGAATCGGTCAGTCGCTGGCGGATGTTCTCCCGGACCACCAGCCGGTCCACCACCACCTCGATGGTGTGCTTGAGGTTCTTCTCCAGCGGGGGCGGTTCTGCCAGCGGAACGGTCTCACCATCGACCCGAGCCCGGGCGAATCCTTGTGCGCCCAGGTCACGGAACAGGTCGGCGTACTCCCCCTTGCGGCCACGGACCACCGGCGCGAGCACCTGGAACCGGGTCCCCTCGGGCATCTGCCGCAACTGATCCACGATCTGCTGCGGGGTCTGGGCGATGATCCTCTCGTCACACACCGGGCAGTGCTGGGTACCGGCCCGGGCGTACAGCAACCGCAGGTAGTCATACACCTCGGTGATCGTGCCCACCGTGGAGCGCGGGTTGCGGTTGGTGGATTTCTGGTCGATCGAGACTGCGGGTGACAACCCCTCGATGAAGTCGACATCCGGCTTGTCCATCTGCCCCAGGAACTGGCGGGCGTAGGCGGACAGGGATTCCACGTACCGGCGCTGCCCCTCGGCGAAGATCGTGTCGAAGGCCAGCGACGACTTCCCCGAACCCGACAGCCCGGTGAAGACGATCAACTGGTTCCGGGGAAGGTCGAGGTTGATGTTGCGCAGGTTGTGTTCCCGCGCGCCGCGGATCAGGAGGTGGTCACTCACGTCGCCAATGGTAAACGCTGGCACCGACATCGTACAACTGTTCGACGGCTTGCGTTCGGCCACACCGCGTCCGCCGGTCATCTGCGGTGCACCGGCCGCACCGGCACAATGGGTCGATGAACACCTCCGCAGACTTCGTCCCCGGCCACGCCGAGCCCGGGGGTCCCAGCATCACGTGGGACCTGGGCGTCGTGCAGATCCGCAAGGCCTCGGTATCGGAGCAGGACAACAACGCCTACCTGCTCACCGAGACTTCCTCCGGAGCGCACCTTCTCATCGACGCCGCCGATGATGCCGACCGACTGTGTGCGCTGCTCGCCGAGCCCGGCCCCGCCGGCGAGGTCGCCGCGATCGTGACCACGCACCAGCACTGGGACCACCACCGGGCCCTCCCGGCCCTGGTCGAGCACACCGGTGCGCCCGCCCTGGCGGGAGCCGACGACGCCGCTGCGCTGCCGGTGCCCGTGCACCGTCACCTCCGGCACGGGGACCACGTGCGGCTGGGCACGCAGCATCTGGACGTGATCGGACTGCGCGGACACACCCCCGGGTCGGTTGCGCTGGCCTGGACCGACACCAGCAGCGGGGTGGTGCACCTCTTCACCGGCGACAGCCTGTTCCCCGGGGGGGTGGGCCGAACCACGAGCGAGGAGGACTTCGACTCACTGCTCACCGATGTACAGACCAGGATCTTCGACGTCTACGGCGACGATGCCGTGGTCCACCCCGGGCACGGCGACAACACCACCCTGGGCGCCGAACGTCCCCAACTGGACCACTGGCGCGAACGCCGGTGGTGAGCCTCGCGTACTAAGGTCGGCGCATGACGATCTTCGCCGTCGAGTACATCTATGACGTCCAGCGCACCGAGGACCTGAACGAACTGCGGCCCTCGCACCGGGAGTTCCTCGGGAGGCTGCACGACGAGGGCGCGCTCCTGGCCTCCGGACCATGGCTGGACAATGCGGCCCCGGGTGCCCTGCTGGTCCTGCGCGGCGAGTCCGACGCCGAGGTGTCCCGGCTACTCGACGACGACCCGTTCCAGCGGGCCAAGTTGATCACGCACCGTACCTTGCGTGCCTGGAAGCCGGTTTTCGGGCCGTTCGAGGACGACTGAGCAATCCTCAGTTCCCCAGTGCCCGCGGTGGTTTCACCGGCTTGGGCTTACCCTTCCGCCGGCGTCCGATGGTCAACGAGGCCACCGTGGTGACGATCAGGATGCTCAGGACCGCCAGCAGGGAGACATTCGTCGGGATCTCCGGCACCACCTCGATCGGCTCACCGCTGTTGAGGAAGGGCAGGTCGTTCTCGTGCAGAGCGTGGATGATGGCCTTCACCCCGATCAGCGTCAGGATCGCGGCGAGTCCGTAATGCAGGTAGACGAGCTTGTCGAGGAGCCCGTCGATCAGGAAGTAGAGCTGGCGCAGGCCCAGCAGTGCGAACGCGTTCGCGGTGAGGACCAGGTAGGTCTCCTGGGTGACGGTGAAGATCGCGGGGATGGAGTCCACCGCGAACAGGACGTCGGCAGACCCGATCGCGATCATCACGATCAACATCGGGGTGACGTACAGGAGGCCGTCCTGCCGGACGAAGAGTTTGTCGTCGGCGTAGTCGTCGGTGGTCCGGAACAGCCGGCGCACCAGACGCAGCATGGCGTTCTCCTGGTACTCCCCCTCCTGTTCCGAATCCTGGCGCAACTGACCGATCGCCACCCAGATCAGGAATGCGCCGAAGATGTAGAAGATCCAGGCGAACTCGTTGACCGCGGCGGCGCCGACGAAGATGAAGATCGTGCGCAGCACCAGCGCGATGACGATGCCGATCAACAGCACCTTCTGCTGGTACTGCCGCGGCACCCGGAAACTCGACAGGATCAGCACGAACACGAACAGGTTGTCCACACTCAGTGACTTCTCCAGCACGTAGCCGCTGAAGTACTGCTGGCCGTACTCCGATCCCCAGGTGACCCACACCACGACGCCGAAGATCAGCGCGATGAGCACGTAAGCGGCAGACCAGAGGCCCGCTTCCCTCAGTTGGGGCTCATGCGCCTTGCGCACGTGACCGAGGAAGTCGACCAAGAGCATGGCCAGGATGACCCCGACCGTGACACCCCACACCCACAGGGGCACATCCATACCTAACCTCCGGCGACACTCATGATGGGCACCGGAGGTCTCTCCCACCCACGCTCGTGGGCTGGCGGCACCGGATGGGCACCTACGCTCATCGTGATGACGACGCCGCCATGGTCGGGATACTCCCCTCCAACGGGCTCACGCTAACAGGTGCCCGCGCAGTTCGACACCCGCAAGCCCCTGTCACCTCCATCACAGCGGGACCGACGCGGTTGGTCAACGAGCTCCGAAGCGAGCCGACCGAAGGTAACCTTCGTACATCCCGCGGCTCGCTACCTCGAACCCACCACCCGGAGGCCTCACGTGAGCATCCAGTCCCAGATCCAGGCCAAACGCGGCTTCCTGGCCCCTTCGATGCAGCGAGTGGCCGATGTCATCCTGACCGACCCCCACGTGGTCCTGGAAGGCACGATCTCCGAACTCGCGCGCCGCTCGTCGACGTCGGAGACCACGATCGTGCGGTTCTGTCGGACCCTCGGGCTGCACGGCTATGTGCAGTTGCGCCTGGCCCTGGCCACCGAGATGGGCCGCGAGGATGCACGCCGCCTGGACACCTCCTTCCACGGGGCCGACCTGACCGGGGGCGCGGAGGCCGACGACACGTCCCTGGGGTCGATGATCGCCACCATCGGTTTCACCGAGAGCCTGGGCATCGAGGAGACCATCGCGAAACTGGACCTCGGGGTCCTGGAACAGGTGGTCTCGGCCATCGACCGAGCGGACCGCATCTCCGTCTACGGCGTCAGCGCGTCCGGCTGGTCGGCGGCAGACCTGCACCGCAAGCTCTTCCGGATCGGGCGCCACTCGTCCCACTTCGTCGACGGCCACGAGGCGGTCCTGTCCACTGCGTTGATGCGGCCCGGCGACGTGGCGATCGGCCTCTCCCACCGTGGCACGACCACGGAGGTGATCGGCTTTCTCGCCGCAGCCAAGAGCCGGGGGGCCACCACGGTCGGGATCACCAACGTGGCCGGGTCTCCGGTCGCCACAACCTCCGACCTCACCCTGTTCACCAGCGTGCGCGAATCCCAGTTCCGGGCCGGTCCGATGGCCTCCCGGACCGCGCAACTCGTGCTGGTGGACTGCGTCTTCGTGGGTGTGGCCCAGCGCCGGCTGGATGACTCGGTTGCGGCGCTCCGGGACACCTACGACACGGTTGCCAAGTACCGGCAGACGTGATGGACGGCCTGGAGGCGACCCTGCAACGGGCTCTGGACTCGGCGACGCTGGCCGCGCGCGTCCCGGTCACGCCACCGGGTCGCCACGGCGAGCCGGGTGCGGAACCACGAAGGGGTACACCCGCTGCGCACGCGGTGATCGCTCACCGGGGTCATGTCGTGGCGACGGCGCACGCCGGTGCCGCTGAACTCTTCACGCCCGACGGCGGCCTGCTCGCCGACCCACGCCCGCTGGGTCCCGGCGATGTCTTCGACCTCGCCTCGCTGACCAAGGTGCTCGTCGCGGTGACCGCGCTGACCCAGGTGCGCTCCGGCGTCATCGGCTTGGAGGATCCGGTAGTGCGGCACCTGCCGGCGTTCACCGGCGACGGGCGCGAGGACGTGCTGGTGCGCCACCTGCTCCTCCACACCTCCGGCCTGCCCGCGATGTTCGAGCACTGGGACACTCCGGCGCACCGGGGCGAGCGGGTCGCGGTGGTGCTCGCCCAGCGCCTGCGGCACCGGGCCGGCCGCGTGCACACCTACTCGTGCGTGGGCTACCAGGTACTCGGCCTCCTGCTCGAGCAGGCCACGGGGCGCCCGCTGCCGGAGTTGCTGGCGCGGGAGGTCACCGACCCCCTGGGCATGGCCGATACCGGCTACCACCCCGCCGAACCCGACCGGGTGGTGCCCACCGAGTACCAGCACGACCCGGCCCGGGGGCTGGTGCGCGGCCAGGTGCACGACGAGGCCGCGTGGGTGCTGGGCGGCGCCGGGAACGCCGGGGTCTTCGCCACCGCTGCCGATGTCCTGACCTTCGCCGAGGCGATCCGTACCGCGACCGGTCCGATCGATGACGCCGTGCGCAACCTCCTCAGCACCGATCTGCTCGATGCCCGCGGGCGCGTCGCCGCCGGGTTCGGCCAGGCCGTCGGTCTACGGGTGGGCGACGCCTCATTCATGGGCGTCGACGCCGACGGGCTTCTCGGGCACACCGGATTCACCGGCACCTCGCTGGTCATCGATCCGGCCCGGGAACTGTCGGTGGTCCTGCTGACGAACCGGGTGCACCCCTACCGCTCGGCGTTCACGGTGATGGGGTTGCGCCGAGCCGTGGTGGAGTTGGCCCAGGCATGGGTGGATCGGGCCTGATCAGCCCTGTTCCAACGCCACCCGCAGCACGCCCCCGGCCTGGTCCAGCGCCTGCTCGGCGCCGGTCCGGTCCAGTCCGTGCCGGATCATCAGCGCCGCCACCGGAACGCGCAGATCCGATTCATCCAACGCGCGGCTCGCCTGTGCCCTATCCACACCGGTGACCGCCATCACCAGCCGCTCGGCCCTGTCCCGCAACTTCGCGTTCGTCACCGATACGTCCACCATGAGGTTGCGGTAGGTCTTGCCGAGCCGGATCATCACCCCGGTGGAGATCATGTTCAGCACCTGTTTGGTGGCCGATCCCGCTTTCAACCTGGTGGAGCCGGCCAGCACCTCCGGTCCCACGGCTACCTCGAGTGCGTGATCGACCACGAGGCCGAGTTCCGATCCGGTGTTACAGGCCAGTCCTACTGTCAGCGCTCCGGCCTCGCGGGCAGCACGGAGCGCACCCAGCACATAGGGCGTGCGCCCGCTGGCTGCGATCCCCACCACCGCATCACCGGCTCGCACCGAGGCGGCGGTAACGTCCTGGGCGCCTTGGTCCGGGGAGTCCTCGGCCCCCTCGACGGCATCGAACATGGCGGTGCGGCCACCGGCGATGATGCCCTGGACCAGGGAGGGATCGGTGTGGAAGGTGGGTGGGCACTCGGCCGCGTCCAGCACTCCGAGCCGCCCGGACGTCCCGGCCCCGATATAGAACAGGCGGCCACCGGCCCGCAGGCAATCCGCGACGGCGTCGACCACCGCCGCGATCGCCGGCAGCACCGCGGCCACCGCCGCCGGGACCTGCCGCTCCGCCTCGTTCATCGCCGCCATCACCTCGAGGGTGGGAGCCAGGTCGAGTCCCTGGTGGCGGGGATCGACCTGTTCGGTGGCCAGTGCGTCGATCGTTCGATCAGGTGGGGTGGGGGCGTGGTGACTTGTCATGTTCGGCACAACGCTGGTGCGCAACCAGCCGACTCCTCGGGATCGCCGGCGAGGCAGACTCGCCGCTGCGTGGGGGTGGGCCCGTCCTCCCGCGGGCCGCGGGAGAACAGGGTGGGCGGACTATTTCATGGTTCCCTGGGCGACCGACCCCTGGAGGCGACGCTGGAAGATGACGTAGATGACCAGCACCGGGATGACCGTGATGACCACGGCGGCGAACATGGCGCCGTAGTCGGTGCGGTAGCCGGCCGAACTGACGAAGGAGGCGATGCCCTGGGACAGCACCCAGTTGTCCCGGTTGGTGTTCAGCGCCACCGGGAGCAGGTACTGGTTCCAGAGCCCGAGGAAGTTGAAGATCGCCACCGAGGCCATCCCCGGTACCGCCATCGGCAGCATGACCGAGAAGAAGGTCCGCCAATGCCCGGCGCCGTCGACCTGCGCTGCTTCGCTCATCTCCACCGGCAGACTGCGGAAGAACGCGTACAGGAAGAACACCGTGAACGGAAGTGCGAAGGCCACGTACACAACGATCAGCCCGGGAAGCGTGTTGCGGATGCCCAGGTTCTCCATGACGAAGAACAACGGCACGATGGCCAGGAAGACCGGGAAGGTCAGCCCTGCCAGCATCATGTAGTAGATGCCCCTGCGCCCGGGAAACTCATACCTGGCCAGGATGTAGGAACACATCGCCCCCAGCAGCATCACGAGGAACAGTGCTCCGCCCACCACCAGGACGGTGTTGACGAAGTACCCGCCGATCCCGTGCTGGGTCCACGCCGTGACGTAGTTGTCCAGGTTCACCCCCGTCGGCAATGCGAACGGGGAAGAAAAGATGGCCGTGTTCGTCTTGAACGAGGACATCAAGGTCCACAGCATCGGGAGGATCACGACAATGGCCCAGATCGCCAGCACGACGTGGGCGCTGCCCATCACCACCCGGTCCCCGCCGTCCTCGCGACGGTGGCGCACCCTCACCGCCCCCGCCGCCGGGGGCCTGGCTTCCGTTTGCAGGCTCATCAGGATGTTCCCTTCTCATCGCGCCCGCCGAGGAGACGGTTGACGCTGAAGACGATCGCCGCGAAGAGCAATGTCACCAGGGCCAGCACCACGCCCATCGCGCTGGCGATCCCGAAGCGTCCATCGGTGAAGGCCGTGCGGAACAGGTACTGCGACATCACCAGGGTGTCGTTGGCCGGACCGCCACTGGGGTTGAGGGCTTGGACGTAGACGAAGCCGTCCAGGGCGATGATGCCCAGGTAGATCCAGGCCGTCTGCACGTTGTTGCGGATCAACGGCAAGATGATCGAACGGATGGTCCGGAACCGACCGGCCCCATCCAGGCGGGCGGCCTCGAACGTTTCGGCCGGCACCCCCTTGATCGCCGCGATGAACAACAGCATGTAGAACCCGACCATGCCCCAGATGATCACGAACATCGTCACCGGCATCGCGGTGGCCACCCGCCCCAACCAGGGATAGGACTCGAACTGGTCCAATCCGAAGGCGGTTAGGATCCCGTTGATCAGACCGATATTCGGGTCGAAGATCAACCGCCACATCAGCGCGATCACGATCGCCGGGATCGCGTACGGGAAGAAGGACACCACCCGGTAGAAGTCCGATCCGGCCAGGCCACGCACATTGCCCCTGCCGGCACCACCCACGGTGATCAGACTGGCGAAGATCAGCGCAATCGTGATCGTGACGAACGGCACGACCAGGGCCAGGCGGGTGCTGTTCCACACGGCGGTACGGAACAGATCATCGTTGAACAACCGGACGTAGTTGGACATACCGATCACGTCGAACTCGGCGGTGAAGCCGGTCCAGTTGGTTACCGAGTAGTAGGCCGCTTGCGCGAACGGCCAGATCACGAAGACGAGGAACAGGCCCAGGGGCAGGCCGAGGAACATCACGAAGAAGCTGATGTAATCCAGAGTCAGCGGGTGGCGCCGACGACGCCGGGGGGGCTTGACACCCCCCGGCGTCGGCCCAGCCGTGACGGCCAGGGCACGCCCTGGGTCCTGGCTGGTGGCAGTCACGTCACCTCAATGATCTCGATCGAGTCGTCCTCACGGATCTGGTCGCTCTGCGACTGCAGCGCCTCAGTGAGTTCGTCCACGCTGGTCTGGCCATCCAGGAAGGAGTTCCAGTGCACCAGCATCTCCTGGTTCATCCCATAACGACTGACGAAGTCGTGGGTGTAGATCGCTCCGGAGGCCGCTTCCAGCATCTCCGTCTGGGAGACCAGTGCGGTGGATCCGAAACCATCCTCGGGTACGGTGCCGGCGACGATGGTCGGAGCCAGCTTCTCCCGAGCGAAGTACTCCGCCGCCTCACGAGAGAGCATCGTGCGCAGCAGTTCCTTGCCGGCCGCGAGGTTCGCGGCGTCGGCGGGAACGATGAACGGCTCACCAGCGGTGGAGTGGAGCGCGGTTGCACCCAGAGCCGGACTGTCGGTCAACGACATCGCGGGGAATCCGCGCATCTCGAAGCCGTCGGCGGTCTGGTCGGACATTTCGTTCTCGATCCAGGAGCCCGAGGGGTACAGAATGGCCTGCTGCTCCTGCGACCACTGTGCCTGCGCAGCAGTGAACTGAGTGCCGGAACCACCGGGCAGGAAGTAGCCGGCGTCCACGATGTCCTTCATGTGCTGGAAGACCTCCTGGAGCGCATCGTGCCTCCAGGCATCCGGCTCCAGGTTCTCCAGGGCCAGTCGGAGTTCGTCGCCGGCCTCCTTGATCGCCGAGTCGATGGCCAGCGTCTGGTAATAGGTCGCAGCCTCCTGGCCCCACACGAACAGGTACAGGTCCTCCTCCTGGGCTGCCGCCCCGAGTTCCTTGGCCTCATCCCAGGTGGTCGGCGGCTCCCAGCCGTACTCCTCGAACAACGACCCGGAGTACCAGAGGCCGTAGACGGTCAGCACATAGTTGATCGCGACGAACCGGCCACCGAAGGTGCCCGGCTCCAGAACGCCGTCGAACAGGGTGTCCCGGATCGTCTCACCCTCCAGGTTCGGAGCGTCGATGACGTCGTCGAGTTCCTCGAGCTGGTTGAGAATCGTGGTGAACCCGATCTGCTGGGCACCGGCGTTGTCGATCAGGTCCGGTGGGTCACCACCGACGAACCGGGGCTGCAGTTCCGGCGCGATGTTGACGGTGCCGGAAACGTCGAAATTCATGTCGGGGAAGCGTTCCGCCATGATGTCCGCGGCGAACTCGACGTAGTCGATGCCGTAGCCGCCGTCGAAGATCACCGCCTCCACCGATGACGTCTCGTCCACGCCGAACGGGTTCTCCGTGTCGACTTCTTCCGCCTCGCCGTTGCCGTCCTCCGTCGGGTCCTCGGTCGGGTCACCGTCGGAGCCGCCAGTGGCACAGGAGGCGAGGGTCACGCCCAGGGGCGCGCCCATCGCGGCAATCAGAATGCTACGTCGCTTCATCGACGTGCCGTCGTTGGTCATCACTGACACCTTTCTTCGGGGTTTCGTGCTGCGGCGGGCTCTGCCGCAGCCGGGTCGGGGTGGATGCGTGTGTGGTGTCCCGGGCATGGACCGCCTTGATCGCTCACTGCGGCACCGCCTGGGCCGGACGTTCGTGCCGGTCCGGTCGCTCGGCAAGGCGGTCGGTCCGGCCGGGCCTGCGGTGACCAAGCACCGCGGCGGCCGAGGCGGCGATCCGCTCGAGGGTGGCGTCGTAGTTGCGCTGGGCCACCAGCAGGTAGAGCAGGTCCAGGACGAACAATTGCGAGTGCTTGGCCGACAGGTCCGCCGGGTGCAGGTACCGCTCGGGCACCGAGGCGATCAGGCAGGCATCAGCCAGTTGGCCCAGAGGCGAGGTGAGCCGGTTGGTGATGGCCACGGTGTAGGCCGCGGACGACTTCGCCCGCCCTAGCATCTCGATCGTCTCGCTGGTCAGCCCGGAGTTGGAGATCCCGATCGCCACGGTGTGCTCATCCTGGATCGAGGCACTGGCCAGACCTGCGTGCACATCTCCCCAGGAGTGGGCGTTCACCCCGATGCGATAGAGCCGGTTGCGCAGTTCCGATGCCATCGCCGCGCTGCCACCGGTCCCATAGATGTCGAGGTGACGGGCGCCCGCGATCCGGTCGGCCACCTGACCGCAGAGTTCCAGATCAAGCAGCGCGGCGGTGGCGCGCAGAGAGCGTTCGTGGGCGTTCAGCACGTTGCGCAGCACGTCCTGGGCGGAGTCGTCCGGGCGCAGACTGCGGCCGATGTCGGCACGGCGTTCCTCGTCGGAGGTCCGAGCGGAATCAGCCGCGACTGCCACGCGGAACTGCACGTATCCCCCATACCCCAGAAGCCGGCAGAACCGGGTCACCGTGGCAGCCGACGTGCCCGCCCGGTCAGCGAGGTCGGTGATCGACAGTTCCAACGGCGCCGTGGGCTGGGCCAGCAGGAGTATGCCGATCTTGGCCATCGTCTCCGACATCTGCGGTAGCAGCGCCTCGATCCGCTCGACCACCCGGACGGGTGCATCGGCGGAAAGTGACGACTCTGACCTCATGAAAATTCCTCTCACGCAACCGTGCGCATACGTGAAAGATATTCTCACAGCCGCGTGCGGTCAAGGATCCCTTGGTCACAGGTTGATTACAGGTGCTCGCGGGGGTTCGGAAAGCGTCATCCGTGAGCACGACAAGGTCGAGAGCGTCGCACCGGCGCCCGCCTCCCGGGACTGAGCCGTCTCAGGCGGTTGCCTCGCTCATCTGTCGCAGCTCCTTCTTCAGATCGGCGATCTCATCGCGCAGCCGTGCGGCCAGTTCGAACTGCAGTTCCTCCGCCGCGGTATGCATCTGATCGGACAGTTCCTGGATCAGCCCCGCCAGGTCCGAGGCGGCCGCGCCGGCCAGAGCCTGCCGTCCGGTGGTCTGGCTACGCGGAGTCGGTGCCTGCCCGCGCCCCTTGCCCTGCTGCCGGTAACCACCGGCCAGGAGCTCGGCGGTGTCGATGTCCTCACGCGCGAGCATGTCAGTGATGTCCCCGATGCGCTTGCGCAGTGGCTGCGGGTCCACACCGTGGGTGGTGTTGTAGGCGACCTGCTTCTCCCTGCGCCGGGCTGTCTCCTCGATCGCGGCACGCATGGAGTCGGTGATCCCATCGGCGTACATGTGCACCTGGCCGGACACGTTCCTGGCCGCCCGTCCGATCGTCTGGATCAAGGAGGTGCCCGAGCGCAGGAACCCCTCCTTGTCCGCATCGAGGATGGACACCAGGGATACCTCGGGCAGGTCCAGGCCCTCACGCAACAGGTTGATCCCGACCAGCACGTCGAACACCCCCGAGCGCAGTTCCCGGAGCAGTTCCACCCGGCGCAGGGTGTCCACCTCCGAGTGCAGGTACCGCACCCGCACCTGTTTCTCCAGGAAGTAGTCGGTCAGGTCCTCGGCCATCTTCTTCGTCAGGGTGGTGACCAGCACCCGCTCATCGCGCTCGGCGCGCGCGTTGATCTCGGCGAGGAGGTCATCGATCTGGCCCTGGGTCGGCTTGACCACCACCTCGGGGTCCACCAGGCCGGTGGGCCGGATGATCTGCTCGACCACCCCGTCGGACTGGGACAGTTCATACGGGCCCGGGGTCGCCGAGAGGTAGACCGTCTGGCCGATCCGGTCCAGGAACTCCTCCCAGCGCAGCGGCCGGTTGTCCATCGCGCTGGGCAGGCGGAACCCGTGCTCGACCAGGGTGCGCTTGCGGGACATGTCCCCCTCGAACATCGCCCCGATCTGGGGCACCGTGACATGCGACTCGTCGATGACGAGCAAGAAGTCCTCCGGGAAGTAGTCCAGCAATGTGTGCGGTGCCGATCCGGCGGGCCGGCCGTCGATGTGCCTGGAGTAGTTCTCGATCCCGGAGCAGCTGCCGATCTGGCGCATCATCTCGATGTCGTAACTGGTGCGCATCCGCAGCCGCTGCGCCTCCAGCAGTTTGTTCTGCGACTCCAGCACCTGCAGGTGCTCGGTCAGTTCCTCCTCGATGGATGTGATCGCCTTCTCCATCCGCTCCGGCCCGGCCACGTAGTGGGAAGCGGGGAACAGGAAGCTCTGCGTCTCATTGCGCAGCACCTCCCCCGTGAGCGGGTGCAGCGTGTAGAGCGCCTCGATCTCATCCCCGAACATCTCGATCCGCAGCGCCAGTTCCTCATACACCGGGATGATCTCGATGGTGTCACCGCGCACCCGGAACGTGCCCCGGGTGAACGCCATGTCGTTGCGGGTGTACTGCATCTGCACGAACTGGCGCAGCAGGTCATCACGCTCGATCTGCTGGCCCACCTGCAGCGGCACCATCCGGTCCACGTACTCCTGCGGAGTGCCGAGTCCGTAGATGCAGGAGACCGAAGCCACCACCACCACGTCGCGGCGGGTCAGCAGGGAGTTGGTGGCCGAGTGCCGCAGGCGTTCCACCTCGTCGTTGATCGATGAGTCCTTCTCGATATAGGTGTCCGACTGCGGTACGTAGGCCTCGGGCTGGTAATAGTCGTAGTAGGAGACGAAGTACTCCACCGCGTTGTTCGGCAGCAGGTCACGGAACTCGTTCGCCAACTGCGCCGCGAGCGTCTTGTTCGGGGCCATCACCAGCGTGGGGCGTTGCACCTGTTCGATCAGCCAGGCCGTGGTCGCCGATTTCCCGGTACCGGTGGCACCCAGGAGCACCACATCCTTCTCCCCGGCCTGCAGCCGCTGGGTCAACTCCGCGATCGCCGTCGGCTGGTCGCCGCTGGGGGTGAACTCCGAGATTACCTCGAACGGTGCCACCGTCCGCTGCAGATCGGTCACTGGTCGCATGGTTCAACACTACGACTTCCCTCCCACATCGGCCCAAGAGGTTCACCCTCAGCACAGCCCTCGAACGCCGAGCAGGCCCGAGCACCGAGCAGCCTGAGCGCGACCTGACACGGACGCAGGGGCTCCCCGCTGACACGAACGCACTCGCTCCCGCTGGCCGCGGGCCCGTTTCGCCGGGTTGCCCGGCGAACCCGCCCATAGACTGATGGCGGCCCAACCGACAAGGAGAGCGCGATGAGTGAGGCGGGCGACGGCCAGCAACGGTCCCGCAGGGCCGCGGACAACCCGAACAGGCGCGACCAGGACGACGTGCCACCGTGGCGCACCGAGGGCTTACCCGACGACTCCGAGCCCCCGCGACCCAAGTGGGGGCGGATCCTGCTATGGATCGGGCTGGGCTGGCTGGTCCTGTTCGGTATAACCACCACCCAGGACGTGATGAGTTCCCAGGTGGTCACCGTGCCGTACTCGGAATTCACCCGCCAGGTCAAGGAAGGCAACGTCGAGTCGATCTACGCCCGCGGGCAGAGTATCGAAGGGGTGCTCTCCGAACCCGCCAGCCACCCGGAAACGGACGAGAACTACGAGCAGTTCACCACCGAGCGCCCAGTGTTCGCCCAGGACGATCTGCTGGCGGAGTTGGAGTCCCAGGACGCGATCGTGCAGGCGACCCCCGTGGTGCAGGAGCGAGGTGTGTTCTCCAACCTGCTCATCTCCCTGCTCCCCCTGGCCCTCATCGTGCTGTTCTGGGTGTGGTTGTTCCGCCGCCAGGCCCGGGCGATGGGTGGGGGCGCTGGCGGCATGCTCGGCAGCGGCAAGAAGGTCAAGCCGGTGGAACCCGACGACGTGCGCGCCACGTTCGACGACGTCGCAGGCATCGACGAGGTGAAGGCCGAGCTCAACCAGGTGGTCACCTTTCTGCGCGAACCGGAGCGGTACTCGAAACTCGGCGCGACGCTACCCAAGGGCGTCCTGCTGGAAGGCCCACCGGGGACGGGGAAGACGCTCATCGCCCGGGCCACCGCCGGCGAAGCCGACGTACCCTTCTTCTCCGCCAGCGGCTCGGAGTTCATCGAGATGATCGTCGGTGTGGGCGCCCAGCGAGTGCGCCAGCTGTTCGAGCAGGCACGCAAGGTTGCCCCCGCGATCGTCTTCATCGATGAGATCGACACCATCGGCCGGTCCCGCTCCGGTACTCAGGCCATGGGGTCGAACACCGAACAGGAACAGACCCTGAACCAGATCCTCACCGAGATGGACGGGTTCAGCGGCGCCGAAGGAGTGGTGGTGCTCGCGGCGACCAACCGCTCCGACGTGCTCGACTCCGCGCTCACCCGTGCCGGACGCTTCGACCGCAAGATCGCCGTCTCCCCACCGGACCAGGTGGGCCGGGAGCAGATTCTGAAGGTGCACACCCGCGGCAAACCACTGGGTGCGGACGTAGATCTGGAACAGGTCGCCAAGACCACACCGGGAATGACCGGCGCGGACCTGGCGCACCTGGCCAACGAGGCGGCGATCATGGCCGCCGAGCGGGGTGATACCCACCTGAGCGCGCGGGACTTCGCCATCGCCCTGGAGAAGACCCAATTGGGCAGTGAGCGAGCGGTCGTGATGCCCGAGGAGGAACGCATCCGCACCGCCTATCACGAGGCCGGCCACGCGGTGCTCGGCATGGTCCACCCCGGCGCGGACCCGGTGCGCAAGATCTCCATCATCCCCCGTGGGCGCGCGCTGGGCGTGACGTTGTCCACCCCGGAGTCGGACCGGTACGGCTACGACGCGGAATACCTTAAGGGCCGCATCATCGGAGCCCTGGGCGGGATGGCCGCCGAGCAGGAGGTCTTCGGGGTCATCACCACCGGTGCGGAGTCGGACCTGCAAACGGCGACTAGGATCGCCCGGCAGATGGTGGGCCGCTGGGGCATGTCCGACACCGTGGGCCCGATCCAGGTGTACCCGCGTGAGGGTGACCCCCGGCAGAGCGGTGCCTCGGACCAGTTGCTGGCCGCCGTGGACGATGAGGTGCGCGCGTTGATCCTGGAGTGCTACGAGAAGGCACGGGATCTCGTGCGCCGGTACCGGCCGCAGTTGGACGGCATCGTGACGGCGTTGCTGGAGCACGAGACCCTGGATGAGCAGCAGTCCTACGAGGCGGCCGGCATCACCCAGGCCCCGGCCCCGCCGTTGCTGGTCGGTGCCCGCCCGGACGCCCCCGGGAAGGACGACCGGGGGGACGACGGGCAGGACGCCGGCGACGGGGACCCGGCCCGGGCGGACGACGACGCACCGCCCCGATCCTGACCCACGCCCCGGGAGACACTCACCTCGTGAACACCACACCGACGCTGCTGTCCATCGATGAGCAGGCGACCATCTGGTCCGTACCCGAAGCGGAGCGGCTGGAGGCGCTCACTGACCGCCCGTTGCTGCTGATGCTGCATGGATTCGGCTCGAACGAGCGGGACCTCGCCGGATTGTTCGAGGCGGTGGGCCCGGACTATCTGATCGCCAGCCTGCGCGCGCCACTGCCCCTGCCCGGGATGGCCGGCTCCTACGCCTGGTTGCCGCTTGATCCGGAGCGGGTGGGACATCCCGATCCGGCCCTGGCCGACGCCGCGGTGCGCGGCGTGCTGCGCTGGCTGGAGGCGATGCACGCCCAGGTGCGCAGTCCCGGTCCGGTAGGCCTGCTGGGATTCAGTCAGGGTGCGGCGATGAGTCTGCAGTTGTTGCGCCACGAGCCGGAGTCGTTCCAGTGCGCGGTGCTGCTCTCCGGGTTCGCGGTCCCGGGCCTGCACGGCGGCGATGAGGCCATGGCCCAGATCCGCCCGCCGGTGTTCGTCGGGCACGACCCGGCCGACCCGATCATCCCGCCGGCGGCGCAGGAACGGCTGGAAGCGTTCGCCCGGGAGCACACCACCCTGTCCGCCCGCACCTACCCCGGCGTCGGGCACGGAGTCTCCTCGGCGGAACTGCACGACGTCGTCACGTTCCTCGAGGAGCACCTGCCTCGCAGTTGAGGCGATCCGGCCCCTCAGCCCCACCGCGAACGTGTTAGAGACATGCCGACCACACCGCATCCACCTCGCCCCGATCCCGCCGAGGATCCGCAGGCCAGCGCCGGCAAGTCACGAATTCTGCAGGCTGCCACCGAACTCTTCGGAGAGCGGGGCAGCAGCGCCACGAGTTTCAAGCGGATCGCCAATCGCGCCGGCGTCGCCCCAGCCCTGATCGTGCACCACTACGGTTCGAAGGAAGGGCTGCAACTCGCCTGCGATCAATACGTCGTGGACACGGTGCACCGGGTCAAGACCGAGGCCGCGCCGGGCGGCTCCCTCGACCCCCTCGGCCCGCTCTGGGAGTTCAAGCAGTACGGACCCGTGATGCGCTACCTCGCCCGCCGCCTCGGTGAGGACAGTGAGCACGTCAACGACCTGGTGGACAGCATGGTTGATGACGCCACGCAGCGAACCGGCGAGGCCGAGAAGATGGGCATCATCCGGCACAGTGACGACCCCCGCACCATGATCGCCGTGCTGACGGTGTGGTCGTTGGGCGCGCTGGTGATGCACGGCCACCTGGAGCGGCTCATCGGTGAGGATCTGCTCGGCGGCTCCGGACCGCCGCTCTCCTACCTGCGCGCCGCCACCGAGATCCTCGGCGAAGGGATCCTCACCCCCGAGGCCTACCAGGCGGTCCGCGCCGACATCGCCAACACACCCACGGAAAGGGAGAGCAGATGAATCCCGTGATAGAGACAACGAACCTGGTCAAGACCTTCGGCTCCACGCGTGCCCTGGACGGCCTCGACCTGCGCGTAGAGGCCGGGGAGGTGCACGGTTTCCTCGGACCCAACGGTGCCGGGAAATCGACCACCATCCGGGTGCTGCTGGGCCTGCTCCGTGCCGACGGTGGCACAGCCAGGCTGTTCGGCTCCGACCCGTGGGCGCAGTCGGTCTCGCTGCACCGGCGCCTGGCCTACGTGCCTGGTGACGTCGAACTCTGGCCCAAACTCACCGGAGGCGAAGCGATCGATGTGTTCGCGCGCCTGCGTGGCGGAGTGGACCAGCGTCGCCGCGACCGGCTGGTCGAGCGGTTCGACCTGGACCCCACGAAGAAGACCCGCACCTACTCCAAGGGCAACCGGCAGAAGGTGGCACTGATCGCGGCCCTGGCCTCCGATGTGGAGCTGCTGCTCCTGGACGAGCCCACCGCGGGCCTGGACCCGCTGATGGAGGTCGTCTTCCAGGAGACCATCCGAGAAGCACGCCAGCAGGGCACCACCGTGCTGCTCTCCAGCCACATCCTGGCCCAGGTGGAGGTCCTGGCCGACCGGATCTCGATCATCCGGCAGGGTCGGATCGTCGAGAGCGGCTCACTCCGTGACCTGCGGCATATGACCCGCACCACGTTCATCACCGAGACGAAGGCCTCGCCGGAGGCGCTGGGCGAACTACACGGGGTGCACGACGTGGCCCGGCAGGACGGCCAATGGCGCTTCGACGTCGACGGTGACCGGGTCGACGAGGTGGTGCGCGCCCTCAGCACACTGGGAGTGCAGTCCATCGTTGCCCAGCCCCCGACGCTGGAGCAGTTGCTCATGCGCCACTACGGGGACGACGTCGCGGCGCGGGTAGAGCAGACCCCGGGCGAGCGGTCATGAGCACCACGACCACGCGACCCGCGGAACACGCGGAGCGGGCCGAGCAACGCAACAGCCCGGGTACCGGTACCGCCGCACTGGTGCGCCTGGCACTTCGACGCGATCGGGTCAGGATCCCCGCATGGGTGGCCGGCTTGGGGCTGTACGTCCTGTACGTCTCGACCGCACTGCCCGTGATCGCCGGCACTGAGGAAGAGCTCGGCGCCCTGGCGCCGCTGTTGGAACAGCCCGTGGGACGGATGTTCACCGGACCCGCCTACGGCATGGACGCGCTGACCCATGAGCGATTCTTCGCCAGCGGCTACGTGCTGTACCTCTTCGTCCTCGCCGCACTGATGTCCATCCTGCTCGTCACCCGGCACACCCGGGCCGAGGAGGAGTCCGGCCGGGCCGAACTGGTCCGTGCCAGCGTGGTCGGGCGGCACGCGCATCTGACCGCGGCTCTCATCGTGGCCGCACTGGCCAACCTCGGCGTACTGGTGGTCATCACGGCGATGTCGGTGGCCGGAGGCTATGGCGCTATGGGCTCGCTGCTGATCGGAACGGGCACCGCCCTGGTCGGCATGGCCTTCGCCGGGATCGCCGCAGTCACCGCGCAACTCAGCGAGAACAGCCGTCCTACCTCCGGCATGGCCGGCGCCGTACTCGGGGCGGCGTTCGCGTTGCGCGCCCTGGGCGACATGGCGGCGGTAGGTGGCACGGCGCTTTCGTGGGCCTCGCCCCTGGGCTGGGCCTCCCAGACCGCGCCGTTCGTGCACGACCGGTGGTGGCCGCTCGCCCTGCTGGTCGCCCTGGCCATCGCGGCCGTCGCGGCCGGTTTTGCCCTACAGCACCGACGGGACCTGGGCGCAGGCCTGCTGGCGTCATCGAAGGGCCCGGCGCGGGCACGCGACGTCCTCGGCACTCCCCTGGGGCTGGCCGCGCGGCTGCAACTCGCCGCCGTCGTCGCCTGGGGGCTGTCGATCACCGCCCTGGGCGTCCTCAACGGTGCCTTCACCCAGTTGATGGTCGAGGCCGCCGACGACATGCCCGAGGCATTCCGGGACGTGTTCGGTTCCCAAGCACTGATGGAGGGCTACCTGGCGTTCATCGCCGCGTTCAACGCCTACATCATCGTGGCCTACATCGTCTTCGCCGTCCAAGGGCTGCGAGCCGAGGAGACCGGCGGGCGCGCCGAGGCGGTGCTGGCCACCCCCACCAGCCGGGCCGCGTGGGCAGGATCGCACCTGCTCGCCATCGCACTCGGTGCGACGGTGATCATGGTCGTGGCCGGTGCGGGAACCGGGCTGGGTGCGGCCATCTCCACCGGGGACCGGTCGCTGGTCGGCACCCTCCTGGGCGTGCATCTCAACCTGCTTCCCGGGCTGCTGTTGGTGCTCGGGCTGTGCGGGTTGCTGTTCGGCTGGCTTCCCACGCTGATGGCCCCACTCGGATGGACAGTGGTGGGTCTCGTCGTGGTGGCCGGCGTCTTCAGCGACCTTCTCGACCTGCCCGACTGGGTGCAGCAGTTGTCACCGCTGAGCCACCCGGCGCAACTACCGGTGGAGGACTTCGCCGGGATGCCGTTGGTGTGGCTGGGCGGGCTGACGGTGCTCGGTGTGGGGCTGGGGTTGGTGGGCCTGAGCCGGCGCCAGATCTACGTGCGGTGAGACCTGCGGACGCGCCGGCGCGAGTGCGGTGAGAGCTGCGGACGCGCCGGCCCGGCTGCGGTGAGGTGCCCACCACGTGGGACGCCTTGCCGTGAGTGCCGACTCCGGCTGCGCCTGGCGCGGGGAACAGGCAGGATGGCCACGTCACTGAATCCACGGATGAGGAGTACACCATGGCTGTTGTCAGCAAGGCGAGCACCGCTTGGAAGGGCGACCTGTTCAACGGCTCCGGAGCCACCAGTCTGCAGACCTCCCAGGTGGGCACCTTCGACGTCTCCTGGAAGGCACGGGCCGAACCGGGCGCGGGCACCACGAACCCGGAGGAACTGATCGCGGCGGCGCACGCCTCCTGCTTCTCCATGGCCTTCTCCAAGGAGTTGGCCGACAACGAGACACCCCCCACGGCACTGGAGACCAGGGCCGAGGTCACCTTCGAACCGGGCACCGGCATCACCGGGATCACGCTGCGCGTGACCGGCACGGTCGAGGGCATCAGCGCCGCGGACTTCGAGCGGCTCGCCGAGGGCGCCAAGGACGGGTGCCCGGTCTCCCAGGCGCTGGCCGGGGTCGAGATCCAACTGCAGGCCACCCTCGCCTGAGCGGGGCGCGGGGCCGCGGTTCACCCGTGGTCTGGATGCCAGCCGGTCTTCCCGATCCAGGCCTGCAGGCGAGGCCAGGCGGCGGTGAACCACGGCTCCTTGGCCTGTGCGTACTCACCGGTCGTGGCCGTGCCGGCGACGGTGCGTCGCTTCAGGTCGGCATACTCGGCCCGCGCGTCCCCGTCGGCGCGCAGCCAGTCCCGGAACGCCAGCGCGTAGCGCCAGCCGGGGCCACCCACGTGCCGCACGTGCAGGTTCACCGGCCTTCCCGGGTCGGCGTTGGTGTAGAGGCGTTTGCGCCACTGCGCCGGTTCGGGTGCGTGGGGTTTGGGTACATCGCGCTCGATCGCGGTGTGCCGGATGAACCCCGCGGTGCGTAACGGCTCATCGAGGTCCACCGCGGCGTCGAGGTCGACGACGCCCAACTGCAGGTCGATGACGTCCTTGGCCACCAGACCGGGGACCGCGGTTGAACCGATGTGGTCGGCCGTCTCGACCTGCTCCCCCACGGCGCGCCGGATCCGGGCGAGCAGGTGCTCGGCCTGCACGTCCCAGGGACGATCCAGCCCGGTCGGACCGGCACCGGTCGCGGCACGCGCGCCCCCGGGAGGCTCCATCAGCATTGCGGGGCCCGGCCCACGCTCGGCCCGCCGGTTCTGCGCGATGTTGTGCGCGAACGGCGCCAGCCGGGTGTGCCACAGGTCCTCGATCTCCTCGCGCACCTGCGCCTTGGGTCGCTCGGTTTCCAGCCACACGTCCGCCACGGCTCGGCGCCGCTGATCGTCGGTCTGTGCCCGTATCCGCGACCAGGCATCTGCCTCGGAGAGTCCGCGCCCGGACACCAGGCGGCGATGGCGCTCGATCTCGCCCGCTCCTGCCACCAGGACCAGGTGATACCGGTCGGCCAGGTCATTCTCCACGATCAGCGGTACGTCGTGCACCACGATCTGCCCTGGTGGCATCCGGCTCAGGAGTGCCCGGGTTCGGTCGGTGACCAGCGGGTGAACCACCGCCCCCAGGCGCGCGCGGGCCTCCTCGTCGTTGAACACGATCCGGCCCAGGGCCGGCCGGTCCAGGGAGCCGTCGGGTTGCAGCACCTCGGGCCCGAAGGCCCGCACCACCTGGGCCAGGCCGTCGGTACCCTCCTCGACCACCTCCCGGGCGAGGACGTCGGCGTCGATCAGGCGTGCGCCGAGGTCGGTCAGCACCGCCGCCACGGTGGACTTACCGGCTGCGATCCCGCCGGTGAGGCCGATGTTGAGCACGCTCCGACAGTAGTGGTTCGGGCGGCGGTCGTGGTCCGCCCGGCTCCGCACCGTGCTCGTGCTCAGTCCACCGCGCCGTCAGGCACGACGTCGTCGGTCTCGGTGGCCAGGGCATACTCGACCGCCGCGACCACCGCCCGGGTGGCCCCGGCCACGCCGAGCACCTCGACCGGCGGTAGGTGGGCGAACCCGGCCCGCGTCGTCGTCGGCCCTTCCACCCGCCCTCCCTCTCCTGCGGCGGCATGCAGCCCGGCGTACATGACCGCGTTGCACCCGTAGATGCCCGCGCTCAGGGAGAGTTCTGCCTCGATGCCGACCTCATGGACCGCCGGCCGCATCGCCTTCACCGGCAAGGTGGTGAAGTAGGCGCTCGGGCCCCCGGGGATCACCGGTACGTCCACGGGCTGCTCCCCGGCGTTGTCCGGGATCCGCGCGTCGATGAGGTTGACCGCCACGCGTTCCAGGCCAAGGCGTTCCCGGCCCGGCGCGAGCCCCAGGCTGAGGACCACCTGCGGGCGGTGTCGCCTCACCAGATCGATGAGCCGCACGCAGCGCGAGAAGTCCACGGGGAGGATCTCGGTCTCCCAGCCGGGGTGATCCTGCAACGCGGTGGCCACAGCAAGGCCCCTCACCCGAACCCGGGTGAGGGGCCTTGCGCGGGCCGATCAGTGTTGATCAGCGTGAACGGCTCAGTTGCCGGTCAGCTTCTCCCGCAGGGCAGCCAGTGCCTCATCGGAGGCGAGGGTGCCGCCGGTGTCGGCCGGCGCAGCGGTGTAGCTGCTACTGGAGGACGAGGACGGGGAAGCGGACGAACCGCTGTCCTCCTCGCCGACCGGAACCTCGGAGTCGGCCTCGATAGCGGCGGCCACCTGCTTCTTGTGGGCCTCCCACCGGGACTGTGCCTCGGCGTACTGGGACTCCCACGCCTCGCGCTGGGCCTCGAAGCCCTCGAGCCACTCGTTGGTCTCCGGGTCGAAGCCCTCGGGGTACTTGTAGGTGCCCGCCTCGTCGTACTCGGCGGCCATGCCGTACAGCGACGGGTCGAACTCGTCGCTGTTCGGGTCCACACCCTCGTTGGCCTGCTTCAGGGACAGCGAGATGCGGCGACGCTCCAGGTCGATGTCGATGACCTTGACGAACACCTCATCGTCCACGGTCGCGACCTGCTCGGGCAGTTCGACGTGACGCTGGGCGAGTTCGGAGATGTGCACCAGGCCCTCGATGCCGTCCTCCACGCGCACGAACGCACCGAAGGGCACCAGTTTGGTGACCTTGCCCGGCACCACCTGACCGATCGCGTGGGTACGGGCGAAGGCCTGCCACGGGTCCTCCTGGGTGGCCTTGAGCGAGAGCGAGACACGCTCGCGCTCGAAGTCGACGTCGAGCACCTCGACCGTGACCTCCTTGCCGACCTCCACGATCTCGCTGGGGTGGTCGATGTGCTTCCAGGACAGTTCCGACACGTGCACCAGACCGTCCACGCCACCCAGGTCCACGAACGCACCGAAGTTGACGATCGAGGAGACGACACCGGGGCGGACCTGGCCCTTGGCCAGGGTCTGCAGGAAGGTGGAGCGTACCTCGGACTGGGTCTGCTCCAGCCAGGCGCGGCGGGACAGCACCACGTTGTTGCGGTTCTTGTCCAGTTCGATGATCTTGGCTTCGATCTCCTGGCCGATGTAGGGCTGCAGGTCACGCACCCGGCGCATCTCCACCAGGGAGGCGGGCAGGAAGCCGCGCAGCCCGATGTCCAGGATCAGGCCACCCTTGACGACCTCGATCACGGTGCCGGTGACGACGCCGTCCTCTTCCTTGATCTTCTCGATCGTGCCCCAGGCACGTTCGTACTGGGCGCGCTTCTTGGACAGCAGCAGCCGGCCTTCCTTGTCCTCTTTCTGCAGGACAAGTGCTTCCACGTGCTCGCCCACCTCGACGACCTCATCGGGGTCGACGTCGTGCTTGATGGACAACTCGCGGGACAGGATGACGCCCTCGGTCTTGTACCCGATGTCGAGGAGGACCTCGTCACGGTCGACCTTGACGACAGTGCCCTCGACGATGTCACCGTCATTGAAGTACTTGATGGTCGCGTCAACGGCTGCGAGGAAGTCTTCTTCCGAGCCGATGTCATTGACTGCGACCGACGGGACGCTGGTCGAGGCGGGGGTAGTGATAGTCATTGAGTAGTGGACTCCGTTGCGGACAGGGATTGTTGGGATATCTGACGTGGCACGCCGCACCCGGATTGACCGGGACGGGCCGAGTCTGATCACAATGACCGGACAACAGGCCCGCGTTCGACCGCGACACCACGTGGATGACAAGCCATCCGGGCATGCGGGCACGAGGCACCGACAACGCAGTCTAGTGCCTGCGGGCAACCGTGAGCAACGTGATCTGCACAGCCGGGTTCCGGCCCGTCCCGAGCCGCTTATGCGGGTTAGGCTCGGAGGATGCTAACCGAGCAGCGCACGCCCCGGGCCTTCGTGATCACCGTGTCCGATCGGAGCGCGGCCGGAGAACGTGAGGACCGCTCCGGTCCGCTGGTCGAACAGCACCTCACCGACCACGGTTTCGCGGTGACCCGTCGGATCGTGCCCGACGGCGTGGAAACGGTGCGTACCGCCCTCACCCAGGCGCTGGACAGCGACGCCGACGTCGTGCTCACCCTGGGTGGCACCGGCGTCAGTCCGCGGGACCGCACCCCGGAGGCGATCGCGCCCATGCTGGAACTGGAACTGATCGGGGTGGCCGAGGCGATCCGCGCACACGGGCTGAGGAACACGCCGACGGCCGCGCTGTCCCGCGGGCCGTGCGGTGTGATCGGTAGCACCGTGGTGATCGCTCTGCCCGGCTCCTCGGGTGGCGTACGCGACGGACTCGAGGTGGTGGTTCCGCTCTTGCCCCACCTGCTGGACCAATTGCGCGGAGGTGACCACTGATGACGGTGACGCACGAGGATGAACGCCTGAACATGATCCAGGTGACCGAGCAGACCCTGGATGTCGCGGAACACATGGCCGCAGTGGACGATCCCCGGTGCGGAGCGGTGACCACCTTCGTGGGGCAGGTGCGCGATCACGACCCGGGCGTGACCGGCACGGTCACCTCGATCAGCTACTCCGCCCATCCGGACGCCCAGTCGGTGCTCGAGCGGATCGTGGCCGAGGTCTCCGGCGGAGCCGATCCGCTGCGGATCGCGGTGAGCCACCGGGTGGGTGCCCTGGTTGTGGGCGACCTGGCCCTGGTGGTGAGCGTGGCCAGCGCGCACCGCGCACAGAGTTATGCGGCATCGCGTGAGGTCGTGGAACGGATCAAGGTCGAGCTGCCGGTCTGGAAGAAGCAGCACACCGCCGATGGCGCCGGCCACTGGAGCGGCATATGAGTTCCCAGCCGGTACCGGTGACGATCGGCTCCGCTCCTCCCCCGCCCCGGACGGTTCCGGACCCGGACCCGCGGCGCGGCAGCCCACTGGTGGACACCTTCGGACGAGTGCACCGGGACCTGCGCATCTCCCTGACCGACCGCTGTTCGCTGCGCTGCACCTATTGCATGCCCGAACAGGGCATGGAGTGGCTGGCCCGTTCCTCGATCCTCTCGGTGGATGAGATCGTCCGGGTCGCCCGGATCTGTGCCGAGGCGGGCATCTCCACGTTCCGCCTCACCGGCGGTGAACCGCTGCTCCGGCGCGACATCGTCCAGGTGGTCTCCGAACTGGCGGCGCTCCGCACCCCTGACGGCAAGCCGGTGCAGGTCGCCATGACCACCAACGGCATCGGCCTGGACAAGGTGATCACCGCCCTGGCCGATGCCGGCCTGGCCCGGTTGAACATCAGTTTGGACACCGTTCAACCCGAACGCTTCGCCGAACTGACCCGGCGCAACCGGTTCAAGGACGTGATGGCCGGTATCGAGGCCGCTTCCCGCTCCGGGCTGCGCCCGTTGAAACTGAACGCCGTGGCGATGCGCGGGGTCAACGACGACGAACTGGTCGACCTGGTCGAGTTCGCCCTGTCGATGCAGGCACAGATGCGGTTCATCGAGCAGATGCCGTTGGACGCCGGCCACACCTGGGACCGGAAGCAGATGGTGACTCGCGAGGAGATCCTGGCGGCCCTGGGCAAGCGCTGGGAACTCCACCCGGTGCCGGGGCGTGGCGGTGCTCCCGCGGAGAAGTTCCGACTCGATGACACCGACAGCCACGTCGGGGTGATCGCCTCGGTCACCGCCCCGTTCTGCGGGGCGTGCGACCGGCTGCGCCTGACCGCCGACGGCCAGTTGCGCAACTGCCTGTTCTCCACCGACGAGTACGACCTCATCCCGGTGGTGCGGGCCGAGGACCCGGAACTGAACACCGATGAGCGCATCGACGCGGTGCTGCGGGCCTGCATCGACGCCAAGAAAGCCGGGCACGGCATCAACGATCCGGGCTTCCTGCAACCCGCACGTGGGATGAACGCCATCGGCGGCTGAACCCCCGGGCGCCAGCCCGGCGCAGGGCGGGCGTCAGCCCCCGGCGAAGGGCGGCAGTACGTCCACGGTGGCGCCGGCGGGCACCGGATCCTGGGCCGAGGACGACCGGCGCCCGTTGACCAGGATCGAGCACCGGTCCAGCACGTCGCCGGTGCCCGGACCACCGTGTGCGGTCAGGTCCCGGAGCAGGTCACCGACCGTGCCTGCGGCGGACTGCACCTCGGTCCGCCCGATCATCTCGGCAGCGACGGCGAACAGCCGCACCCGCACACTCATGCCGTCCTCCGCGATCCATCGGCGGGCGCCGCGCCGCCCGCCGCGCCCACCGCCGGCGCCGGTGGCCCGTCGCCTGCCTCCTCACGGCGCCAGGACCCGGACCGGCCGCCGTCCTTGGCCTCGAGGCGTACGTCGGAGATCCAGGTGGCCCGGTCGATGCCCTTGACCATGTCCACGACCGCCAGGCCCGCCACCGACGCCGCGGTGAGGGCTTCCATCTCCACCCCGGTGCGGTCCGCGGTGCGAACCGTGGCGACGATGCGCACCCCGCCCTCGGCCGGCTCGACGTCAACGTTCGCCCCGTGCACCCCGATCACATGGGCCAGCGGCAACAGATCCGCACACTTCTTGGCGGCGTTGATTCCCGCGATCCTGGCCACGGCGAACACATCGCCCTTCGGTGCGGTGCCGTCGTGCAGATGGCCCATCACCTCAGCGTTGCAGTGCACGAACGCACTGGCCGTTGCCGACCGGATCGTGGGTGACTTCTCGGTGACATCGACCATTCGGGCGTGGCCCGCCTGGTCCAGGTGGGTGAAGGCGGTCATAGATGTCCTCCCGGTTCGACGACGGCCTCGACGATGTCGCCGGGCTCGACATGATCGATGTGCCCGGGGACGATGGCGTACCCGTTGGCCCGTGCGAGGCTGGCCACCAGGTGCGACTGGGACCCGTGCCTGGCGGCCGGGCTGATCTCGGCGTGCCCATCGGCGCCGGGCCGCACCCGGGCGGGCAGGTACTGGTCACGCACCGGTGGGGTGCGCCATCCCTGGGTGACACGGGCCGGCACTGTGGCGGGCAACACGACGTCCGGCGGTGCACCGTGCAGCAACTGCAGCGCCGGCCGGACGAACACGTGGAAGGACACCCATGCGCTGACCGGGTTCCCGGGCAGGCCGAACAGCCACGCGCCGCCGTACCGGCCGAACGCCTGGGGCTTGCCCGGCTGCATCGCGACCTTGCTGAAGGTGACCTCCTCGGAGCCGGCGAACACGCGAGTCAACGGGTCGTAGGCGCCGGCGCTGACTCCCCCGGTCAGCACGATCACATCCGCCAGCGGCTCAACCTGGGCCAGGTGGTCGGCCAGTTCGGCGGGGTCGTCCCCGACCGGTGCGGCGCTCACCACCTCGGCACCTGCCTGGCGGGCCAGCGCACGGATGAGTAACGAGTTGGAGTCCGGGATCTGGCCCCGGGCCAGGTCCGCGCCCGGTGGCAGCAGTTCGCTGCCGGTGGCGATAACGGCGACCTTCGCCCGAGGGTGCACGCCGACCCTGCCCTGGCCGGTGGAGGCCAGCGAGGCCAAAGCCGTCGCGTTGAGGTACGTGCCGGCCGGGGCGACGAGGTCCCCTGGCATCATGTCCCCGCCGGCGGATCGCACGTGCCGGCCGTGCGTCTGGGGCTGGTTGACGGTCACGGTCGCGGCGAGTGCGCCGTGCGGGTCGGTGCGGTCGGTGTGCTCCAGTTGCACCACGGTGTCGGCGTCGGTGGGCAGCACCGCCCCGGTCATGATCCGGGCCGCCTGCCCCTGCCCCAGCGCCGGGTCCAGGCCGCTGCCCGCGGGCAGGTCGGCGACGACGTCGAGCGTGACCGGGGTATCTGCGGCTGCACCGGCCACGTCGGCGAACCGGACGGCGTAACCGTCCATGGCCGAGTTGTCCCATGGCGGAACCGGGAAGCGCGCGTGCACAGCTTCGACGAGGCGTAAGCCGTGGGCCTCGGTCAGCGGGAGGTGCTGGGCCGTCAGCGGCCGCATCCCGGACAGGATGCGCTCGCGCTGGTCGGACACCGCGATCAGGTCACTCATACCAGCTCCGGTTCCTGGCGTAGGTGGTCCACCGCTCCGGGGGCCAGCACCGCACTGGTCCAGCCGGCCCGGGTGAGCAAGCGGGTGGCCCGTGCAGCTCGGACACCTGCGGAGCAGTAGGTGACCACATCCTGCTCATCGTCCAGTCCGGCCCGGCGCAGCAGGTCCGTGACCGCCTGCGTCTCATCTGCCCCCCGGGCTGCCTGCAGCAGCGCGCTGATCGGCACGTTCACTGCTCCGGGCAACGCGTCATGGGCGGCCTCATCGGGCTCGCGCACGTCCAGCAGCACCGTCGCCGCTTTGTCGGTCCGGTCCCGGCGCTGCTGGAATGCACCCAGGTCCAGGGTGGTGACCCCGTCCGGTGGCCGGACCGCCCCCAGGGGGTCCCCGACTGCGGCGCCGGGCGCGGACGCAGTTTCGCCCATCGCCGGCACGGCCTCATGGGCGCCCCGGCCGGTGTGCAACGGGACCTCGTGAACTCGCATCGTGAGCGCGTCGATGACGGCGACCCGGCCCAGCAGCACCTGACCCATCCCGGTGATGAGTTTGATCGCCTCGGTGGCCATCATCGAGCCGGCGATGCCGCACAGGGACCCGATCACCCCGGCCTCAGCACACGAGGGCACCGTGCCCGGCGCCGGCGGTCGGGGGAACAGGTCACGCATCGTGACCGGCGCGGCGGGTGAGGGTGGCGCGGACCAGAACACCGACACCTGGGCGTCGAAACGCAGCACCGAACCCCACACCAGCGGGATCGCCAACTCCGCGCAGGTGTCTGCCACCAGATAGCGGGTGGCGAAGGTGTCGGTCCCGTCCAGTACCAGATCGTGCCCGGTGAGGATCCGGGCCGCGTTGTCATCGGTGAGCCGCTCTTCGTGCAGTCGCACCTGTGCACCGGGGTTGAGCCCGAGCACCCGCCGCCGGGCGTTCTGCGCCTTGGAGGATCCGAGGTCTTCATGGGCGTGGATCACCTGCCGGTGCAGGTTCGAGGCCTCGACCACGTCGTCGTCGATGATCGTCAGGCCGCCGACCCCGGCAGCGGCCAGGTACTGCAGCACGGGTGCACCGAGTCCTCCGGCTCCCACCACCAGCACGCGGGCGGCTGCGAGACGGCGCTGGCCGATCTCACCGAACTCCGGCAGCAGCGTCTGACGCGCGGTGCGGGCCGCTTCCGTCGCGGACAGAGCCGGCACCGGTTCGACCAGGGGCGGCAGGGACGTCATCGCTTCAGTCTAGGTCTGAAAAACTCCACGTGCCCTCGCCTACTCGGTCACCGTGACGATCCCCGAGGCACCTCGTTCGGCATCAGCCATCACGTGGCTGACCATCGGGTAGTTCCCGGCCTCGCCGAAGACGGTCTCGACGAACCCGCCCTGAGCCACCGCGACCGAGAGCGCCTGACTGCCGCCGCCGGTGTCGCCGAAGGCGTCCACCCCGCGGTTCAGGTGGTAGCCGCCCTCGTGGAAGACGGTGTCGAACTGCGAACCGACGATGTGGAAACTGCTGCCCCGGTTGGGGCCGGCGTTGAGCACCCAGAACCGCACCCGCTCCCCCACCCGTGCCGGGAGCGGCTGCTGACGGTACTGGAAGGCAATGCCGTTGAACGCGACCGCATCGGCGGAGCCGGCCCGGGCGCGGTCGGCGTCCACCTCGGCAGCGTTGCCCCGCCCGTGCCCGCTCGCCCGGAGGTAGGCCTCGGACTGGACCAGCACGTAGTTGCGGTCCACCGGCTCCAGGTCGTCGGGTTCGATGATGACCGCCCCGAACATGCCCGCCCCGATGTGGCTGGTCATCGGGTCGGTGCCGCAGTGATAGAGCCAGATCCCGGCCATCCCGGCAGTGAAGCGGTAGACCAGCGACTCCCCCGGGGCGATCGTGCGCATCGGCTCGTCGGGGGCCAGCGACCCCGCGTGGAAGTCGATCGAGTGCCCGATCGTGCCGTCGTTGACCAGGGTGATCTCGAAGACGTCCCCGACCCGCCCGTGCACCGTGGGACCGGGTACCTGACCGTTGAAGGTCCATCGGCGCTGCCACACTCCCGGGGCCACCTCCAGCTCCACCTCCTGGGCCGTCAGGGTGAGCTCGTGGACGGTGCCCGCGTCGGTGTCCAGCGGCGGCAGCCCGGGATCGACGAAGCCGGTGACTTCTGCCGCGTCGGGCAGGATCGACGGTCGTGGCCCGTCGGTATCGCCCTGCCCGCCTCGGTGCCCGGCGTGGCCGTGCCCGCCCGCCGCGGCGACGTCGTCATCGTCCCCTTCCGGCCCGGCCTGGTCGGCCGGCACCGGCGTACCGTCGGCGCCGACCGCGCTGACGGTGAGCACCATTCCCATCTGCCGGTGCCCCACGATGGTGCACCAGCCCTCCAACGACCCGGAGATGACACCGGCCTCCAACGTGGCCGACTCCCCGGTGGCCAGCCGCGGCGTCTGCTCACTGCCCAGGATCAGGTCGTGTACGTCGGAGGTGTCCTCATTGATCAGTTCGATCACGAGCCTGTTCCCCACGGGGACCTCGATGTGGTCGGGGCTGAACCGCATGTCGTCGGCCACCACCTGCACGGTCGTGGTCCGCCCGGTCGGGACGACGTCCTCGGCCGCGCCGGTCCCCGCAGTACCGGCGGGAGTGCCCAGACCGGCGGCGGCCGGATCCATACCCACCCCCACGGCGGTCGCCACCGCCAGCGCGGTGATCGCCCCCACGAACTGCCCACCCCGCCAGAACGGGCCCCGGGCATACTCCCGGGACACCGCCACGGTGCTCTCAGTGCGCTCGACGCTCCCGGCATCGGCAGCCGCTGCCTCCTGTTCCTCGCGCAGTGCCCGGCGGGCCCGGATCGCACCGAGCATCAACGGGATGAACCAGGCCAGACCGGCCAGCGTCACCACCGAGGTGGTCACCCGCACGGCACTGGGCACCGGAAGCAGGAAGATGACCAGGCCGAGGTTGATGAGGACCAGGCGGGCGGCACCGGCCCGGTTGAACCACCATTGGGTGGTCCGCACCGCCACCGGGCCCCCACCCAGCACCACCGGGATCAGGTAGGACATCGCGCCGGTGAGGAGCTGCGCGGCGAAGCCCGCCACGATCACCGCCACGACGGGGCCGAACCCGGCGGTCAGTTCCCCCCAGGTCGAACTCATCATGGTGTTCAGCGTCAGCCACCCCAGACCGACCACCGCCCAGATCATCGCGGCGGCCACCGAGGCCGGGGCGAACTCGCGCGGTGGACGGGTACGCGCGGGCCGCACCAGCGCCCGGCCCCACCAGACCAGCGCCAGAACGTAGGCCAGCAATCCCGCGCCGACCACGGCCAGCACACCGGCCAGCGCCCCGGTCAGGACCACCACCAGGGCCGCGCCGAACACCGGGAGAGCCCGCTTGGCCAGGCGCTCGGCCCGCTCGTCCATCCGGGTGCGCAGCATCGTGGGCCACAGCGTGATCAGCGTGCCGGTCACGGTGAGTCCCACCCAGCCGAGCACATTCAGCATCGAGTGCGCCAGGAGCAGCTGGCCGTGCAGGGGGTCGGCGTACCCGCGCGCCAGCATCACCCCGAACAGTGCGCCGACCGGGAGGAAGACGGCCGCGGCCAGGTAGTAATGCACGGTGATCCGCATCCGGCCCGGCAGCGCGTGCCGCAGCCGGCGCCACAGCGCCAGGAAGTGCGCCACCACAGCGGTGACCACCAGGACGGCGCCGGCCACCGTGAGGGGCCAGATCGTGGTGGGCACCCCGACCATCACCATTGTGACACCCACCAGCAGGGTGGCCAACCGCCTGGACTGACGACGGCGGTCATCCAGTTCCGTGGGAGTCTTCAGCAGGGCCTGGGCGAAGTAGACGCTCCAGACCATGATCGAGTGGGTGGCGGCGCCCAGCAGCACCAGGTGCACCATCAGCCAGCGGGACTCGGGCACGAACGGGTGGGCGATGGCCATGATCACCGCCACAACGAGCCACAGCAGGGCGGGCCGGTCCCGCATCGCCCAGACGCCCCGGGTGGTGGACGCACCCGCCTGCGGCGGGGAGGTGGTGGTTCTCATGCCCGGGCCGCCGGTGTCGTTCGGTTCCTGCCGGCCCAGACCGCCACGCCCACCGCGCTGAGTGCCAGCAGCAGCAATGCCGCGATCGTCAACAGGCCCCCGACCTGCCACACCGTGTTCACTTCCGTCACCATTCCCAACGTGCGAACCACCATCCCGGCGTGCAGCACCGTCAGGGGCGCCCACGACACCGGGTGGTAGGGCAGCGAGATCCTCAGTACCGCCGGCAGGATCACCGGGGCGTGCGCCAACACCATCGACATGCCGAAGCCCAGAAAGATCCCGTGCACCACCAGGTCGTACCAGTGCGGCACCCCGGCCGGTCCACCCATCATCCAGACCAGGCCCGCCAGGGCCAGCCACGCGTACCCGGCGAGCATCGCGGCCGCGGCGAACCTGGGCAAGCCCTTGGCCCGAACCATCCGGCGGGCCACATCATGCCACCCGAGGTAAGCGGCCAGGAGGAGCAGCGTGAGACCGAAGGCCGCCGCTCCCGCACGGGAGAAGACCATGGTCGCCAACGACGCGAGAACCAGCGCACCGGCCAGCATCAGGACGATCGGCTCGGCCCAGCGGGGCAGGGAGATCCGGGCCAGTTCCACCCGTTCGGCGACGATGGTGAGCACGATGAATCCGGACAACAGCGCGACCAGGTCCACAATCTCAACCCGGATCCAGAACGCGGCCGCGAACAGGGCCAGCAACGCACCGAGCAGTTGCACCAGCACGGTGTTGTCCCAGGACCGCCGCCAGAGTTGCACGTAGACCGCGCACAGCACGGCCGCCCCGTTGACCAGTAGCAGCTGGCCCAGCACCGGCGGTGCCGGGCTGAGCAGCGCCAGCCCGCCGCCACCGAGCAACGTCGGTGCGAGGAAGCCCCAGGCGCTCCGCAGCGCCACCGCGCGCTCAAGTGAGATCAGGGCGCCCAGGAAGCCCAGCACCATCAACATGCCGTGCAGCACGGGCAGGCCCGCCGAGGTCGCCGGGGCGGGCAGGCCCAGCAGCAGCAGGGCGGCATTCAGCCCGGCGAGCATGCTCACGCCGGCGGCTGACAGCAGTACCAGCCGGCCCGCTCTCGTGCTACGGCCGGTTCCGGTCGCCGGTCGGACCGGTGGCGCCGTCGTCGTCAATGACCTCTCCGTGCTAGTCGCGCTGCAGCCGCAGCCGCCAAGCCTCCGGGCCCTGCTCCAGGTAGGTCACCGAGATGCTGCCGGCCTCCCGTTCGGCGATCTGGGCCAGCAACGGCTTGGGGTCGTGCGGGGCTACCAGCACCATGGCCTCACCGGAACCGATCGCTGACAGCGCACCGAACACGCTCCCATGCCGGATCCGGTGCGGGATGGGGCGTACATCCAGTTCGGGCAGGTCACCATCGTGCTCACCGCAGGCGCACCCGGCGGGCTCCTGGATCACGTTCAGCATCGGGCGGGCGTCGGTCATCGCTGGCTCCTCGGGTGAGCGTCGGGCTTGGACGCCCAATTATTACATATCTGAGTTGTGCAAATCCCCACGCCGCCACGACACCCCTCACGCGCCCCGGGCGCACCGCGCTGGAGACCTGTCGCGCTGCCGGGCCGGAGCCGCGATGCGTCCTGGAAATCCGGTCAGGAATGCGCACGCGACGCAGCCGGCAAATGCCCGAACGGTCATCCCGCTGCATTCTCCGCGACGGTTGGAATAGAGCGCTCAAGCCGCATTTTCCAAGGCCAGCGTTGCCAAATTCAATGGTCAATTGATTGGGCAGGAACGCTTGCGGGGGCCCCGGGATCGGCCTAGATTGCTCGTGAGGGCAGTTCCTTCAAATTGCGAGGATCCAATGATGGACCGGCAACCGGTGGATGGTTTGGGAGTACTGGAGTCGCCGGTGCGCAAGGAACTCCTGGAACACCTGGTCGAGTTGTTCCACAGCCGTGACCTGGATTCCGCGACACCGCCCGGACGCACGGCCAGGGAATTGGCCGAGCTCACCGGCCTGCACGTGACCACGGTGCGATTCCACCTCGAGCGACTGGTCGGCGCCGGCTTCCTCGACGCCCACTTCGAGCCGCCCGCCGGGGTGGGCCGTCCGCGCAAGATCTACACCTCGCACCTGAGCCGCTGGCCCGCGCCCACCACGAGCCGGCACCACGAGGCGCTGGCCGGCCTCCATGCCGGTCTCGAGGCAGGCAAGGACGGACCCGCCCGGGCCGAGGAGGCCGGGCTGGCCTGGGCCCGGGCTCGGGTGCAGGCCGGACCCGGGCTCTCACCAGCCCCGGCCCGCACACCCGGCACCTGGCTGGCTAAGATCGGCCGGCTGATCGATGAACTGACCGATTGGGGCTACGGGCCGAACGTGCGCACCACCGGCGCGTCGGTGGAACTGACGTTGCACTACTGCCCCTTCCTTGCCCTGGCCACCGAGGATCCCGAAGTGGTCTGCGCGGCCCACCGCGGTCTGCTGCGCGGCACGCTCGAGGCCATCGGGGAACCCGAGGTGCGAGTCAGTCTGCAACCCAAGGTGGGCCCGCACGCCTGCCGCGCCCACCTACGAACGATGACACCGCTCACCGGAGGCCCAGCATGACCACCACCAAGCCCCCCACGATTGAAGGCCCCCTCAGCGGCGCCCTGGTGGGCACCCGGCGCTTCTTCGGTAGCGCCGAGGTCAGCGAGGACAAACGCAGCCTGCACCTGTCCGGAGGGCGCGCCGGGGACTCCTTCTACCGGGACCGGTGGAGCCACGACAAGGTGGTGCGCTCCACCCACGGGGTCAACTGCACCGGTTCGTGCTCCTGGAAGGTCTACGTCAAGGACGGGATCATCACCTGGGAGGCCCAGCAGACCGACTACCCATCCGCGGGGCCGGACCGGCCCGAGTACGAGCCCCGTGGCTGCCCACGGGGCGCGGCCTTCTCGTGGTACACCTACTCCCCCACCCGGGTGCGCTACCCCTACGTGCGGGGGGTGCTGCTGGACATGTTCCGCGCCGCGAAGGCCAAGTACACCGACCCGGTGGTGGCTTGGGGCTCGATCGTGCAGGACCCCGAGTCGGCGCGCACCTACAAGAGCGCCCGCGGCAAGGGTGGCATGGTCCGGGCCACGTGGACCGAGGTGGTGGACTTGCTCGCGGCCGCGCACGTCTACACGATCAAACGCTGGGGCCCGGACCGGATCGCCGGCTTCTCCCCGATCCCGGCGATGTCACCGGTCAGTTACTCCTCCGGCTCCCGGTTCCATGAACTCATCGGTGCGCCGATGCTGAGTTTCTACGACTGGTACGCCGACCTGCCCAATGCCTCTCCGCAGATGTTCGGGGACCAGACCGACGTGCCCGAGTCCGGGGACTGGTGGGACGCCGGATACCTGATCATGTGGGGCTCCAACGTCCCGGTCACCCGCACCCCGGACGCGCACTGGATGATCGAGGCACGCTACCGCGGGCAGAAGGTGATCTCGGTGGCTCCCGACTACGCCGAGAGCGTCAAGTTCGCCGACGAGTGGGTCGCCTCGGCTCCGGGCACCGACGGTGCGCTGGCGATGGGGATGGGTCACGTCCTGCTGAAGGAGTACTTCGCGGACCGGCAGGTGGACTTCTTCACCGACTACAACCGCCGCTTCACCGACCTGCCCTACCTGGTCACCCTCGATGAGGTCGAGGACACCGACGGCACCTACCGGCCGGGGAAGTTCTTGGTCGCCGGGGACTTCGACAACCCCCAGCGCGACAGTGAGAACGCGATGTGGAAGCCGGTGGTGCTGGATGAGATCAACGGCGAGGTCGCGGTCCCGAACGGTTCGATCGGGCACCGGTTCGGCCCGGAGGGGGCCGGGAAGTGGAACCTGGACCTGGGCGACATCGAACCGGCGCTGAGCCTGTACGGCCATGACGACGGCGGTTCGGCCGCCCTGGTGCAACTGCCGCGGTTCGACAATCCCGAGGGCGCGCTGAACCTGGACGTCCGGGGCGTGCCGGTTCGCCGCATCGGTGGGCACGTGGTCACCACGGTGCTGGATCTGCTGCTGGCCCAGTACGGAGTGGCCCGCCCGGGTCTACCCGGAGCCTGGCCGGTCGACTACGCCGACCCGTCGGTTCCCGGCACCCCGGCGTGGGCCTCCGACATCACCGGGGTCCCGCCGGAGCAGATCATCCGGCTGAGCCGGGAGTGGGCCCAGAACGCGATCGACACCCAGGGTCGCGGGATGATCCTGATGGGCGCCGGGACGAACCACTGGTACCACTCCGACCAGATCTACCGGGCGATGCTCCTGCTCACCACGATCACCGGCTGCCAGGGCCGCAACGGTGGCGGGTGGGCGCACTACGTGGGCCAGGAGAAGATCCGGCCGATCATGGGGTTCCAGCACCTGGCCTTCGCGCTGGACTGGATCCGCCCGCCCCGGCACATGAACCAGACCGCCTACTGGTACGTCAACACCAGCCAGTACCGGTACGACACCTTCGGTGCCGAGAACCTCAACGGCTCCACCGGGGTGTTCAACGGCAAGGGCACCATGGACCTGCTCGCCCAGTCCGCCAGGTTGGGATGGACCCCCAGTTACCCGCAGTTCGACCGGAGCAGCCTGGAGGTCGCCGACGAGGCCGCGAGGGCCGGGCAGGACGTAGGCCAGTACGTGACCCGGGCCCTCAAGAGCGGGGACCTGAGATTCGCCGTCGAGGATCCCGAGGCGCCGCAGAACCACCCGCGGATCCTGTCGCTGTGGCGAGCCAACCTGTTCGGGTCCAGCGCCAAGGGCAACGAGTACTTCCTCAAGCACCTGCTGGGCACCGACAACGCCGTCAAGGCCACCGAGGCGCCGCCGGAGCATCGTCCGGAGGGCATCGCGTGGCCCGAACAGGCACCGGAGGGCAAACTGGACCTGCTGCTCAGTCTCGACTTCCGGATGACCTCCTCCACCCTGCTCTCCGACGTGGTGCTACCGGCGGCGACGTGGTATGAGAAGCACGATCTGAACACCACCGACATGCACCCATACGTCAACTCCTTCAACCCGGCGATCGACCCGCCGTGGCAGTCCAAGACCGACTGGGATACGTGGAAAGCGATCGCCAAGCGGTTCTCCGAGCTGGCCGTCGACCACCTCGGTGTGCGCAAGGACGTGGTCACCAAGCCGTTGTGGCACGACACCCCGGAGGCGATGGCCACGGTGCACGGGCGGGTCAAGGACTGGAAGACCGGTGAGGTCGAACCGGTTCCGGGCAAGACGCTACCGGTCCTGGCCGAGGTGGTGCGGGACTACCCGGCCACCTACGAGCGGATGACGGCGGTCGGCCCGTTGCTGGAGAAGGTTGGCATGCTCACCAAGGGAGTGGCCTACGACGTCAAGCGGGAGGTGGATCTCCTCCGCCACCGCAACGGCACCGTGCGTTCCGGTTCGGCCAAGGGCATGCCACGCCTGGAGACCGATATCCAGTTCGCCGAGTCCATCATGCACCTGTCGGCCACCTGTAACGGGCACCTGTCCACGCTGGGGTTCAGGAACCTGGAGCAACGCACAGGTACCCGACTGCACGACCTGGCCGCCGAGCACGAGGGCAAGCAAATCACCTTCGCCGACACCCAGAACGCCCCGGTGCCGGTGATCACCTCCCCGGAGTGGTCCGGGTCGGAGAGCGGCGGGCGGCGCTACAGCCCGTTCACCATCAACATCGAGCGGCTCAAACCGTTCCACACCCTCACCGGGCGCCAACAGTTCTATGTCGATCACGACTGGATGCTCGGGATGGGCGAGGGTCTGCCGGTGTACCGGCCACCACTGAACATGACCGACCTGTTCGGTGAATCCCCGATCGGGAGCCAGAACGAACTCGGGGTCTCGGTGCGCTACCTGACCCCGCACAACAAGTGGTCGATCCACTCCGAGTACCAGGACAACCTGTTCATGCTCAGCCTGTCCCGGGGTGGGCAGACGATCTGGATGTCCGACGTCGACGCGGCCAAGATCGGGGTGGCTGACAACGACTGGATCGAGGCCGTCAACCGCAACGGTGTCGTGGCCGCCCGCGCCATCGTCAGCCACCGCATGCCCGAGGGAACGGTGTACATGCACCACGCCCAGGACCGGCTGATCGACGTACCGCTGACCGAGACCGACAACAAGCGCGGGGGGATCCACAACAGCCTCACCCGGATCCTGATGAAACCGAGTCACATGATCGGCGGATACGCCCAACTGTCCTACTTCTTCAACTACATCGGACCCACCGGCAACAACCGGGACGAGGTGACGATGATCCGCAGACGCACCGCCCCGGTGCGGTACTGACCCCCAGAGGCGCTGCCCACGTTCCCCGGCCGGGCCCTCCCGGCCCCGAGAAGGAGATCACATGCGCATCATGGCCCAGATGGCGATGGTGATGAACCTCGACAAGTGCATCGGGTGTCACACCTGCTCGGTCACCTGCAAACAGGCCTGGACGAACCGATCCGGCACCGAGTACGTCTGGTTCAACAACGTCGAGACCCGGCCCGGCCTCGGGTACCCGCGTGGCTATGAGGACCAGGAGGAGTGGAAGGGCGGCTGGGAACTCAACTCCCGCGGACGCTTGAAGCTCAAGGCTGGCGGCCGGATGAGGAAACTGGCCACGATCTTCTCCAACCCCAAGATGCCCTCCATCCAGGACTACTACGAACCCTGGACCTACGACTACGAGACGTTGCTGAACGCCCCCGCTCAGCAGACCTTCCCGGTGGCTACCCCGCAGTCGCTGATCACCGGGGAGCGCATGAACATCACCTGGTCGGCGAACTGGGACGATGACCTGGGCGGCTCCGGCGAGCACGCGGCCAAGGACCCGATGCTCGCGGGCATCGAGGACAAGGTGAAACTGGCCTTCGATGACACCTTCATGTTCTACCTGCCCCGGATCTGTGAGCACTGCCTGAACCCCAGCTGCGCGGCCTCGTGCCCATCGGGCGCGATCTACAAGCGCAGCGAGGACGGGATCGTGCTGGTGGATCAGGACAAGTGCCGCGGGTGGCGGATGTGCATCACCGGCTGCCCGTACAAGAAGGTCTACTTCAACCACAAGACCGGCAAGGCGGAGAAGTGCACCTTCTGCTACCCCCGGATCGAGGTGGGCATCCCGACGGTGTGCGCCGAGACCTGCGTGGGCCGGCTCCGTTACATCGGCCTGGTGCTCTACGACGCCGACCGGGTGCTGGAGGCGGCTTCGGTGAAGGACGAGCACGCCCTCCTGGATGCGCAGCGCTCGGTGTTCCTGGATCCTCATGACCCGCAGGTCCAGGCCGAGGCCGAACGGGCCGGCATTCCGCTGGACTGGATAGAGGCGGCCCAGCGGTCCCCGATCTACACCCTGATCAACACCTACGAGGTGGCGCTGCCGCTGCATCCGGAGTACCGCACCATGCCGATGGTGTGGTACATCCCGCCGCTGTCCCCGGTGGTGGACGTGATCCGGGACACCGGCCACGATGCGGAGGACCAGGACAACCTGTTCGCCGCGATCGACGCGCTACGGATCCCGGTGGAGTACCTGGCGAACCTGTTCACCGCCGGAGACACCGCCCCGGTGACCAAGGTGCTCCAGCGGCTGGCCGCGATGCGTTCCTACATGCGCGACATCAACCTGGGCCGGGAGGCACAGGCGATCATCCCGGAGTCGGTGGGGATGAGCGAGGAGGAGATGTATGAGATGTACCGCCTGCTCGCCCTGGCCAAGTACGAGGACCGCTATGTGATCCCCTCGGCTCATGGCGAGGACGCCCACGCCCTGGAGGAGATCGCCACCGACTGCCCGGTGAGCGGCTTCGACGAGGACCTGATGACCGGTTCGGGACCCTTCGGAGAAGGGTCCGGGCACGGCCAGGGCACCAGGGTGGCCGCGGAGAATTTCGCGGTGCTGCAGGAGCGCCAGACCTCCGACACGCTGGTGGGCGGGCAGCCCAAGTCCGGTCGGGTCAACCTGTTGAACTGGGACGGCAAGGGTGTGCCGGAGGGGATGTTCCCACCGGCGCCGGAGTCCGAGGAGTCGGGGTCCCGATGAAACGTTGGCTGCGGCACCGCCGCTCCCGGCCCACGCTGAGCCCCCGGGAGCAGGCCGACACCTGGCAGATCGTGTCCTTGCTGCTCGGTTACCCCGAACCCCGGCTCCTGGCCCTGTTACCCACCCTGGCCGAGGTTGCCACGAGCCTGCCGGATCGGGTCGCCGGACCACTGAACGACTTCCTCGAGCATGCCCGGCGCTGTGAGCCCGCGGAACTGCAGACCCAGTACGTGGACACCTTCGACGTCACCCGGAAGTGCTGTCTGCACCTGACCTACTTCCTGCACGGGGACACCCGCAACCGTGGCGCGGCCCTGGTGCAGTTCAAGCAGGCTTATCGCAAGGCCGGGGTGGTGCTCCACGATGAGCGTGCCGAGCTGCCCGATCACCTGTGCGTGGTGCTGGAGTTCGGTGCCACGGTGGACGCCGACGCCGCCTGGACGCTGCTGAACCATCACCGGGTCGGTATCGAACTGCTGCACCAGGGCTTGCTCCGCCGGTCCTCCCCGTGGATCGACGTGGTGCGGGCATTGCGAGCCACGTTGCCGGATCTGGATGAGGACGACAATCTGGCCCTGGCCCGTCTGATCGCCGAGGGACCCCCGCACGAGGACGTCGGTATCGACAACGCGCCCTACGCGCTGGATCCGGCGCTGGACCAGTTGCGCACACCCCCCGGGTCCGATGGGTGTGGCACACCCACGGGCGCCCAGGAGCCCACGTTCCTGGGCTCCACCATCGATGTTGGAGTTCCGCGATGACCACGTTCCTGTGGGTGATCTTCCCCTACATCTGCCTGACGATCTTCGTGGGCGGTCATATCTGGCGCTATCGCTACGACAAGTTCGGCTGGACCACCCGCTCCTCGCAGTTGTATGAGTCACGGCTGCTCCGGATCGGCAGCCCGTTGTTCCATTTCGGGATGCTGTGGGTGGTGATGGGCCACTTCCTCGGACTGGTGATCCCCAAGACCTGGACGCAGACCGTCATCAACGATGAGGCGTATCACGTGGTCGCCGTGACCGGCGGCATGCTGGCCGGCGCCGCAGCCTTGTCCGGCCTGGTGATCCTGATCTACCGGCGCCGCATGACCGGCCCGGTGTTCTCGGCCACCACGGCCAACGACAAGTTCATGTACCTCGTGCTGGCGGTGGTGATCCTGCTGGGCTGCCTGAACACCATCCAGTCCTCCGGGATGATCGCGGTGGCGGGCACCGAGCACTACGACTACCGCGAGGGGGTGTCGGTGTGGTTCCGTTCCATCTTCTGGTTCCAGCCCCAGCCCGAACTCATGACCGGCGCCCCGTGGAGTTTCCAGGCGCACTCCCTGACGGCGTTCTTCCTGTTCGCGATCTGGCCGTTCACCCGCCTGGTGCACGTCTTCTCCGCCCCGTTGGGCTACGCGGTTCGGCCTTACATCGTCTACCGCAGCCGGGATGAGCGCCCCGTCGCCGCGGTGGGCAGCCGGGCCCCGAAGCGGGGCTGGGAACAGAACCGTTGAGCCCCGGGGCTACCCCCTCCTTCGACGTCGTGATCCTCGCCGGTGGCCGTGGACGCCGCATGGGAGGGCAGGACAAGGCCGCCCTGCCGGTAGCCGGGCGGCCGATGCTGGCTCGGGTGCTGGAGGCTGCGCAAGGGGCCCGCGACGTCGTCGTGGTCGGGCAGGCGCACACGCCCGACGGCGTACGGCAGGTCAGTGAGGAACCTCCCGGTGGCGGACCGGTCGCCGGGATCAACGCCGGTGTGGCCGCCCTCGGCGAGCCGGCACCGTGGACGTGTGTGCTCGCGGTGGACCAGCCGGGCGCCGGGGCTGCGCTGAGCGCGATCATCGGCGCTCTACCGGCCATCGACCCCCTGGTGGAGGTGGTGTGCCACCTCGATGCCACGTCTCACGCGCAGTGGCTCCTGGCCGCCTATCGCCACGACGCACTCGTCCAGGCTCTCGCCCCGCACGGAACCGGCCACGGCGTCCCTGTCGGGCGCCTGGTCTCGGGCCTGCGGTTCCAGTACCTGCGGGCCGGGGCCGAGCACGTCGGCGACATCGACACCTGGGCCGACCACGCCCGCTGGGAACAACGCCTCGGCGGGCTCTGAACCGCACCGCAGGCGCGCGGGTGTAGGCTAACTACCGCTTGTAGTACTACACCCCTCGTTCTGCGGGAGCGTCATGGAAGCGTTGGAACTGGCCCGGTGGCAGTTCGGCATCACCACGGTCTACCACTACTTCTTCGTGCCGATCACGATCGGGCTGTCCCTGCTGGTGGCCATCATGCAGACCTGCTGGTTGCGCACCCGCGATACGCAGTGGCTGCGGCTGACCAAATTCTTCGGCAAACTCTTCACGATCAACTTCATCCTCGGACTGGTCACCGGCATCGTGCAGGAGTTCCAGTTCGGGATGAACTGGTCGGACTACTCCCGGTTCGTCGGCGACATCTTCGGCGCACCCCTGGCGATCGAGGCCCTGCTGGCGTTCTTCCTGGAGTCGACCTTCCTGGGCCTGTGGATCTTCGGCTGGGGCCGGATCCCGGAGAAACTCCACGCGGCCAGTATGTGGATCATCCATATCGGCACCGTGCTGTCGGCCTACTTCATCCTGTCCGCGAACTCCTTCATGCAGAACCCGGTCGGGTACCACATCAACGAAGAGAACGGCCGAGCCGAACTCACCGACTTCCTCGCCGTGCTCACCAACAAGGTGCAACTGGCGGCCTTCCCGCACGTGCTCACCGCGGCCTGGATGACCGGCGGGGCGTTCGTGCTGGCCTTCACGCTGTGGCACCTATGGCGCAGCACCGACCAGACGCCCGCGGCGGACAAGCCGATGTATCGCAAGGGCGCCAAACTGGGCGCCTGGGCGCTGCTGATCTCCGGGGCGCTGGTGATCGTCACCGGTGACGTGCAGGGCAAGGTCATGTACGACGTGCAGCCGATGAAGATGGCCGCCGCCGAGGGCCAGTACCACGACGTCCCGGAGGGAGTGGGCGCCCCCTTCTCCATCATCACCGTGGGCACCCTGGACGGTCGGGAGGAGATCTGGGCGTTGACCGTCCCCAAGTTGCAGTCCTACCTGGCCACCGGGTCACTGACCGGTGCCGTGGAGGGTATCAACCACATTCAACAGCGCTACGAGATGACCTACTCCGGCCACGAACTGACCGAGGCGGATGACTACCGCCCGATCATCCCGGTGACGTACTGGAGCTTCCGCCTCATGATGGGACTCGGCTTCGCCGGAATGGCGGTGGCCGCGGCGGTGCTCTGGCGGTTGCGGGGCCGGGGCTCGGAGCACGATGAGGACCGGGTCAGCCACCGGTACTGGCTCTGGGCGGCGGCGACGGTGCTGTTCATGCCGTTGCTGGCCAACAGTTTCGGGTGGATCTTCACCGAGATGGGCCGCCAGCCCTGGTTGGTGATGGGCCTGATGACCACTCGCACCGGCGTCTCCCCGGGTGTGACCACCTTCGAGGTGGCCACCTCCCTGGCGGTCTTCACCCTGCTCTACGGGGCTCTGGCGGTGGTGATGGTGAGGCTGAGCCTGCGCTACGGCCGGGCCGGCGCCGAACACGTACCCGAGGACGCCTCCTTCGACCCGGGCGAGCGGTCCGACGACGACGAATTCGTCTTCACCTACTGATCGGCGCGGAAGGACTACGACTGATCATGGAACTGACCACCATCTGGTTCGTCCTCATCGCGGTGCTGTGGGTGGGGTACTTCGTGCTCGAGGGGTTCGACTTCGGCGTCGGCATGCTCCTGCCGGTGCTCGGCCGGGACGATGTCCGCACCGACAGCCTCGACGTGAAGCCGGAGAGCGGCGAGACCCGGCGGCGTCAGATGCTCTCCTCGATCGGCCCGGTATGGGACGGCAACGAGGTGTGGCTGCTGACCGCCGGCGGGGCGACCTTCGCGGCGTTCCCGCACTGGTACGCCACCTTGTTCTCCGGTTTCTACCTGCCACTGCTGTTGATCCTGGTGGCGCTGATCGTCCGCGGTGTGGGGCTGGAGTACCGCGGCAAGGTTGACTCGGCGCTGTGGCGTGCCCGGATGGATGTGATGATCGTCGTCGGCTCGCTGCTTCCCGCGGTGTTGTGGGGGGTGGCGTTCACCAACATCGTCCGGGGGGTTCCCATCGATGCCGACATGGAGTACGTCGGCGGGTTCTGGGCCCTGCTGAATCCGGTGGCCCTGCTCGGCGGGTTGGTCACGCTGGCGCTGTTCCTGGTCCACGGCGCCTTCTTCATCGCATTGAAGACCGATGGGCAACTACGTCACGACGCGCGCGCCCTCGGCCTCAGACTCGGGGGTGGTGCCGCGGCGCTGGCCGTGGTCTGGTTGGTCCTCATGCAGTCCGGGACCGGCACGGCGCTGTCCTGGGCGATGGCGATGGCTGCGGCCGTGGTCTTCCTCGGCGGCCTCGTGATGGCCCGGCGGGGACGGGAGGGGTGGGCCTTCACCGGCACGTTCGTGACGCTCGGGCTGGCAGTGGCCTCCCTGTTCGTCGCGCTCTTCCCCGACGTGATGCCCTCCACGCTTGATCCCGCGAACTCCTTGACGGTGCACAACGCGGCATCCTCGGAGAAGACCCTGGGCATCATGACCTGGGTCGCGGTGATCTTCATGCCGGTCGTGCTGGCCTATCAGGCATGGTCCTACTGGATCTTCCGCAAACGGGTCTCCGGGCACCACATCCCCACCGGTGTGCATATCGCCGCGGTGACCGAGGAGAGCACCACGCAGCGATGAAACCGTTCGACCCTGGTCTGCTGCGTGACCTGCCGGCTATCCGAGGGCCGGTCGGGTGGCTCGGCGTACTCGGCGTCGTCTCCGGGGTCGCTGCGATCGCACAGGCGGTGCTGGTGGCCGTCGCTGTGGCCAGGGTGGTCACCGGCACGCCCTGGGGCTGGGTGCTGGGGGCGGTGGTGGGCCTGATCGTCCTGCGCGGACTGCTCGCTGCCGCGGCCGAGTACGTCGCCCGGGTCACGGGGCAGAAGGTGGCCGGCATTGTGCGTCTCACCGTGCTGCGGCACTGGTTGACCCATCCGGCGGAGCAGCGCCCCAGCGACGATGAGGCGGTGACCCGCGCCGGGGAGGGCGTGACGACGATCGAGCCGTACATCTCTCGGTACCTACCGGCGCTGGTGACCGGTGTGGTGGTGCCGGTCCTGGCGGTGGCGACACTGCTGTGGGTGGACTTCTGGAGCGCCCTCATCGTGCTGCTCACGCTGCCCCTGCTGCCGGTCTTCGCGGCACTGATCGGTCAGCACACCGCGGCCGAAACCGAACGACGCTGGGCGGCGATGGAGTTGCTGTCCGGCCACTTCCTGGATGTGGTCAAGGGCCTACCCACCCTGGTCACCTACGGGCGGGCCCGCGCCCAGGTGGGCGTCGTCCGCAGTGTCGGCGAGCGCCACCGCCGGGCCACCGGGAAGACGCTGCGCACCGCGTTCATGACCACCACCGCCCTGGAACTGTTGGCAACCATCTCGGTGGCGCTGGTGGCGGTGGCGGTCGGGCTGCGCCTGGCCTACGGAGCGATGGACCTGCAGGTCGGCCTGATGGCGATCCTGCTGGCGCCGGAGGCCTACTGGCCGATCCGTCGCGTCGGTGCGGAGTTCCACAACGCCGCCGACGGCGCCACCACCCTGGACCGGTTGCGCGGGAGTTTGCGCACGAACCGACCGCACCGGGGCGGGTCGCCGGTACCGCAGGTGGGACCCGCATCCACGGCCACAGTCGGGCTCAGCCACGTCAGTTACGCCCACCCGGGTCGCACCCGAACGCTCGCCGACGTCACCCTGAACACCCCGGCCGGCCCCGGCCTGACCGTGCTGACCGGCCCATCCGGTGCCGGCAAGACCACCGTCCTGGAACTCATCGCCGGGCTGCGGGAACCCGCCGGCGGCGTCGTGCGCGGCGGTGATGTGCATCTTGCCGCGCAACGTCCGGTGATCCTGCCGGGCACGGTCCGGGACAACCTGGCCCTCGCCGGTGCGAGACCGGACGAAGCACGCGTCGCTGCCCTGGACCGGGTCGGTCTGTGGCCTGCGCTACGTGACCGGGACGGTCTGGACACCGACCTGGGCGACGACGGCTTCGGCCTGTCCGCCGGGCAGTTGGCACGCCTCGCCCTGGCGCGCGCGCTGCTGAGCGCGGCCGACCTGGTGCTCCTGGACGAGCCCACGGCCAATGTGGCCGCGGCTGCGTTGCCGGCGCTGCATGAGGCGATCACCGAACTGGCCAGGACCCGGCGAGTCATCGTGGTCACCCATGATGAGGACCTGGCCGGGCTCGCCGACCAGCGCTGGCGGATCGATCCCGCCCCTCATCCGGCCCCGCCGACGACGCCGGTCCGGCCCGTGACCGAAGCCGATCCTGGAGCAGACGCGGAGGGCGCGCGGGCCGCTACCCCGCGCCCCGGGCAGGTCGCCCCGATCGTCACCCCGGACGGCCGGCGCGGCCTGATCCTGGCCTGCGTCCTGGGTGGACTCGCCCTGACGGCCGGGATCGCCCTGACTGCCACGTCCGGGTGGCTGGTCGTGCAGGCCTCCACCCAGCCGGTGATCCTGACGTTGCTGGTCGCGATCGTGGGGGTGCGCGCCTTCGGCCTGGCTCGTCCGGTGTTGCGCTACGCCGAGCGCATCGTCTCCCACGACGTGGCCCTGGAGGACCTGGCAAGCCGCCGGGCGGACGTCTTCGCCCGGCTGATCCCGCTCACCCCGGCCCGGTTGGGCCGGCGCAGCCGCGGCCAGTTGCTCACCGCGCTCGTCCGGGACCTGGACGACGTGGTCGATGACCAGATCCGGGTCACCGTGCCCGGGTGGTCGGTCGCCATCGCCTCGGTGATCGGTAGCGGCATCGCGCTCTTCCACTCACCGGCCGCAGCCGGGGCGGTGCTGGCCGGGTCCGCGGTCGTGGGGATGATCGGGTGGCTTGCCACCCGCGCCGAACTGACCGCCCAGCACCAGGCGGTCGCGAGCCGGGGTGAACTGCAGCATCGCACGACCGCGGTGGCCGGGCGGATGCTTGCGGTCCAGGCGGCCAGCGGCATCCGGCGCCTGCGTCATGACACCTCGGCATTGCTGGCCCCGGTGGCCCTGGCCCAGCGTGCGCACCAGCGTGCCGAGCGCCGCCTCATCGGGGTGCGCGCGGGGGCCCTGACCGCAGTCTGGCTCACGCTCGCGGGCACGGCCGCGGTGGTCCTGATGCTGGCGTGGCAGGCGCACTCGGTCGGGTCACTGTCGGCTCCCTACGCCGCGTTACTGGCACTGCTGCCCATGGCCCTTGCCGACGTGTGGGGGGAGGTGCCGGACATCGCCGGTGCCCGGGCCCGGGCGCGCGCCGCCGCGAGCCGGGTCTCGGCGCTCCTGGACTCCGAGCCCGCCGTCGCCGATACCGGCGAGAGGCCGGTGCCCGGCGAACAGCGCCACGGCCCGGACCTGGCGTTGGACCGCCTCACCGCGCGGTGGTCCACCGATCCCCTCCGGCCACCCGCGCTGACCGGGCTGGACCTGGACCTGCCCCCGGGCGCACGGGTCAAACTCACCGGGGCGAACGGGTCCGGTAAGTCCACCGCTCTGGCCGTGCTGGCTCGCCACCTCGATCCATTCGCAGGCCGGTACCTGCTCGGTACGGCGAGCACCACCGACCTGCAGACCGAGCACGTGCGGGCGCTGCTCGCCGTCGTCGACGACGAGCCGCATGCCTTCGCCGGGCCGCTCCGGGCCAACCTGGCCCTGGCCCGGCCCGATGCCGCCGACGAGGAGCTGGTCGCCGCGCTCGGGGCTGCGCACCTGAGTGACTGGTACGCCACCCTCCCCCACGGGTTGGACACCACCATCGGCGGCCTCTCCGGTGGCGAGCGTGCGCGCCTGGCCCTGGCCCGTGCGGTGCTGTCCCGGCGCCCGGTCGTGCTGCTGGATGAGCCGGCCGCTCACCTGGATGAGTTCACCGCGCAGACGACGCTGCGCACCGTGCTGGAGGCCCTGATGCCCGGGACCACGATCGTGCTGGTCAGCCATCGCAGGGTGCCCGGCGCGCACTTCGATGAGGTGGCCCTGGGCGGCGCTGGATCCGGGACCGGTGGCACGCAGGCGACGGCGTTGGCTGGAACCAGCGGCTGAGCAACGCCGGCGGTCATACTGGGCTGCATGGGTGAACTCACCGGAGCCGGCTACGTCGAGGTCGACCGCGAGGCGGCAGCACACGCCAACCGGGACTGGTGGAGCGCCGTGGCCGATGACTATCTGGGCGAGCACGGCCCCTTCCTCGGCGACGCCGACTTCTGCTGGTGCCCGGAGGGCCTGCGCGAGAGCGAGGCGCGGCTCCTCGGTCCGTTGGAGCGGCTGCGCTCCGAGGAGGTGCTCGAGGTCGGCGCCGGGGCGGCGCAGTGCTCCCGGTGGCTGCGCGGCCAGGGAGTCAACGCCATCGCCTCCGACGTGGCGCCGGGGATGATCGCCGCCGCCGCAGACCTGGACCGACGCACCGGGATCGCCGTGCCGGCGCTGGTGGCCGACGCTCGCGCGTTGCCGTTCGGCGACGACTCCTTCGACGTGGTCTTCACCGCCTTCGGTGCCATCCCGTTCCTGGCCGATGCCGACCGGGTGCACACCGAGGTGGCCCGGGTGCTGCGCCCCGGTGGCCGGTGGGTGTTCTCCGTGACCCACCCGATCCGTTGGGCCTTCCCCGATGACCCCACGAGGCACGGCATGTCGGTGGTGCGCTCCTACTTCGACCGGACCCCCTATGTCGAGACCGGACCCGACGGGGAGGTGCTCTACAGCGAGTTTCACCGCACCCTGGGCGATCACGTCGGCGACCTGGTCGGCGCCGGGCTGCAGGTGACCGGTCTGGTCGAACCCGAGTGGCCGCCGGGCAACACCAACATCTGGGGCGGATGGGGGCCCGAGCGCGGGGCCTTCCTCCCCGGAACCGCGATCTTCGCCACCACCCTGCGATGAGTGGTCCCATCGGCGGGCGGCGGAAAATGAGGGTGACATTCCGCCGGCGGCTCGTACCGTACTTCCATGGCTTCCACGACATTCATTCCCGTCGGATTCAACCCCCCGACTTCCCTGGTCACCGACCAGTTCCGGCTCGAGCCCCTGGGCCCCCAGCACAACGATGCCGACCTGGCGGCATGGACATCGAGCGTGGAGCACATCCGGAACACCCCGGGCTACCCCGATGGCCGCTGGCCTCCGCATGAGGGGATGTCACCCGAGGACAATCTTCGGGATCTGCAACGCCACGCGGACGACTTCGCCGCCGGAAAAGGATTCACTTTCACGGTCCTGGACCCAGCAGGCGGCGACGTCATCGGCTGCGTGTACCTCTACCCCGCCGCCTCGCCGGACTACGACGTCGACGTCCAGTCGTGGGTGCGGGCCGACCGCGCCGATCTGGACACGCCGTTGGCCGACGCATTGCACTCCTGGCTCCGCGCGGCCTGGCCCTGGCAGCGGCTGCACCGCTTCGGGCGCTGACACCGGCGCAGGTCACCGGAGCCGGCCCCCGGAGCGGCCGATGCTCAGTGGCCGGCGGTGCGCCAATCGGTGCCCACGCCCACCGAGACCTCCAGCGGCACCGTCAACTCGGCGGCACCGGACATCTGCTCGCGCAGGATCTGCTCGACCTCCTCGCGTTCGCCGGCCGCCACCTCCAGGACCAGTTCGTCGTGCACCTGCAGCAGCATCCGGGAGGCCAGGCCGCGATCCAGGAGGTCACGCTGCACACCGAGCATGGCCACCTTCATCAGGTCCGCGGCGCTGCCCTGGATGGGGGCGTTCAGGGCCATCCGCTCGGCCATCTCCCGGCGCTGGCGGTTGTCGCTGGTCAGGTCCGGCAAGTAGCGACGCCGACCCAGGATGGTCTCGGTGAACCCGGTGCTGCGGGCATCCTCGACCACGCCGGTCAAGTAGTCGCGCACCCCACCGAAGCGTTCGAAGTACTCCTCCATCAGGGCCCGCGCCTCGGCGGTGGCGATCTTGAGCTGCTTGGACAACCCGAACGCGCTGAGGCCGTAGGCCAAGCCGTAACTCATCGCCTTGACCTTCGCCCGCATCGGGGCACTCACCTGGTCAGGTTCCACCCCGAACACCCGCGAGCCAACGAAGGAGTGCAGGTCCTCGCCGGTGCGGAACGCCTCGATCAAACCCTCATCACCGGACAGGTGGGCCATGATCCGCATCTCGATCTGGGAGTAGTCGGCGGTGAGCAGGGTCTCGAATCCGTCGCCCACCACGAACGCCTGCCGGATCCGGTGACCCTCCTCGGTGCGGATCGGGATGTTCTGCAGGTTCGGCTCCGCCGAGGACAACCGGCCCGTGGCCGCGATCGTCTGGGAGTAGGTGGTGTGGATGCGCCCGTCCTCGGCCACGGTGCGCAACAGCCCTTCGACGGTCTGGCGCAGCCGGATCAGATCCCGGTGGGTGAGCAGGTGCTGCAGGAACGGGTGCTCGGTCTTGACGAACAACTCCGCCAGGGCGTCGGCGTCGGTGGTGTAACCGGTCTTGGTCTTGCGGGTCTTGGGCATATCGAGTTGGTCGAAGAGGACCTCCTGGAGTTGCTTGGGTGAGGACAGGTTCACCTCCCGGCCGATCACGTCGTAGGCGCTCTGCGCGGCCTCGCGCACGCCGGCGTCGAACTCCGACTCCAGGCCGCGCAGGTAGCCGGAATCGGCTGCGATGCCGACCTTCTCCATCTGTGCCAGCACCTGCGCCACCGGCAGTTCCAGGTCCTGCAGCAACCCCGTCGCCGCCCGGGACTCGACCTCCTCGGCGAGCGCGTCGCCCAGCGCCCGCACTGCGGCAGCCCGGGTGGCGCTGAGGGTGGCCTCATCGGGGCCGTCCAGATCCAGGGTCTGCTGCCCGTCGGACTCCTCGGTCCGTAGTTCGCGCTGTAGGTGGCGCACGGTCAGGTCCGCCAGGGCGTAACTACGCTGATCCGGATAACACAGGTAGGCCGCCAACGCGGTGTCGAATCTGACCCCGGCCAGCGCCAGCCCCCGCCCGCGCAGCCGGTGCCAGGCACTCTTGGCCTCGTGCATCACCTTGGGTGCGTCCGGATCGGCCAACCAGCGCGCCAGTACCTGCTCCTGCTCGGGCGCTACGTCGGCGAGGTCCACCTCGATGGCGTTGCCGTCGTCGTCGGCGATCGCCACCGCCCACGCGTCCGCACCGGCCGGCCCTCCGCTGCCGCGCACATCCAGCCCGAGCACCTTCCCGGTCCGGGTACCCAGCCACTCCCCCAGTGGTTCGGTGGCCAGGGTGACGTCGAAGGCACCGGCGTCGGCTGACTCGGCGTCGGTGGGTTCCATCGCGAACAGCCGGTCCCGCAGCACCCGGAACTCCAGGGCATCGAAGACTTGGTGCACCTGTTCCCGCTGGTACGCGCGCCGGGCCAGATCGTCCAGGGTGTAGGGGAGCTCGAGATCCCGGCGCAGTTCGTTCAGTTCCCGGTTCAGCATGACCTGATCGAGGTGGTCGCGCAGCTTCTCCCCGACTTTGCCCTTGATCTGCGGGGCCTGGGCGATGATGCCGGCCAGGTCCTCATACGCCCCGATCCACTTCGCGGCGGTCTTGGGGCCGACGCCCGGAACTCCGGGCAGGTTGTCACTGCTCTCCCCCACCAGGGCGGCCAGGTCGGAGTAGCGGGCCGGGGGCACCCCGTACTTCTCCTGCACCGCCTCCGGGGTCATCCGCACCAGGTCCGAAACGCCCTTGCGCGGGTACAGCACCGTGGTGGCGCCATCGACGAGCTGGAAGGTGTCCCGATCGCCCGAGCACACCAGCACCTCCATCCCCGCCCCCTGGGCCCGGGTGGCGTAGGAGGCGAGGATGTCATCAGCCTCGAAACCCTCGATTCCCACCGTCGGCACGGCCAGGGCGGCCAGCACCTCCTCGATGAGGGGAATCTGCCCCCTGAACTCATCGGGGGTCTCATCGCGGGTGGCCTTGTAGTCGGGGTAGGTCTCCTTGCGGAACGTGGCGCTGGAGACGTCGAAGGCGACCACCACGTGCGTGGGGGCCTCATCGCGCAACAGGTTGATCAGCATGGAGGTGAAGCCGTACACCGCATTGGTGGTCTGCCCGGTGGTGGTGGCGAAGTTCTCCGCCGGGAGGGCGAAGAACGCCCGATAGGCCATCGAGTGGCCATCGATCAACAGGAGCCTGGGTCGCGCGTTCTCACTCACGCCTGACAGCCTATGACCCATGACCGACACCGACGAGAACAACACCATCTACACGCCCGAGGAACTGGCCCGCACGCTGATCGTCCGTCTGGGCATCGAACTGGACCAGATCGGTGCCGAGCGCGCCACCGGACGGATGCCGGTTGCGGGCAACACCCAGCCGGCAGGACTCTTGCACGGCGGCGCCAGCGCGGCCCTGGCCGAGACACTGGCGTCGGTTGCCGCCCACGCCCACGCCACGGCCGGCGCAACGGGCGGCCAGTCCCGCAGCGCCGCAGGGGTGGACCTGAACATCACCCACCACCGGGCGGTACGCAGCGGCTGGGTGCACGGGAAGGCCCAGGCGTTGTACCTGGGCGGGCGCACCGCCAGCTACGACGTGGTCATCACCGACGACGACGGCGCCCGCGTGGCGACCGCGCGCCTGACCTGCCAGCTGATCACCATCCGCTGACCGCCTCGGCCCCCCGAGCGCCTACGCCCGCCCGTCTACTCGCGGATACGTGCTCCGTCGGCGAGGAGGTCCTCGGCCCGGTCAGCCAACTCACTCAGCGACACACCGGCCGGTGGCGTGGGCGGAAGCCCCCGGGAGCGCCGCCGTCGGGCGATCAGTTCGTCGATACCACGCCCGCGCCGCTCCCGACCCTTGGCCTGTTGCTCCAGCCGACGTAGCAAGGCTGCGGTGGGAGTCATCCGGCGCGCGCCCACCACGGTGAAGCCGAGTCCGGAGAGGAAGCGCTGCTCGCTACGTGAGCCGCTGATCGGCATCGTGACCACCTGCTCGGCACCCGCCCGGGCGCCCACCAGGCCCAGTTGACCCATCAGCGCCCGGCCGGCACCCCGGCGTCGGAACGCGGTCTGCACGTAGAGGGCCTCCATCTGCAGGTAGGCCACGTCGGAGAACAGGTTCGCCTCGATCACCTGCGCCAGGGCGACCCCCACGACCTGGTCGTCGGCCTCGGCGAGGACCATGGAGGCGTTCGGCAGGGCGTACCAGGCACGCAGGTGCCCGTCCAGGTCCGCATCGGGGTTGACCAACTGCGCACCCAGCGGGGATTCGGCACGCACCGAACGCAGCACCGGGACGACGGCATCCAGGTCTGCGGGCTCAGCGAGCCGGGCCTGCACTACGCGCACCAGTAGTTCCCTTCGACGACTTTCGGCACCTTAGCGCAATTTGTTGCCGAATTGTGACCTTCGACCTCAGTCGTCGGAACGGCCGCCGACCTGCTCGATCACTGCGTCGGCCACCTCGCGCATCGTCAGGCGCCGGTCCATGGAGGTCTTCTGGATCCACCGGAACGCCTCCGGCTCGGTCAGACCCATCTTGGTCATCAGCAGTCCCTTGGCCCGATCCACCCGCTTGCGGGTCTCGAACCGATCGGTCAGATCGGCGATCTCGGACTCCAGGGCGGTGATCTCCTTGTGGCGCGACAGTGCGATCTCCAACGCCGGGAGCAGGTCCTCGGGTGTGAACGGCTTGACCACATAGGCCATCGCGCCGGCGTCCCGGGCCCGCTCCACGAGCTCGGTCTGGGAGAAGGCGGTGAGCAGCACCACCGGAGCGATGCGGGCCTTGGTGATGCGCTCGGCCGCGGAGATGCCGTCGAGCTGGGGCATCTTGACGTCCATGACGACGACGTCGGGCTCCAGTTCGGTAGTCATCGTGACGGCGGTCTCACCATCCCCGGCCTCACCGACCACCTCGTAACCGGCCTCCTGCAGGGTCTCCACCACATCCAGGCGGATCAGGGCCTCGTCCTCGGCGACCACGACGCGGCGCTTGGGCCGATCCGGTTCGCCTCCGCCACTGCGCTCAGCAGCGGGGACCTGGATGTCGTCCAGGTCCAGGGGCTGGTTGTCCTTGGTGCTTTCCGGGGCCGCAGCGCCGTTCTGATCCTCACTCACAGAGACAAACTCTATCCCTCTCGGGCGTCCGAGCGCGCGGCTGTTGCTGCGTGGGCTCGTGTGAGACTGGCAACAGTGTTCTCGCTAGGCTGTCCGGCAGCGGTAGGCTGGTGCCGCATCCGCCCCGATAGCCCAACCGGCAGAGGCGTTCGGCTCAAACCCGATCCAGTGTGGGTTCGAATCCCACTCGGGGCACTTCTGTGTCATGGCACCTAGGTTCATCCAGATACGGATATCCGCGTGAGTGCGCGCCCCGGGGCCACGTGCTGGGCGTTACTCCCGTCTCAGCCGTCCGCTGCCGCGATCTGCCGGGGTTGGTGGCGGGCGCGGTTTGTCGCGGGCCGTTAGTCCCAGGGCTTCACTCTTTGGTGACCGTAGCCTGGAGGCGCAAGAGCACCTTGGGAGGTGACCTCATGACCACCTTCGCCGTCCAGTCTGAACTCGGCCATGAACCCGCGTGGCGCGGGTTCACCGTGGGGCCGTGGACCCAGGCGATCAACGTGCGCGACTTCATCGCACGCAACTACCAGCCCTACCACGACGGGCCGGAGTTCCTGGCCGGTCCCACTACCAAGACCCGTGACCTCTGGGAGACACTGGAGCGCGACTACCTGTCCGTAGAGCGAGAGCGGCGCGTCTATGCGGTGGACACCACCACCCCGGCGGACATCGACGCGTTTCCGCCCGGGTACATCAGCGATGACGATGACGTCGTCGTCGGGCTGCAGACCGATGTGCCACTGAAGCGCGCGATGATGCCGACCGGCGGATGGCGGATGGTGGAGACCGCGATCGGTGAGACCGGCGGCGAGGTGGATGAGCGGATCAGGGAGATCTTCACCAAGTACCGCAAGACCCACAACGACGCGGTGTTCGACATGTACACCCCGCGGATCCGCTCAGCCCGTTCGGCGCAACTGATCACCGGGCTGCCCGATGCCTACGGACGCGGCCGGATCATCGGTGACTACCGGCGGGTGGCCCTGTACGGCGTCGATGCACTCATCGCGCAGAAGACCCAGGCGCTGGCGGACATGGCAGATGAGGGGTTCTCCGAGGAGTGGGCCCGGTCCCGGGAGGAGCACGCCGAGCAGATCAAGGCCCTCCGCAAGTTGATCACGCTGGGCACCCAGTACGGGTTCGACCTGACCCGCCCCGCGACCGACGCCCGGGAGGCGGTGCAGTGGACGTACCTGGCCTACCTGGGGGCGATCAAGTCCCAGGACGGCGCGGCGATGAGCATCGGCCGGCTGTCGGGATTCTTCGACATCTACATCGCCCGGGACCTCGACGCGGGCGTGCTGACCGAGAGCCAGGCCCAGGAACTCATCGATGCCCTGGTGATCAAGTTGCGGATCGTGCGGTTCCTGCGCACGAAAGCCTACGATCAGGTCTTCTCCGGCGACCCCTACTGGGCCACCTGGACCGACGGCGGCCTGGATGAGGACAGACGGACCATGGTCACCCGCACCTCGTTCCGGCTGCTGCAAACGTTGCGCAACCTGGGCCCGGCACCGGAGCCGAACATCACGGTGCTGTGGGACGAGTCGCTGCCCGCGGCCTACAAGGACTTCGCCGCAGCGATCAGCGTGGAGACCTCCTCACTGCAGTACATCTCCGATGCCCACGTGCGCGAACACTTCGGTGATGACGCCGCGATCGCGTGCTGTGTCTCGGCGATGCGCATCGGCCGGCAGATGCAGTTCTTCGGGGCCCGGATGAATATCGGCAAGACGTTGCTGTACGCGCTGAACGGCGGCCGGGACGAGAGGTCCGGTCAGTTGGTGGTGCCCGGCTTCGAACCGGTGGCCGGGACCGGACCACTGGACTACGAGGAGGTCTGGGCGAAGTTCGACGCCATGCTCGGTTGGGTGGCTGAAACCTACGTCGAGGCACTCAACATCATCCACTACAGCCACGACAAGTACGCCTACGAGGCGATCGAGATGGCCCTGCATGACAGCCAGATCGTGCGCACCCTGGGTTGCGGGATCGCCGGGTTGTCGATCGTGGCGGACAGCCTCGCGGCGATCAGGTACGCCCAGGTCACCCCGGTGCGCAATGAGGCCGGGCTGATCACCGACTACCGCACTGAAGGGGACTTCCCCCGCTACGGCAACGACGACGACCGGGCCGATGACATCGCCCGGCTGGTGGTTACCACGGTGATGAACAAGATCCGTGGGTTGCCCCGCTACCGCAACGCGGTGCCCACCCAATCGGTGCTGACGATCACCTCCAACGTGGTCTACGGCAAGGCCACCGGGTCTTTCCCGTGTGGGCACCAGGCTGGAACTCCGTTCTCCCCCGGCGCTAACCCCGGCAACGGCCGGGACACCCATGGCATGGTCGCCTCGATGCTGTCGGTGGCCAAACTCCCCTACGGCGACGCGCTGGATGGGATCTCCCTGACCAACACGATCACCCCTTCCGGGTTGGGGCAGACCAAGGACGAGCAGGTGGCGAACCTGACCGGGGTGCTGGACGCCGGGTTCGGCTCAGGGTTGTTCCACGCGAACATCAACGTGCTGAACAAGGACACCCTGACCGATGCGATGCAGAACCCGGAGAACTACCCGAACCTGACGGTCCGGGTCTCGGGCTATGCGGTGAACTTCGTCAAACTCACCCGTGAGCAGCAACTCGACGTGCTGTCCCGTACCTTCCACACCTCCTCATGACGGCCCTGAATGGTGCGTGCGGGGCGGCCGCGCCGGGCGATGAGGGCTTCATGGCCCCCCGGCAGCGGCTGGCCGGCGCCGGCCTGGCCGGACTGCCCGAGGCGGCACTGGACCAAGGTGAGCGCTTCGCGGCCATGCGCAGTGGCGAGTTGGGCTCGGTGCACTCCTGGGAGTTGTCCACCGCCGTTGACGGGCCGGGCACACGGCTGGTGGTGTTCCTCGCCGGGTGCCCGCTGCGCTGCCAGTTCTGTCACAACCCCGACACGCTGCGGATGGAGGACGGGCACGCGGTGATGGCCGACGACGTACTCGCCCTGGTGCGCCGGTACCGCAAGGTTTTCGCTGCCACGGGCGGTGGGCTGACCCTCTCCGGCGGTGAGGTGCTGATGCAGTCGGCGTTCGCGGCCCGCATCCTGGCCGGGGCCAAGCAGATGGGCGTTCATACCGCGATCGACACCTCCGGGTACCTCGGCGCGGCCTGCACGGAGGCGATGCTGGGCGATGTCGACCTGGTGCTGCTGGATGTGAAGTCCGGTGATGAACAGACCTATGAGCGGGTGACCCGCGCGTCACTGGCGCCCACGCTTGAGTTCGGCGATCGGCTGGCCGGCGCCGGGGTGGAGATCTGGGTG